>CALVSC010000007.1 GCA_944358855.1 uncultured Bacilli bacterium | reverse complement strand
AGAAGTTAAGCCACTTAACGCCGACAATAGTGTAAGCGAAGATAGGAAGTTGCCAAGAATTTTTTTTGTGAAAAAAAAGAGCAAATTAGAAAGATGAGCTCTTTTTTCTTTGCAAACAATTATGCTATAATATTAACTAGGTGATTTTATGGAAAAAAAAGATTATGAAAAACTACTTTCTTTAGCAATGTCTACAGGTGCAGACTTTGCGGAAATTTATGAAGAAAATGGTAAAACAACAAGATTTAATGTTTTAAATTCCATGTTGGATGGTATGAATACATTTAATACAAAAGGGATTGGTATTAGAATAATAAAAGATAATGACTATTATTATACTTCTACCAATGTTTTAACATATGCCAACATTGAAAAAGTAATTAAAAATTTAATCTCAAATTTAAAAGGTAAAAGTGATACAAAAGTTAAGCTTAATGATTTAGAAGAAGTTTATCCTGAAATTGAAATTCCTCATGATAATTTTCCAATAGAAAAGAAGAAAGAATATTTACTAGATATGGATAAAAAGATAAGAAAAGTTTCAAAATTAATATCTCAAGTATCAGTATCGTTACTTGAGGATGATAAAGACTTTTTAGTTGCAAATTCTAATGGTAAATATATTAAATCTAAACATTGTATTACAAGATATTTATGTAATGTGTATGCTGACAATAAAAAAACAAAAGCCAATGAGTTTTATTGTTATGGACAGGGTCAAGGATATGAAATATTGAAAGAAGATTTAGAATCTAAAAGTCTAGAAACAGCTCGTACCACAATAGAAAAATTAGATGCAATTGATTTTAAGGGAGGAGAACTACCAATAGTACTTAATTCTGGATTTGGTGCGGTTATTTTTCATGAAGCATGTGGGCATGGACTAGAAGCAACAAGTGTTGCACCAAAAATATCTGTTTTTTCTAACGACCTAGGAAATGTTGTTGCAGCTCCTCAGGTAACATTGATTGATGATGGAACAATACCAAATGCTTGGGGCAGCAATTTAATAGATGATGAAGGAAATAGAACAAAAAAGAATATTTTAATTGAAAATGGGGTATTAAAAAATTTCCTTGTAGATAAAATTCATGAAAAAACAATGAATATGACATCAAATGGTTGTGGACGAAGAGAAAGTTATCAATACGCCCCAACTTCAAGAATGAGTAATACATACCTTAAACCAGGAACAGATAAAGTAGAAGATATGATTAAAAGTATTAAACTTGGTGTTTATTGTCAAAGAATGTCAGGAGGAAGTGTTAATCCAGCAACAGGTGATTTTAATTTTGCAGTCGCAACAGCTAGATTAATAGAAAATGGAAAATTAACCAAAATGATAAAAGGTATAACACTAATAGGAAATAGTAAAGACATTTTAAAAAATGTTGAAATGATTTCTTCTGATTTAAAACTTGAAAGTGGTTATTGTGGAAGTAAAAGTGGATCTATCTATGTTACTATCGGTCAACCAACCATTAAGGTATCTAAAATCTTAGTAGGAGGTAAGGCATAATGACAAATCAAGAATTTATAAAAAAAGCGAAAGAAAAAAATATAACAAATATTCAAATTGTGGAAAAAACAAGTAATTTAGGGCAAATAGAATTAATAAATAAAAAACTAGAAACTTTTGAAATATCTCAACATGTGGGATATCAAATAAAAGCAGAATATAATGGTAAAACAGTAAAAGCAGATTCCGAGTATTTAGATGAAAGTATCCTAGATTTATTAGTTACTGAAGCAACAATTACCGATTCAAAATATCAAGATGATTATCTAAAAGATACGAAAAATAATAATGAAATAGCAAACACTCCTCAGATTGAAATGAATAAAGATTTAGAAGTATTAAAGAAATTAGATAATATACGAAAAAATTATAGTGAAGTAAAAGATTTAAAATTATTTTATGAAGAAATTTATACTAAAAAACATATTTTCAATAGTAATGGAGTAAATCTAGAGACAGAGTCTCACAAATATAGATTTGTTCCAGAGATTACAGTTTCATCAGAAGATGGTGTAAATGATTATGATAGAGTATATTTAAAGACAACTAAAGAAGAGCTTGATATGGAATATAATCTAAAGAAAGATATAGAAATGGCTATTATGCAAGCCAAAAAAGAGCCATTACAAACAAAAAAATATAATATGATTATTGATTCGACAGTAATGTCTGTCATCTTATCAAATATGATTAGCATGATATCAGCAGATTCAATACGTCAAAAATTATCATGTTTAGAAAATAAACTAAATGCTAATATTTTTTCTGACAAAATTACAATAATAGAGGATCCTAGAGATACCAAATATCCAGGAATGACAAAGTTTGATGATGAAGGTACTCCAACAACTAGAAAAGAGATAATTAAAAATGGTGTTTTAAAAACATATTTATATAATATAAAAGAAGCAAAAGAACAAAATAAAAAGACAACAGGAAATGGATATCAAAGTATATCTACAAAAAATATGTATATTAAACCTGGAAATAAAAGTTTTGATGAATTATTAAAAGAACTAAATGATGGTCTATATATTACAGACTGTATGGGATCTATGGAAACAGCAATAAATAAAAATACGGGAACAATTTCTCTACAAATCTTTGGATTTATAATAAAAGATGGAAAAATAAAATGTGGAATCGTTCCATCTATTATGACAACAACAATTTATGAGTTGTTTACACAAGTAGAGGACATCAGCAATGAAGTAATATTTACAAAAGAAAGTGTTGGTTCTCCATGTCTATTAATCAACAATATTTCCATTGCTGGAAGCAAAGAAAGTGACAACTAAAGAAAAATTAAGGAATAAGAGTTGTATAACTCTTTTTTTTTGGTATAATAAAAAATGGGTGAAGAAATATGGATTATAAAGTAACAACTTATTCAGAAGAAGATACAATTGAATTAGCACAAAATATTGAATCAGAGAAATTTCCAAACATGGTGATTTGCCTAGAAGGAGACTTGGGTAGTGGAAAAACATTATTTACAAAAGGCTTTGCAGAAGCACTTGAAGTAAAAGAAGAAATTACCTCTCCAACATTTAACATTATTAAGGAATATACATCAGGAGAATTACCTTTATACCATATGGATGTATATCGTTTAGACGGAAAAGTAGAAGATTTAGGAATTGAAGAATATTATACTCGTGGTGGTATTACCATCATTGAATGGGCAGATATGATTCCTGATTACTTACCAGAAAAAAGATTGGATATTAAAATTAAAAATTCATCAGAAGATGAAAATAAAAGAACGATTACATTAATTCCTCACGGAAAGAAATATGAAGAATTATGTGAGGCGATTGTATGATATTGTACATTGATACATCATCAAACTTTTTATACACAGGAATTGTGGATAAAGACAAACTAGTAACAGAAATAAAAAAAGAGTATGGGCATGATTTATCTCAAGTAGCTCTACCAGAAATTGTATCTATGTTTGAAAATACTGGAATTACACCAAAAGATATAAAAAAAATAATTGTCGTAAATGGTCCTGGTTCATTTACAGGTATTAGAATAGGAATTACAATAGCGAAAGTTTATGCATGGAGCTTAAAAGTACCAATCACAACAATTACTGCTTTAGAAGCAATGGCAACATCAACAACAAATGACGAGATTAAGGTACCTATGATAGATGCTAGAAGAGGATATTGTTATGCAGCGATATATGGAAAAAATGAGGAAGAGTATTTAGCTCCAACTTACATTACCTATGAAAAATTACAAAGTGAGTTGAATAAATTAGATTCTTATAAAGTAATTACAAATGATAAAGATTTAATTAAAGTGGATTATAAAAAAATAGAAGCATACAGTCCTAATATTTTAGAAATTGTAAAGAAATATAAGGATAAAAAAGACTGCAATCCACACGCTGTAAATCCAAATTACTTAAAACTTACCGAAGCGGAAGAAAGTAAAAAACATGTTGCATAAGATTGATAAAATAGAAGAAATTAATAAACTTCCTAATGACAAATTCTTACCTAAAGAAAATATTAAAACAGATTTAGAAAACAATCCGTTTGGTCATTATTTAATTGATGTTGAAAATGATAAAATTATTGCTTATTTATACTACAGTGATATCTATGAAAGAGCAGAAATTAATCAGATAGAAGTAAAAGTTTTCAACAGAAACTGTGGAAAAGCCACAAAACTACTAAAAAAAATGATAGAACTTGTGGATAAAAATATTACTTTAGAAGTAAAAAAAGATAATATACCAGCGATTAATTTATACAAGAAATTTAATTTTAAGGAAAAAGCAATGCGAAAAGGATATTATCAAGGTATAGATGGAATATTAATGGAAAGAGAGCAAGATAGATAGAGAATCTTGCTCTTTTAATTTTAAAATGTTTGACAAAATAGAAAATCTTTGATAAAATCAGCATACACACATTTGGTGTGGAAAAAAGAAAGGAAGGATATATATGATTTTACTTATGACTAATATTATCCGTAGACGTAGATTGCGAAGACACTTGAGGACGCGATAAAAAAATCGCAGATGCAAGTGTTATTGTCGTGCTTGTATCTGCGGAAGTCATAAAGGATTATCATATATGGTAATAGATGAGACCTATGCAATACAAGCATAGGTCTTTTTGTATTTTAAAAAATAGGAGGAAAACAATGAATAATAAACTAAATAATATCATTACAATTTTAAAAGAATTAATGTCTTATCAAACTACGGATAAAAATGAATTAGAATTTGAAAAAATATTTAATTACATTAAAGGAGAAATGCCAGAACAACTAAAAATAAAAGAATACGAATTTTCTGGAAAGAAAGCAATTGTAATTGCCAATACAACATCAAAAAATTTAGATATCGTATTCTGCACTCATATTGATGTGGTACCAGCTGAGAAATATGAATGCATAGAAATCGAAAAAGAAATAAAAGGACGCGGCTCTTTTGACATGAAAGGAAGTGTCGCAACTGCAATTGAATTATTTAAAAATCTAAATACTACCAAGAAAGTAGCTTTATTTATTACATCAGACGAAGAAATTACAGGAAACTGTGCAAAACAATTATTAACAATTTATAATACAGATTTTGCAATAGTTCCAGATGGTGGAAAAAATTTACAAATTGTAAAAGAGGAAAAAGGACAACTTCAATTAGAAATTTCAATAAAAACAAAATCAGCTCATGCCTCTCAACCTTACAATGGAGAAAATGCAATTTTAGTTCTATATGGAATATATCAAAAAATAATTGAAAAATATCCACTACCAACCTCATCTGATGACTACAAAACTTCAGTAAACTTATCGATGATAAAAGGAGGAGAAGCCTTAAATAGCGTAGCAGCGACTGCAACTATGTATATCGATATTCGTCATACGTCAGAAGATTCTAAAGAAAGCATTTTAAACTATATAAAGTCACTAAACAAAAAACTAGAAATAAAAACAATTCATGCTGGAAGTTTATTTAAAACAGATTTAGAAAATAAAAATGTAAAAAAATATATAGAGATTAGTAAAAAAATATTAGGAAAGTACCCAGAAATTGTTTCAAGTGAAGCAACAAGTGACGCTATCTACTTTTCAGACAAGAAAATACCAACAATTTTAACAAATCCAAGTGGTGGTTATGCTCATGCACCAAAAGAGTATGTAGAAAAAGAAAGTTTATTAAAAATGTATTGTATATGGGAAGAAATATTAAAGGAGGATGATTAAAATGATACAAAAACCAAAGACAGAAATGCAATTAATAAAAAATGAAAATACATCATTTGATATTTTGCAATGCCTAGATAATGGTTGCTTTATAGCAACAATGAAATATAGTGAGGAAAATGCCAAAATACTATTACCATTATTAAAATCATTTGAAGAACAATATGGAGAAATTATTGATGAAGAAGCAGCTAAGGAAGAACTTGCTTTATATGATAAAAAGGGAATTCTATTTTTATATCTAGATGAAAAGAAAAGACCTGTATCTATGAATGGTTGCATATATGACTATCCAAATGAAACGGTGGAGTTTTTCTCTCAGGATAAAACGCCAAGTAATTTATATTTTTATGGCTTATCTACAATCCCTGAATATAGGGGGAAAGGGGCGTGCAGAACTTTAATTCATTATGCGATTGATTATGCCCAAAAAAAGAATATTGATTTGGTATATGCGAGAACAGATTTAATTAATTCGAATTCAGAATGGTTAATGGCGCAAGCAGGAATGGAAATTTGTACAGAAGATGATACAATAATTGCCGAATGGGTAGATGTAACAGAAACGACAGGTGATTACAGATTACATATGTGGAAACCATTAAAGGAAGGAATTGGATTAATATCAAAAGGAAATGCGGTATATGCAGATAAAAATACAAGAGCAATAATAACGCCTTCCGCAAAAGTATTGCAAATGAAACCACAAATTGCTTGCTAAAACTATGAAAAAATCCTGTTTTATGATAAAATAAGGAAGAAATGAAAAGAGTGGTGGAAATGCAAGAAAAAAAAGATATATACATTTTAGGAATTGAAAGTAGCTGTGATGAAACAAGTGCTTCTATCGTAAAAAACGGTACAGAAGAAATTGCAACTGTAATATCATCCCAGATTGATGTTCACAAGGATTTTGGAGGAGTTGTACCAGAAATTGCCAGTCGTCATCATGTAAAAAATATTACTATCGTTTTAGAGGAATGCTTAGAAAAAGCAGAAATGTCAATGGATGAAGTAGATGCCATCGCTATAACATATGGACCTGGATTAATTGGTTCACTATTAATTGGTTTAGAAGCAGCTAAAACATTAGCTTGGTTATATCAAAAACCATTAATACCTGTTCATCATATTGCAGGTCATATTTACGCAAACAGTCTTGTAAGACCATTTAAATTTCCTCTATTAGCTTTAGTTGTAAGTGGCGGACATACTGAATTAATCGAAATGACAGACCATTATAAATTTAAAAAACTTGGTGGTACCTTAGATGATGCCATTGGAGAATGTTATGACAAAGTAGCTAGAGTCATCGGCCTAGAATATCCTGGAGGACCAAAGTTGGATCGATTAGCAGCAACAGGGAAACAAACTTATAAATTACCAATTCCCTTACATGATGATAGCTATAATTTCTCATTCAGTGGCTTAAAAAGTGCCGTGATAAACTTAGCACATAATGAAGAACAAAGAGGAAATAAATTAAATAAAGAAGATTTAGCAACTTCTTTCCAAAAAGTAGCAGTAGAATCTGTAATAAATAAAACGAAAAAAGCAGTAGAAGACAAAAATATAAAATATCTCATTGTTGCTGGAGGAGTGGCAGCTAATAAAGGCTTAAGATCAGAAATTGAAAAATTAGGTCAAGAAATGAATGTAGAAATATCAATTCCACCTATGAAATATTGCACAGATAATGCAACTATGATAGCAGCCGCAGGATATTATGCATATTTAGATGGAAGAATTGCAGATTTATCATTAAATAGTACTTCAAGTGCTACTTTAGAATAAAGGTTTACAAAAAAGTATCAAACACGATACTTTTTTCTTTTGTAATCAAGAAAAGTCTTTTTTTATAAACAAAAAATATGTTATAATTATTACGATAGGGAGGCTAGTTAAATGATTAATAGAATAATACTAAATGAAACATCATACTTTGGACGTGGTTCTAGAGTAAAATTATCAGAAGAAATAAAAGCTAGAAATTTTCATAAAGCATTATTAGTCACAGATAACGGATTATTAAAAACAGGCACTGTCGACCTAGTAATGAAAGCACTTGAAAAGGATAACGTTGAATATATAGTATTTAGCGATATTCATCCTAATCCATCCGTAAAAAACGTACAAGATGGACTAAAAGTTGCAAAAGAAAATAACGTAGATTGCGTGGTTGCAGTTGGTGGAGGAAGTTCAATTGACACAGCAAAAGCAATCGCTGTTATCATGACAAACCCAGAACATGAAGACGTAGTAAGTCTAGAAACTGCTACAACCAAAAATAAAGCGATGCCATTATTTGCATTGCCAACCACTGCAGGAACAGCAGCAGAAGTTACTATCAACTATGTAATTACAGATGAAAAAAGAACAAAAAAAATGGTATGTGTAGATCCACATGACATTCCAGTTGTAGCAATTATTGATCCAGATTTAATGCAAGGAATGCCACAAAAGATTGCAGCAACTACTGGAATGGATGCTTTAACACATGCTATGGAAGGATATATTACAAAAGCAGCATGGTTAATGACAGATATGTTCCATATTAATGCAATGTCATTAATTTATAAAAACTTGGCAAAAGCTGCAAATGATAAAGATGAAGATGCAGTTGATAAAATAGGCTATGCTCAATATATAGCTGGAATGGGATTTTCAAATGTTGGTCTAGGAATTGTTCATTCAATGGCACATTCACTAGGTGCATACTTTGATACACCTCATGGGTTAGCTAATGCCTTACTTTTACCACATGTATTAAGATTCAACGGAAAAGTATGCCCAGAACTATTCAGAAATATGGGAACAGCATTTGGCTTAGATATGACGGGATTAAGTGATGAAGAAGCAGTAAACAAAGTTGCAGACGCTGTACAACAGTTAGCAATTGAATTAAAAATTCCACAAACATTAAAAGAGATTGGAATTCCAAAAGAAATGTTACCAACATTAGCAGAACAAGCACTACATGATGCATGTACACCAGGAAATCCAAGAGAAGTAACTAAAGAAGACATCTTAGCTATCTATCAAGAAGCTTATGAATAAAAAGAAAGGAAAGAGGTAAAATGTTAAAAGCAAAAACAGGATTTAGTATTGACGTGGACAGTTTCAAATCAGGTGCTGAAACTGCCAAAATCGCATCACATGATATGAGACATCCTAAACTAGGAATGTTATATACTTCCGTTTTATGTGATGTAAAAGAAGTAGTAAAAGGTGCAAGAAGTGTAACAGATGCTCCAATTATTGGTTGTACCAGTAGTGGAGCTATTATGGTACCAGAAGGTGTCATTTCATCAGATCATGGTTTTTCAGGAATGATGATGTTAGATGACAAAGATATGACAGTTGGAGTTGCATGTCATGAAGCAGGAAAGGATGCCCGTGCAATTGGTAGAAAAGTAGCTATCGAAGCAGTTGAAAATGCTAAGACTACACGAGCTCCAGCATATTTCTATATGGTTGCAAGTCCAAAAGAAGAAGAAGATTATTTAATGGGTATTCAAGATGTTATTGGTAGAGTTCCTATGTTTGGAGGAAGTGCTGCTGATGATACAGTAGAAGGAAAATGGAAAATTTTCTGTAATGATAAAGTATTTAGTGATGGAGTAGCAGTAGCATTCTTCTATACTGATAATGAAATTGTTACTTCATATACAGGAGCATACAGAGAAACAAATAATGTAGGCTTAATTACAGAAGTTAAAAACAACCGTACTTTAGTATCTATTGATGGAGTATCTGCTCTTAAAAAATATGCAAGTTGGATTAATACAACACCATCACAATTACAAGGACAAAACCTTTTAGTAGCATCAATTACTCGTCCATTAGGAGTAAAAGATCCACTAGGAAATTTAACAGTAATTCGTCATCCAATGTTTGGTAACGATGAAGGAACAAAAACAGTAACAGATGACACTATTACTTTAGGAAATAAAGCTGTTCCAGGAACTGCAATTATTCAATTGGAAGCAACAGTTGATGAATTGATAGATTCTACTGGAAACACATTAAAAGATGTTAAAAAACAATTATATACAGAGCCAGCTGCTTATTTCTTAGTACACTGTGGTGGAAGAAAATTAGGAATTGGTGACCGTATTGGTGAAGTACATAAACAATTAGTTAAAGAAGCAAAAGGCGTACCATTCATTACAATCTTTACTTTTGGTGAATATGGATATGATGAACACTCAGCTAATATCTGTGGTGGATTAATGTTATCATTTACCGCATTCGGTAAAAATTAGGAGGTATGAATGAAGAATTTAGTAAAAGGAATGAATATGGATGCTAGTAACCAAGCAGTAATAGAGGTTACAAATCCAGCGACAGGTGAACTTATCGATACTGTACCAAACTCTACTGAAGAAGATGTAGATATAGCAGTAACAGCAGCAGTAGAAGCACAAAAAGCCTGGGCAAAAGTGCCATTACACGAACGTGGTCGTATTCTTGAAAAATTTGTAGATTTAGTAGAAAGAGATAAAGAAGACTTAGCTGTTCTACTATGTAAAGAAACTGGAAAACCAATTAAGGAAGCAAGAACAGAAATTGGTAATATCAGAAACTTTGTTTATGGATATGTAGAAAGAGCGAAACACCTATATGGAATTAATATTCCAACAGGTAGTGAGCCAGGACAAGAAAATACAGTTCAATTTACAATAAGACAACCATTAGGAGTAGTAGCATGTATTATTCCATTCAATTTTCCAAGTGATTTATTTGGACAAAAAGTACCTAGTGCATTAATTATGGGAAATGCTGTCATTGTAAAACCATCAACTTATAATCCATTAACATTACATAGATATTGCTTATTATTAAAAGAAGCAGGAGTGCCAGATGGCGTTATAAGTTGCTTATCAGGAGATGGACCAACTACAGGACAAGCTCTAGCAAGACATAAAGGAGTACACTTAGTAAGTGTAACAGGATCAACTGCTGTAGGTATGGAAACAATGGCAACAGCAAGTCAAAATCTAACTCATGTAATGTTAGAATTAGGTGGAAATGATGCATTTATTTTAGATAAAGATGGAGACTTAGATTTAGCAATTGAAGAAATGGTCTGGGGACGTTTATATAACACTGGACAAGTATGCTGTGCAAGTAAACGTTTCTTAGTACACAATGATATTAAAGAAGAATTTACACAAAGAGTAATGGAAAGAATTAGTAAAATGCGTATTGGAAATCCAATGAATGAAGATACAGAAATTGGATGCTTAATTAATGAACGTGCGGCACGCCGTGTTGAAGAACAAGTAAATAAGACTGTAGAACAAGGAGCAAAACTTATTTTTGGTGGCCGTCGTAACGGAGCATATTATGAACCAGCTGTACTAATTAATGTAACAAGAGATATGGACATTATGAAAGATATGGAAGTATTTGGACCTGTTATTCCTATATGTGGATTTGATGATATCGAAGAAGCAATTGACATTGCTAATCAATCAAGTTTTGGATTATGTGGTAATATCATCACAAAAGACATTAACAAGGCTATGAAAGTAGCAGAACAATTAGAAGTAGGAGGAGCTGTAATTAACGGTTCTAGTTTCTTCCGTTCTGCAGAAATGCCATTTGGAGGATGGAAACATTCTGGAATTGGTAATGAAGGTATTGCAACAACACTTCAAGAAATGTCTCGTATCAAAACAATTGTATTAAAAAATGTTTTAAAATAAAAAAGGTAGTTTCAAAATGAAACTATCTTTTTTGTGTCTAAAATCAAATTGACAAATAGACGATTTTGTAGTATAATATAGCAACATAAAGAGGGGGAATAGGAATGAGATTAAATTTTATAAACGATAAGTTATTATCTAAATTAAAGAAGTTTAAAACAAAATATTTATTAGTAGGAACATTAGTAGCAGGATTAGCATTTTTTCCAGGCTGTGGAACTAAAAAGGCAGAAACAGCTCCAGATTTAACACAAAGTACAGCATACACACAAACTTATGAAGAAGAAATACCACAAATAACATTAGAAGAAACACCTAGTAGAGAATATGATAATACAGTAGTGCAAATGACAAATGGAGAGAATAGTGAATTCCAAGCTTATCTTAGTCAATTAGCAACACCATATACGTATGAAGAATTCTATCAAATACCACAAGCTCTAAATTATGCCAATACACATCCACGTCAAACTATAACAACACATACACATTCTATTAATTTAAATAGTGAAGGTTTATTTGATGCCCAAACAATTACGGATGCTGTATTAAAAAACAATGAGGCATATTTAAATTCAGATACAATAAGTGGATATAGAAAAGCTAGTTTAAATGAATTAAGTACTAGTGAAATTAATGCAATTAGTGAAGTAATAGCGGAAGCGTTAAACTATGAAATAGCAAACTCACCAGTAGAAATTAACATGGACGAATTACGCTGTGTTGTTGGAAACCTAAAAATGTTTTCATCACCTTCAACAAGTAATGCCTATGTAAATAACGATGATTGTCTTGTTGTTTCACCAAACATGCTTGATGTTGTTCAGTTAATGGATCAAGATAGAGATGCCAAACGTGATGTATTGATACACGAAGCAAAACATTTAATTCAAAAAAGTTGTGAAGATAATCTAAAAGATAATAATATTCAAGTAGGTGTTAGTAGAGAATACGGAGAATTAAGTGTAAATCCTTTAAATTGGCAATGGTTTTATGAAGCATCTGCAGAAGAGACAATGGATAACCAAACTGGAAACGGACCAATTACATATCAATATTTAGTATCTTATTTAGACAGTATTAGTATGGCAACCATTCTAGATGATAATGTAGCGGCTAATACTACGGAATATTTATGTTTCCAAAAAGACCCTGAAAAATTATTTGAACAATTTGGTTGTGATAGTGAAGCAGAACGAGAAGAATTAATAAAAATGATGTATACAATTGATGTATTGCAAAATGAAAGAGATGACTTCTATGCTCAATATAATCCAGTATATGGAGAACTTGCATCAGAAGATGAGTTAGTACAATTACAAAGAGACTTCAAAGTATCAGTTTGTGAAACTCTAACAAAGAAGTTTTACGAAAACTTATCAAACTACCTAGAACAACATCCAACAACGATAGATGATACCTTCTACTTAATAAGAGCTTTTGAAGGAGATATTAATAGTCACTTAGATTGTGCCAATGCTGAAAAACTAGATCATAATCAAGACTTTATGGATTATTATGTAGGGGTTCAAGATAATTTCTTCCAAAGTTTAGCAGATAGTAATGGTTTAACAATAGAAGATGTAACAGAAAGATTTAATACATATACACCTACCCAAGAAAATGCAGAAAAATTATCAATCGATAGTGCCAAAAAAGATTTTATTATTGAAAGAATGGAAGAAGTATCCGATAGAGCAAGCGCAAGTTTACGAGCAACAAATGAAGCCTATAACTCAGGATCCTATCAAAAATAGTAGTGTAAACTACTATTTTTTTTGTAAATAAAGTGACAAATTATAGAAATAAACTAGGAAAAAGAAAAAAAATATGATACAAGTAAGATAACAGGGTAGTTACCTGTAGATAGGAGTCATGGTATGGAACAAAACACTATTGGTATCTCTGAAGATAAAATTGATAAGTTAGTGCTTGATTTATATGATTATATTGAAAAGATAAATAATATATTTAACAATATAACCAATGAAATGGATCAGGTATCAACAATATTAAATACTTCAGCAGGAAGAACCCTAACAGCAAAATTTAATAATCAAAAAGCCATGTTTCCAATTGTTAATGATAACCTTGTAAAAATCACAGAGTTATTAATTGCTACGAAACAAAAAACAATTGATTTCTCAAAAGATTTAGCAAGTCAAATTAACAAAAATGCTGGTATGGTAGAAATACCAGATAAAAAATAATGGGAGGTGAAAAAATGGGCGGATTAGGTATTGGAGAATTAACTGAAGGATATAGCCGCACTGGAGCAGCAGCATATGTTGCAGAACTTAACACTAAAGCTATCACAGACACATGTAATTTATTAAGAGAGATTAATGGAATCAGAACAGCACTAGAAGCAGGATGGCAAGGTCAAGCAGAGTTAAACTTTGTAAGTAACTTACAAAAAGCTGTTGAAACTACTGCGCAAGGAATTGAATCTTTAAAAGGTACATTAGAAGGTCAATTTGCTGCAATCGAAGAATCTTGGGCAAACCAAGATAATGAAATGGTACCACTTGAATAAAATATAGGAGGAAATTATGGGAACATTAAGTACAGCTGCGCAAAAAGTTGCTTGGGATGTTAATTCAACAATTCAAAGTCTTACTAGTAATGCGCAAAGCTTATTTGAATCAGTAATTGGTAGAGCTGGAGCAGCAGCTGGTGCCATATTACAAGGCGATGTTGTAGGTATTAATGGTGCACAAGTACCAGCTATGCAACAAGCAATAAGAGAATATGTTGATAAATTAAATCAACATTTACAAGAAGTAAAAACAACTGCAGACACAACACAAGCATTTAAAGGAGAATATGCTGCATCAGTAACAGCATTCGTTGAAGCTGTATGTACTGCATGCGAATGTGTAATCAGTAATTTATTGAAATTTAATCAAAAACTTGATGAAGTTTACAAAGCTTATCAAGAGAAAGATACGACTATGGCTAGCGACATCAAGTCTCAAGCTGGAGAACTTGAAGGAAGCTTCCAAAGATATACTGAATAATAAAAGAGAGGAATTAATTTATGTCTTCATATAGTTTGAGAGTAAAAAAGCAACAATACTATTCATTATTAAACAGCATAAATACAACATTAATATATTTAAACAATGGATACAATGCAATGAGAGATTGTAATAGTATCAATTCTTATTATGTTGTAAATGATGTTACAGCTGATCATAATAAAATTGGTAGTGTTGCAGCTGATGCAAATCAAATCATAATGACATTAAGAAACCAAGTAATTCCTTGGATAGAAAATAAAATTCGATTACTAAATAATCAAATCCAAGAAGCTGAAATAAGAGAAGCTTCAGAGAGGTGATAGTATGGCGGACATGTCAGTAGATACATATAGAGTAAGAGAGTGTGGAAATAACATTACAGAATTAACAAAAGAATATCAAACAACAATAGAATCGTTATTTAACAGACTTGAAAAAGTATCAGAAAATGATGAATGGTATGGAAAAAGTGCTAGTAAATTTATTGAAATATGTAGAAAAAATAAAGCTGATTATGTTGCTCTAGGAAAAGAACTACAGAAATATGGTAATATACTAAAACAAGGAGCAAACGATTTAGAAATCGCTTCTAATAAAAATATCATATGACAAAAATTAAATTTGACTACTCAGGTTTAAGTAGAAGTGTAGTTCCAGCACTAGATAGAGCAATAGCAAATTTCAATAATGCCAGAAATTCAATTTCAGGAGCTAGAATACCATCAGACTGTGCCTATATTTCATATCTTAGGTCTATTAATGGAAAACTTAGTTCTATGAGTCAATCTTGCTCACAAACAAAAAGTTGGATTCAAAATAGTAATCAAAACTATGATGGAGTTCTATCCACAATAGAAAAAAATATTAATTCACTAGAAGTCGTAAAAATAGAAAGAAAATAAATGATAGAAAAAATTCTATCATTTTTTTTTGCATAAAAAAAGTCATACCTATATAGTATGACTTAAAGCAATATTAGCGTTGTACCATTACGTATATTAGTATTATATAGTAAATCATTAACATGATACTTTTCGTTTGTATAACGGTTATATAAAGCATTTTTATTACTTCCAACATAAGCACCATTAGTCATTTCTGCAATACTTTTATTAAGTAAACAAATTATATTACCAATACGTTTATTAATAGGTAAATAAACGTCATAAGCAACTTCTATTTCTGGTACAATTAATTCAACTAAAACTTTATTTTTCACTTTCATCTTCCTCCTTAGAATTTGTAACTTTCTTAATAGGAATAGCATTACCATCTTCAATAGCAAAAGCCATATCTGGATAATTAGCATTTCTAATATCCATAGATAATCCAGGTAATTTAAATACTAATTGATTACCAATACCAGTACCAAACCACACACCGTATGAAGAAGATACTAAGTCACGATACCAAGTTTCAAGTTGAAGCGTTTTGTAATCTTCATACTCATCAGATAATATAACTATAGTATTGTCAACTTCAGACAACAACTTAAAGAATTCTTGATAAATAGGCATTGTATTAGTATCAAAACAAGATTTTAATTTAGCAGCGCCATGAATAAAGTAAATTCTCTTAATCTGTTCATATTCTTGATTTTTCATCTCATCAATAAATGCTTTAATTACAGAGGCAATTTTATCATTATAATAATCTACTGGCATTTGAGCAACATCAAACATATTTTTTACATCAAGTACTCTTAGCTTAGTAGAAGGAATTGATTTTAGTATTTTGAAGAAAGCATAGAAGAAAGTCTCTGTTGTCTGGAAAGTATCATAGATAAAGGCATGAGCCTTATCGTGAGTTAAATCATAAGTATATGGTAATTTACTATTCATTTCTATACCAATAGGTACGTGAGACAATCCTTGAATAGAATCAATAACATGATTTAATGTAACAACTTTAGGTAAAACTGGAACTTTAGGAGCATGTGAAGTAGCTTCACTACTAATTTTAGTAACAGTTTCTTTTATTTGATTAGTAATATCACTTCTTTTACAAATATAAGCAGTTTGGAATTCATATTTTAAATCTCCAATACCAGTAATACCACGTCCATATATTTTAGCAGGCACTAAGTTTCTAGCACACATTAAAATACTACGATAGTCACCATCATTAGCCATTTGTAAACATAACTTATTACTAAAGTATTCAGCTAAACGGACTCTAAAACTATTAGCACTACCAGCAACTACTACAAAGGAAATACCATATTTTAAACTATCACGATATAAAGATACGATTAAATCAGAAACTTTTGGCAAAGTTTCATTAAAGCCTTCATAATTATTAATGATAATAGAAATAAGAGGTAAGTGTTCTCCACTATTCTCAATATAGTTTGTATAACTACCACCATAATCTACAAATAGCTCTTTACGTCTGTCTAATTCTTTATCAATCATGACAAACATATTCAAAATTTTATCACCATCATCTGCTGTACATACCTCACCAACATGAGGATCTTTTGAATATGCTTTTAAAGTTTCAGCACCAAAATCCAAAATATAAAAATTAACTTCCTCAACAGAATGATGAGTAATAGAAGAGTAGATTAATGAAGAAATAAGGTCTTCTTTTCCTGAATCTGCCATACCATAGATTAATGTATTAGCATTTGTAATATCAAGAGTTAGGATACCTTGCATCTGTTCTTCAGGATTATCGTATTCACCAATAACAGGATTAATATAATACTCTTTTGCTTGATAATCATATTTTTTCTCTAAATCACTTAAGAAAATCTCAGCTGGTATTTTATCAAGCCACAATTTATGTGGTGTATAATTTTCAGATTTTGCAATATTATCCAAATATTTAACAATATTAGTAAGTTGATCTCCATGTTCTTTTGTTACTACCTTTTTCACAACATCATCAACAGTACGTACAACATTACCAGTATTATTAATAAATTTAATGGAAGAATCTGTTTTCTTTATAATAGCATCAGCTGGAATATATTTTGCACCAGACCAACCTGATTGACCAATATCAAAATATTCATCATAACCAACTTGTAAGAAGAACCGACCAGTTTCTTTTAAGCTAGCAGCATCTGGTTTTTTCAAAACTTCCATACTATCACTACGATCTTGTACCTTTAAACAAACACGGAATCTAGTATTAGACCAAATCTGATCATTAACGACTCCACTAGGTTTCTGGGTTGCTAGAATAAGGTGAACCCCTAAGGAACGACCAATACGTGCAGTAGAAATAAGTTCATTCATAAATTCTGGTTGTTGGCTTTTTAACTCAGCAAACTCATCACTAACAATGAACAAATGAGAAATAGGCTCTTTTAAAACACCTTCTCGATAATAATGTTGATATTTATAGATATCAATTGTACTTTCACCGGTTTCATTTTTCGCCTCATTAAACATTCTTTGTCTTCTCTTTAATTCACTATTAATAGATACCAAAGAACGATTCATATCACTCGTATCCAAGTTAGTAATTGTACCAACAACATGTGGAATACGAACACCTGTTTCTCTATTTTCAAAAGCACCAGCTAATCCACCACCCTTATAGTCGATTAATACGAACTGTACTTCATCAGGATGATAATTAACAGCCATAGATAATACGTAAGTGATAATAAATTCTGATTTACCACTACCAGTTGAACCGGCGATTAATCCATGAGGTCCTTGTGCTTTTTCATGTAAATCAAGTTCAAATATCTCTCCACTAGTATGAACACCAATAGGCGCTTGAAGAGAAACAGTTGGATCATTTTCTTTCCATTTGTTTAAGATATTTAATTGCTCAATTCTAGCCACTTGATACATTTCAAGAAAGGTTAAACTATTTGGTAAAGCAGCACTAGCATCAGCATAAGCAATAGGAATATTAGCTAATCTATTAACAACAGCTCTCATATCCATTCCTTTAACAACATCTGCATAAAAACGTGATTGATTGTTTAATTCTTTTTCAACAACACAACATTCTTTATCTAACACTTCAATAAAAGCAGAGCATTCATTTGGTAAACTTTGTAAAGAGTCATCGATGATTGTTAAAGAAAAACCTAAATTATCTTTTGCTTTTAATACGTTTTGAATTAAAGGGATATCCTTAATAGCTGTATAGTCGTTTGTAATAATGACATAATAAGGGGAGAAGTTTTTATAGGCATGATCATGATCAATTTGTTTAGGAATACCATCACTTGTATTGTTCGTTCGCCCATAAAAATCTTGTTTTCTCTTATCAAAATCTGCTTGAATATAATTAGAGATATTCTTAATATCTTCCATATTTGTCGCAAAGAATCGCGTGCTTTTGTCCTCTGTTATACAATGAGGAGCATATCTTGCATAATTAAAATCATTGGTTTCTCTAGGTAGTAAAAATACTAATTTAACATCTAAAGAACTATGATAAGTCAATAACTGTAATAATACACCATTTAAAAACTCCAAGTTATAAGAAGAATTACAAATAAATGCTGATACGTTCTTTTCTAAAAAAGAAAAGGTAATAGGAACATTTTCTAAATCATGAGACTTTTTAACAACATCTAAAACTAATTGCTCTAGATTATCATCTTCTAAAGTAAAATGTTCCTGTGGAGCCTTGATTTCTAATTTTGCTGGACAAGTACCCATTCCTAAACGTACTGTTAAGAAATCTTCATCTCTAATTTCTCTGTTCCAAATAAAAGTTCTATTTTTTCCAAACACTAATTGATAACATTCAGCAATACTAATATTATTATCTCTAAGTATTTGTGCTTGATTAGCTAATTTTAAATTAATTTCATTTTCTTTATCTTTAACATATTTTGTATATTTTTCTTGTCTTAATTTTTCTTTTTGCTTTCTTTTTCTTTTTTGATATATAGTAGCAATTCTTGGCATTAAAATAGTACCAATTAGTAATGCTGCACACATAATGATAGATGGCATTACATCTCCTAAATCTTTTTCTCCAGTTGCTAAACCAGAAATAGCTGTATATCCTGTAACAACAGAAGTAGATAACATTGTTAATGTGGAACCCATCGTTAAAAGGAATGGCATTTCTTCGGTCATCTGTGAATTAGGTGGACCATCTATATTGATTTGCTCAAGTTGTACGGATTGCTTTAATCTTGGTGTATGAAAAAAGTAATCATGTTCATTATATAATTCAATAGATGCTTCTTCATCACTAACAGCGTCATACTTCGTATTATCTTCTAAAAACTCTTCCATATATCCACTAATTTGTGTAGAATTAATAAATACTTCATAAGGATAACTAAGTTGAAAGAAAGTTCCCATCCAAATAATCTTTAATCCATAAGCAAATATAACATCTCCAGTTTTTAAAGGAGAAGTCATTACTCTTTTACCATTTAAATAAGTACAATGAGTAACGTCGTTAGATGCCTGAATAAACCAACCATTTTCAGTTTTTGTAATTCCAAAATGTTGTGGTAAAATCAAATCGTTAGAATAAGTAATAGAGCAATCATTAGAACTACCAACAATAATAGAATTGGAATTAATAACATATCGCCCAAATTTTTCATCCTGGTTAGGAATGCAATAAATACCAATATTATCATGTCTTCCGTTAATATAAAGAGGTTGATAGTAATATGGTGTCAAAATAACAGACTGTTGAATCATTCCATTATCAACGATACTAATACTCTCATTACTTTTAAGAATCCATTGATCATCTTTTGCTTCAATACTGACGGTTCTTTTTATCTTAGAACCCATTGGTAAATAATCAAAAGCATAAACGCCAGAAACTTTATTGGGTAAATTAAAATGGGTAATTTTTTCTTGATCTAAAATAAGTACTCTCATAGACATACCTCACTGACTCTAGTCTAATAAAGTATATCATAGCTAGCGGAAAAAGTCATTAAGTTAGAGAAAGAAAAATGCAAAAGAGAAAACTTTTAACAAAAGAGAATATAGTGTATAATGAAAATAACAATAAAACAAAGGAGTAAATCCGGATATGAGAAAAAAACTAAAAAAGAAAGCAAGAAAAAATTTAAAAAAACATTATGCCATTTTTCTAGTAGCTTGCTTAATTGCTTCTTTTATCGGAACAGAATTTGCCAATTCTTTATCTTTTGCCACATCGAAAACTTTTTCAGAAAATGTAGTTACAGAACCAAAAAAATCAGATGAGGCAGTAGCTGTTACCCTACAAGGTGATACTAAAAAAGGAAAAGAAATTGTGAAAGAAGCAAATCAAGAAATTATAAAAAAAGATGCTGAAGATGGAAATGAGATTTTAGGTAGGAGTAGAGGTGTTTTTGCTTTAATTATTAACAGTTTCTCTTCAGGTTCTATTTATGTAACATTTATTGCTGGAATTAATTCAATTGTGGGGCACCCCAACATTACATCATTTATTTTCATTGCTTTAAGTTTATTACTAAGTTTTGTTATTTGGTTTTTCTTTGTCAATATGTACCAAGTAATAACCAGAAGAATATTTTTAGAGGGTAGAACCTATGAAAAGGTTCCAATGCAACGATTTTTATTTCTATTACGAATAAAACGTTGGAATAAAACATCTTGGACTTGTTTTGTAACAACCGCCTTTTACAGTTTATGGTGTTTGACCATTGTAGGAGCTGTAGTAAAAAGATATTCTTATATTCTTGTACCATATATAGTAGCAGAAAATCCTAATATTAAATCATTAGATGCCATTACGCTATCTAGAAAAATGATGGATGGCCATAAATGGGAATGTTTTAAACTAGAAGTTTCTTTTTTAGGATGGAGCGTTTTAGGAGCTTTCACACTAGGTATTACAGAAGTTCTTTATTCTAATCCATATAAAGTAGCAACAATGACAGAGTATTATGCTAATCTAAGAAAACTAAAAAAAGAAGAAGGTACCCCTGGAATAGAAAAATTGAATGATGAATATCTATATCAAAAAGCGACAAAAGAAGATTTAGAAAATTCCTATGGAGATGTTTTAACTGCTTTAAATAAACCAAAAGAAACAAGAGAAAAGCCAAAAGGAATAAGAAAAGTTTTAGCAGAATTTTTAGGAATCTCATTAAGTGATACCAAAGAAAGAGAAAAAGAAGAACAAGAAGAAAGAAATAATCAACGTCTAGAAACATATAAAAATGTAATTAGACAAAGAGAGTATCCAATGCGCTTATTTACCATTCCAGAACGTCATCAAAGAAAGAAATTAGATACCATCAACTATATGCGAAGATATTCTATTTTATCTCTTGTAGCAATGTTTTTTGTATTCTCCTTTGCTGGTTGGATTTGGGAAGTCATTTCGCATTATATAGCTTATGGGGAATTAGTAAAAAGAGGCGTTTTGCAAGGGCCTTGGCTACCAATATATGGTTTTGGTTGTATCTTAATTTTAACTGTATTAAACAAATTTAGAGCGAAACCACTTCACCAGTTTCTAGCAGCAGTAATTCTATGTGGAACGATTGAATATTTTACAGGAGTTTACTTGGAATTTGTATATAACGGTCAAAAATGGTGGGATTATAGTGGATACTTCTTAAATCTTCATGGTAGAATCTGTGCAGAAGGATTACTAGTATTTGGTCTAGGTGGAATTGCTGTTGTATATATTTTGGCCCCACTACTAGATAATGTAATTCAAAAGATTAATAGAAAAAAATTAATTATTGTTTGTACAATATTAATAGCTTTATTTGTATTAGATAATATTTATTCAAAAAATACACCAAATGTTGGAAAAGGAATAACAAATATAGAAACCGTAATACTAGAAAGATAGAAGGGATAATCACATGATAGCAGTATTTTTATCACCATTTTATATATTAATTAACTTTTATATAGCCAGATGGTTACTAAGATGGATGCAGACTTGTAATAAACACTTTAAAAACAAATGGGTAAGAGCACTCATCATCATTATTTATACGTTTTTTGCTAGTACATTATTATTAGGATTTCTTCTTCCTGCTGGAAACTTAGAGAGAGTAATGAAATTATTAGGTAATTATTGGTTAGGAGTATTATTATATGTAATTTTAACAGTACTAATCGCTGATGCTATAAGATTGATAGTAAAAAAAGTAAAAAAAGACTATGTACGAAGTGATAAAACATTTGTAACCGCTGGAACAATTTGTATTATTATAATCGCAACAGTTAGTATCTGGGGAGCAGTAAATGCTAGAATCATAAGAACGACAAACTATACCATAGATATTGATAAAAAAGTAGAGAAAATGGATGACTTAAGAATTGCGTTAGTAGCTGATCTTCATCTTGGATATAACTTAGGAACTCCTCAAGTAAAAAGAATGGTTGAAAAAATTAATGAACAAGAACCAGACCTTGTCGTAATCGCTGGGGATATTTATGATAATGAATATGAAGCATTAGATAATCCGAAAGCAATAAAACAAGAACTAAGAAAAATAGAAAGTAAGTATGGAGTCTATGCAATATATGGTAATCACGATATAGAAGAAAAGGTATTAGCCGGTTTTACATTTAGTAAAAAAGGGGAAAAGAAACAAAGTGATGTTAGAATGGATGAATTATTAAAAGATGCTAATATTACTCTATTACGTGATGAAGGGGTATGGATAAATGACAGTTTTTATTTATATGGAAGACCAGATTATAGTAAACCCGGAAGAGGAATAACGACACGAAAAACACCAAAACAAATTACAAAAAATATAGATAAAACAAAACCAATTATTGTCTTAGACCATGAACCAAGAGAACTAGAGGAACTATCAGAAGCAGGAGTGGATTTAGACTTATGTGGACATACCCATGATGGGCAATTATTTCCTGGAAATATTACGACAAAAGTAATGTGGGAAAATTCTTATGGATACTTAAAAAAAGGAAATATGCATAATATAGTAACTAGTGGAGTAGGTGTATATGGACCAAATATGAGAGTTGGTACCAAAGCAGAAGTCGCAATTATTGATATTAATTTTAAATAGGAGAATCTCTTCTATTTTTTTTGGTATAATAAAAAAGAAGGTGATAGTATGAAAGAAGCAATTATTTATGATTCTTTAAGTGGAAACACAGAATCTTTAGCTCAAACAATAAAAGAACAAAAGAAAGATATAATATATGAAAAAATAAAAGAAACGACCAAAGAAACAATAAAAGATATAAACATTTTATATATAGGAAGTCCTATTATAAAAGGTACCTGCACAAAAAAGATTGAGGACTTATTAATGTCTCTAGAAAACAAAAAAATATTTTTATTTTTTACAGCTGGATATGGTGGAAGTAAAGAATATTATGAAACATTAAAAAATAGAATACTAGAATATATTTCCAAAACAAACCAAATACTAGGAGTGTTTTTTTGTCAAGGTAAGATGAATGATACAGTAAAAGATAGATATGTGGACCTAATCAAAGAACATCCAGATGATAGAAAATTACAAGTAAGTCTTGAAAACTTTGAACAAGCTAAAACACACCCAAATGAAAAAGATAAAGAACACTTAATAGAAGAAATTAGGAAAATTAACTTGACTTAAAGTTTACTTTACATGATAAGTTATAAGAGAAAGGAGAGATAATATGGAAAAAGCTAAAGTATATTTCATTAAAGATATAACACCAACAAATATTGTAAAAATTTATAAGGCATTAGGAAAAGAATTACCAGGAAAAGTAGCTGTAAAAATGCATTCTGGAGAACAAGGAAATAAAAACTATCTAAGACCAGAATTTGTAAAAGATATGGTAGATTATGTAAAGGGAACAGTAGTAGAATGTAATACAGCTTATGAAGGAGCTAGAAACTCTACTGAAAAACATAAAAAATTAATTAAAGAACATGAATGGGATAAATATTTTCCATTTGACTTATTAGATGAAGAAGGACCAGATATGGAACTAGATATTCCTAATGGACAAGTACTAAAGAAAAACTATGTAGGAAAAGACTTAGCAAACTACGATTCTTTATTAGTACTATCTCATTTTAAAGGACATGCCATGGGTGGTTATGGTGGAGCTTTAAAACAATTATCAATAGGTTGTGCATCATCAGCTGGAAAAACATTAATCCATACTGCCGGAGCAACAGATGACCAAAAAGAACTATTTAACAACTTACCAGAACAAGACCGCTTCTTAGAAGCTATGGCAGATGCAGCATCTAGTGTAGTAGCTTACTTTAAAGGAAATGCTGCCTATATCAACGTTATGAAGAACATTTCAATAGATTGTGATTGTGATGGAAACGCTTCTGCACCTTGTATGAAAGATATTGGGATTTTAGCTAGTACTGATCCTATTGCCGTAGACCAAGCTTGCTTAGATTTAGTATACAATTCAACAGATGAAGGAAAAGATAAATTAATTGCAAGAATTGAATCTCTTCATGGTGTACATACTGTTGAAGCAGCTGCTAAACTAGGCTTTGGAACAAGAGAATATGAACTAATTGAAATAAACGAATAAGAGAAAAACATCATAAAAAAACTGCATGAAATAAATAGTGTGCAGTTTTTTTATGATAAAATTGAAATAAGGAGGAAAATATGGAAACTATTTATAAAAGAAGAAGTATTAGGAAATATAATGATAAAAAAATAGAACCAGAAAAGATAAAGATGTTGTTAAAAGCAGGTATGAATGCGCCATCTGCTCATAATTTAAAACCTTACGATTTAATTGTAGTAGAAAATAAGGATACACTAAAACGGTTAAGTGAAACAGGAAAATTTTCCCATATGTTAGAATATGCAGCAGCAGCCATTATTACCTGTTCAAAAGCAAACGAAGAATGTCCATATTGGCAAGCAGACTGTGGAGCAGTCGTAGAAAATATATTACTAGAAGCAACTGACTTGGGAATTGCTTCATGCTGGATAGGAGAATATCCAAACATGGAAAAAAGCACGCAAGTAAAAAGAATATTAAAAATTCCAGAAGATTACCAAGTCTTTGCCACCATCTCCTTAGGATATTCAGAAATAACAAAAGAACCCAATAATAATTACTATGAAGAAAAAGTTCATTATGAGAAATTTTAAATGAACTTTTTATTTGGACGGATAAACAAACTAACAAAAAAAACCTTTTTTCATATAATACCGTAGTGAAAGGAGAAATATGAAAAAGGAAATTATAATTGGAATACTATGTGGTGTTTTTATATTTTTTCTTGCTGCATTAGTATTATTTGATTTTAATAATCAAAAAGAAAAAATAACTAAAATTACTTTAGCTGAAGTAACACATTCTATTTTTTATGCTCCTCAATATGTAGCAATTGAAAAAGGTTTTTTTAAAGAAAAAGGAATAGAAGTAGAACTTATTTTAACAAGTGGAGCAGATAAAGTAACAGCAGCTGTTCTATCAGGAGATGCTGATATTGGTTTTTGTGGTAGTGAAGGAACAATATATGTTTATAATGGAGGAGAAAAAGATTATTTAAAAACCTTTGCTCAATTAACTCAAAAAGATGGGTCATTTATAGTAGCAAGAGAAAAAATTAAAAACTTTACATTAGAAGACTTAAAAGATAAAACAATACTTGGTGGTCGTGCAGGTGGTATGCCAGAGATGACTCTAGAATATGCTTTGTCTGAAAACGATATTGATCCAAAGAAAGATTTAACAATCGATACATCAGTAGAATTTGCTGCCATGGGAGGCGCTTTTATTGGTGGTCAAGGAGACTTTGTAACATTATTTGAGCCAAATGCCCTAGAACTAGAAAAAGAAGGATATGGATATGTAGTAGCAAGTCTAGGAGAATTGGGTGGAGTTGTACCATATACATCATACTCTGCTAAAAAGTCCTATATTAAAGAAAACAAAGAACTAATTCAAAATTTTACAGAAGCAATTCAAGAAGGTCTAGATTATGTACATAGTCACACCGATAAAGAAGTAGCCAAAGCAATTATCAATCAATTTCCAGATACTTCCCTAGAAGATATTACCAAAGTAATTAAGAGATATCGTGAAATAGATGCTTGGCCAACAACAACAGAATTTTCGGAAGATTCTTTTAATCATCTACAAGACATCATGATAAAATATGGAGCCATAGAGAAAAAAGTTCCATATAAAGATTTAATATACCTTGAATAATATACTAACCATTCATGATTTGGGGAAATTATTTCATACCCAGGATGGAGAAATAAAAGCATTAGAGTCCGTATCATTTGATGTAAAAGAAAAAGAATTTATTTCTATAGTAGGTCCAAGTGGCTGTGGTAAATCAACCATATTATCCATTTTAGCTGGTCTAGAAGAAAAGTCTAAAGGAGAAATAAACTTTTCAAAAAACTATACAATAGGATACATGCTACAAAACGATTCTTTATTTGAATGGAGAACAGTTTTAGATAATTGTTTATTAGGTTTAGAAATCAATAATAATTTAACAAAAGAAAATAAAGAATACGTAATAAAACTATTAAAAACATATGGACTAGAAGACTTTATTTATGAATATCCTAGTAGATTATCAGGTGGAATGCGACAAAGAGTTGCATTAATCAGGACTCTAGCAACCAAGCCGGATATTTTATTATTAGATGAAGCAATGTCAGCACTGGATTATCAATCGAGACTAGCAATTAGTGATGATATTTATAAAATAATAAAACAAGAAGGAAAAACAGCGATTATGGTAACCCACGATATTGCCGAAGCAATAAGTATGTCGGATAGAATCGTTGTTTTATCTAAAAGGCCAGCAATTGTAAAAAAAATATATAACATAAACTTAACCGATAAAAAAACTCCAATTCATAATAGAAAATGTAAAGAGTTTTCTAAATACTACGATGAAATATGGAGGGATTTAGATGTCCACATATAGTAAAGAACACATAGAGTATTTAAAGAAGCAAAAAAAAGAAAAAAGACTTATTTGCTTTTTTCGTCTATTAATAATTATTAGTTTCTTAATTATCTGGGAACTCTTATCAAGGTTTGAAATAATTAATACGTTTCTATCCTCTTCTCCTACAGAAGTATTAGAAACAACAATCCAATTAATAAAAGATAACACTTTATTTATGCATATAGGAGTAACTTTATATGAAGTAATCATTAGTTTTTTAATTGCTACTATATTAGGATTTATAATCGCTACTATTCTGTGGAGTAATAAAAGAATAGCGAAAGTAATTGATCCATATTTAACAATACTAAACTCTCTTCCTAAAGTGGCATTAGGTCCTTTAATTATTATCTGGGTCGGAGCCAGTATAAACTCCATTATCTTTATGGCACTATTAATTAGTCTCTTTGTAACAATTATAACTATATATCAAGGATTTTCCAGTACTAATCAAAGTTATGTTACTTTATTAAAATCTTTAGGTGCCAATAAAAAGCAAATCTTTTTAAAGGCCATACTCCCTAGTAATATACCAACTTTAATTAGTGCCTTAAAAATAAATATATCAATGAATTTAATTGGTGTTATCATGGGAGAATTACTAGTATCAAAAAGTGGCTTGGGCTATCTAATTATGTATGGTTCTCAAGTCTTTAATATTGATTTGGTAATAACAGGAGTAGTAATACTAGGAATAATATCCTACTTCATGTATTTTATAATTGATAGAGTAGAAGTTTTGATGAAAAAAAGTAAAAGTTGAAAAAGGAAAGAAAATATAGTATAATATGTCATACTCAGGAGGAAGGATATGTTGAAAAATATAACAACACCATTAAAAAAATATCACGTTTTAAGTGAAGCAGAAGCTAGAACAAAAATAAAAAAGCTATCAAAAGAAGTAGTAGATAAATTACTAAAACTTCAAGAAAAAGAAGGCTTTGCAAGTGTAACAATGCTAGGAATTGGAAATTCTGTTGCATCAGGATGGTCCGCTGTAAGTAATAACGTAAATCCTTTAATAAATAAATTAGATGAATATATATTAGAAACAGCAGAACAACAAGGTTTAGATTTAGAAACACATTCTTATGTTTTATGTTCTCACAATTCTAATGATAAAATCTATGAAATGTTATTACAAAATCCTTCCTTATCAGACATAAAAAGGCGCTTTGAACAATCATTTGATGAATGGAAAGAAGAATTTAGAGATACAGCTTTTGAAAACTATGTAGATAGAGCAACAGCAATGCAATTTTATCCAGAAGGAGAACTAAGATTTACAGATAACTTTGGAAGCGATAAATTGACCCTTACTTTTTTCAATGGCTGCTCTGGTTTAATAATGGAACGTTTATATGAAATATTACATAATCCAACACCCAAAGATATAGAAACTATATTTACGAAATCAGGAAGAAAAACATTATATGAAGAAGAAGTAAAATATCTAACAAAAATTAGAGATCTAATTACCGGTCAAAGTGATAATAGTTATTTAACAATAGGTAACTTTCCTTATTTTAATACAATCGCTGGCTATATAGTAAATCCAATTATTGAAGAAATAAATCAATCTATTAGTACAGTAGCTAACCATCCAAAAACCACTTTCTATGATGGAATGATGCTATCTTTTTTTCAAGACTATGATGGCAAATTAAAAGTCGATAACCATCCTACAGTACCAGAACAATACAATTCATTAGTTGGATATTTAGAACAATTAACTACTTCACTAGATCAACCAGGACAAAGAGGAATACAAAAAGTGCGAAAATAATTTCTCATCAAAGAATCTTCCATTAAGTGACTTAGGTCACTTTTTTATTTAGAAAAGTACTAGATAATGTTATAATAAATAAAAAGATAAATATAAGAAAGAGAGGCACCCTATGAAATTAATGTTTATATCCGATATTCATGGTATAAAAACAAATCTAGATAAAGTAAAAGAAAAATATAATGAATTAGGTTGTGATAAATTAGTCGTTTTAGGAGATTTATACTATATTGGACCAAGAAATAAGATGATAGATGGTTATGATATAGAAGCCGTAAAAAACTTTTTAGAGTCTATGAAAGACAACTTAATTTGTATGAGAGGAAATTGTGATTCTGAAGTTGATATATCGGTATCTAATTTTCCTATTACTGAAAAATTAAGTTTAATAATGATGGAAAATAGAGATATTTATATAACACATGGACACATATATAATGAAACAAATTGGAATAAAGAAAATTCTATTTTGATATATGGTCATTTTCACATACCATTTATTAAAAAGATAGAAACAAATTATTATATGAATCCAGGATCCATTTCTCTTCCAAGAGAAAATATAGCTACTTATTTAGTACTAGATGAAAAATATGCTACCATTTATGATGTAGAAGATAATATTATAATGGAGGAAGAGATTAAATGAAAAGAGATACTGCAAGAGCAATCATTTTAACGGAGGATAATAGTGCGGTTTGGTTAATGTATAGAAGAAGAAAAGAAAACGGAGAAATAAAAACCTATTACGCAATACCAGGGGGAAAAGTAGAAGAGAATGAAACGATAGAAGAAGCTGTAATTAGAGAATTACAAGAAGAATTTTCTGTAAGAATAAAACTACTTGGATACTTAGGAGGGAATAAAACAAAAAATGGTATAGATTACCATTTCCATGCCAAAATAATAGAAGGAATACCTAAACTTGGAGGAGAAGAAAAAGAAAGAAATAATAGTGATAACTACTATGAAGTTAGAAAAGTAAAACTTCAAGACTTAAATAAAGAAGGAATTAGTATTTTGCCAATTAATATTTCCTATATAGAAAAAGCTCAAAAAAAAGAATATGAAAACTTTTAAAAATACACTTTATTTTCACAAATAAGGTGTATTTTTCTATATTAGGAGATGATGAAAATGAAGAAAAGATGGAATACTTATGTAAGAATCTGTTTATTAATCATGGTAATTTCAATTGTTGGAGTTTCCTATACATTATATTATGCATTTACTCATAATGGAGAGATGACATATCAAAGCTTTGGAATCAATCAAGTAATTTCTGTAAATCCATCCCTTAGTTTTATGCAAATACTAGTCATTATATTATTAGGATTTTGTTTTGTGGCATCGATTGTTTTTCTAGCATATACAAAAGGTGGAACCATTTCACCTAGCGAGATTTTTAAAAATGGAGAAAAAGAAATATTTTATATAATTGAAACAATATTATTTACAATTCTATTAACATTAGTTATTGTAATACCAACCAATATTATTCTAGAAAACACAAATGATGAAACAAATAATTACAATAATAATACAAATGCTGGAAATGCTATCGTTTGGAGCCAAAAATAGGCTCTTTTTCCTTTTCAAATAAGAAAAAAAGGCATATAATAGCAAGTAGAAAGAGAAATTATAAGAACTCGTAATTTTCTCTTGAAATATCATGGGTTTTGTGATATAATATAGCCACATTGGAGGGGGAAAGGAATATGAAGAGTCTTAAAAAATTTTTGGTAGCAGTATTAGTAGCTGTTGTAACATTCTGTACATTACAGACAACAGTTAACGCTGTTCCACAATCAATTCAACTTGGTAGTCCAGAACAATTAGATGGGTATATCGCAGGTGTAAGATTTACCACGAAAACAACAATAGACGGTGAATTATTATATTGTCTTGATATGAAGAAATTCACTGCTCAAAACACAGTAGCTCACTTAGTAGGTGAAAGAGATGCTGGTGTCGCTTATATTATGGTTAATGGTTATCCAAACAAAGAATTTACAGGCGACAGATTAATGGATTATTACATTACACAAACAGCATTATGGTGGTATTTAGATGATACAACAGGAAGTACAAACCTTGGAGCATCATTTAAAACAACAGGTTCAGATCCACATAATTTAAGACCATACATTAAAGATTTAGTTGCAAAAGCAAAAGAAGCAAAAGCACAAGGTTATCAAAAAACAACGATTAGTGCTAGTGTTGCAAATGAAACTTTAAAAATTACAAGTGATGGAAAATATTATGAATCTGGAGAAATTACTGTAAAAGCAACAAATATGAGTGAATATAATGTAAAAATATCAGGTGCTGATGGAGCTGTTGCTGTAACAACAGATGGTACAGAAAAAACTACATTTGGTGTAAATGAATCATTCAAAGTACGTGTACCAGTGGCTAAAGTAGATACAGCATTAGTAGATATTACAGTAACGATCAGTGGTACTGGTAAAATATATAAAGCATATGAATATCAACCAGAAAGTGATAATCAACAAAATGTTACACCATCTATTATTAGTCCAGTAGAAGAGAATGTAGAAACAACCGTTAATTTAAATATTTCTACATCAAAAATTACAATTGTAAAAGTAGATAAAGCAACAGGAAATGCAATTGCTGGTGCAGAGTTAGTATTAAAAGATTCTGATGGTAATGAAATTACTAGTTGGACATCAACAACATTAGGTCACGTAATTAAAAACTTACCTAATGGAACATATACAGTAGAAGAAACAAAAGCACCAGAAGGATATGAATTAGATACAGAAGTAGTAACTTTTACAATAGATGATAATAATAGAGAACAAAAAATAAAATTCTATAATGAAGCACAAGAACGTGTAGTTAACATTATTAAAGTAGATCAATCAACTGGTCAGCCTTTAGCAGGTGCTGTAATCGTTGTAAGAGATTCTGATGGTAATGAAGTAGCAAGATTTACTACTACAACAGATCCATATGTATTAACTGGATTAAAAGATGGAACATATACAGTAGAAGAAGTAGAAGCTCCAGCTGGATATCAAAAAACGGATGAAGTAATTACATTTACATTAGATGCAGAACATCCATCACAACAAATTACAATTGAAAACTACCCAGAAGTATATGTACCAAATACAAGTACAGCAAGTTCATTCTTACTTGTTATTCTAGGTCTAGCAATTATCGGCGGTGGATTTAAATTTGTTCAAAAGAACTCAAAATTTAACAGAATATAATGAAAAAAGAATCTCTCCAAGTG
>CALVSC010000006.1 GCA_944358855.1 uncultured Bacilli bacterium | reverse complement strand
GAAGAAAAGAGTTTTCTTCTTTTTCTTTTTATGTTAAAATAAGAGCGTTATTGGAGTGATGGTTATGAAACGTGTAATTTTAATTAAGTATGGTGAGTTGAGTACGAAGAAAGGTAATCGTAATTTTTTTATTAATACTTTATATCGTATGATACAAAATAAGTTAAAAAATTTTGATGTTAAAATTTATAAAGATAGAAGTCGTATGTATATCGAGTTTCATGATAGTGATTTAGATAAGATTAAAAGTAAGTTGGATTGTATTTTTGGTATTCATATGTATCATATTGCTTATATTGTTGATACTAATATTGATTCTATTAAAAGTTTATTAATTGATTTAGTTAAAAATATGAATTTTAAGTCTTTTAAAGTAGAGTCTAAGAGAAGTGATAAGAGTTTTCCTATTCATAGTCAGGAACTTAATCCTTTACTTGGTGCAGTTGTTTTAAAGAATAAAGATGGAGTTGTTGTAGATGTTCATCATCCTGAATTACTTATTAAAGTAGAGGTACGAGAAAAGTATAGTTTTATTTATTTTAATGCTTATCATGGAGCAGGTGGATATCCGCTTGGTAGTCAACCGAGAGGTCTATTAATGTTATCTGGAGGAATTGATTCTCCAGTTAGTGGTTATTTGGCTATGAAGCGAGGAGTTTTGGTTGATTGTGTTTATTTTGAAGCTATTCCTCATACTAGTTTGGAAGCTAGAAATAAAGTAATTGAATTATCTAGAAAGTTAGCTAAATATGCTCCAGATATTCGTTTACATATTGTTAATTTTACTCCTATTCAAGAGGAAATATATAAAAATTGTAGTCCTAGTTATTGTATTACTATTATGCGCCGTATGATGTATCGTATTATGGAAAAATTAGCTAATAAATATCAAGCATATGCAATTATTAATGGTGAGTCAGTTGGACAAGTTGCTTCTCAGACACTTACTAGTATGAGAGTGATTAATGAAGTTACTTGTATGCCTGTATTGAGACCTGTTGCTTGTTTTGATAAGTTGGAAATTATTGATTTAGCTAAGAAAATTGATACTTATGATATTAGTATCTTACCTTATGAAGATTGTTGTACTGTCTTTGTACCTAAACATCCTGTTATTAATCCTTCGTTAGAGCAAGCAAAAAAAGAGGAAGAAAAATTTGATTTTTTATCTTTAATTGATGTTGCTGTAGATAGTGTCGATACAATTGTTGTTAGAGAAGAAGAAGAGTTTTCTGATTTGTTATAAATTACCAGTAAAATTTTCGTATTAAATTTAATAAAGTTTCACAACCTATGAATGTAGGAGGTGAATATCATGAACAGTTCAAAGAATTCTATGAAAATGAGAGTTCCTGGAGCTAAACAAGCTATTGAAAAAATGAAATATGAAATAGCTAATGAATTTGGTGTTAACTTAGGACCTGATGCTACTAGTCGTGCTAATGGTACTGTTGGTGGTGAAATTACTAGACGTTTAGTTCAAAACGGAATGAACCAAGTAAGTGGAAGCTATAATAATAAATAAGTTAGCTTACAAGATAGGTTATAAACCTATCTTTTTTTGTTGTTTTGTGTTATTCTTATTGTAGTAATAATAGGAGGAATGGTTATGGATTCTGATAAAGCTTTAGAAGAGTTTGAACATATTTTAGAACAAGAAAGATTACGATTAGAAAAGAAAGAAAGTGCTCTTAGAAAACGTTATCAGTGTGCTTCTGTTTTGTTACAAAAAGGGGAGGATGATGATGTCCATAATGTTTCTGGTTTGTTAGAAAATAGAGATTTATTATTAAGTGTAGAACCGTCTTTAGAAAGTCAATTTGATTTGTTACAATATTTTTCTGACTGTGGTCTTTTAAATATCGACCAAGTAACGGAAGCAGTTAATGAGATTCGAAGAAATAGTGAATTATTAGAATGTGTAAAAAATCCGGCAAAGACGTTAAAGGATTTAGCGAGTGTACAAAAAAGAATTCATGCTTTTGATACGATGAGTGATACGACAAAAGCAAATAAAGTATTACGTAGTAAATTAAGTGATGAAGAAAAATTGGCAGTATTACGTTCTATGGCATATCATAGTTGTTTGGAAGCAACTGTTGAAAAAATAGATTTAGATACAATAACTGTTTCTGCTGATATGGTATCTAGTTTTAAGGATTCTTATTCTCAAGTTATGGAAGAGGTTAATCCATATTTAACAAAATATTATTATAAAGTTTCTAGTCTTAGTCCTGAGGAGTTGGATTATTATAGACAAGTTGTGGAAATTTATGATGAGCTAAAAAAAGAAGGAAGAGAACAAGAACTTTCTGATACGATGAATTATGATGATATACGGTTATTGTTATCTGTGTATCAAATGAGAGTGTTAAAAGATAAAATAGATGGTGCTTTAAAAAGTTCTGATCAGGGAGCACATCGTATGGAAGAATTACGAGAAGATTTATCTAGTTTAAATTCGACTTTTCAGGTTGTCCAAGAATTAGATCAACAATTTAGTGAAGAAAAAGATGATAGTAAAGTTGATGATAAGAGTCATGTTTACTTTTTACTTGACGATGATGGAAAGCCTTTCTTTCAACTTGAGTCTTTTTCTAAGAATGATAGAAAGAAAATGCGTTCTATATTAACAAAATTAGAAGGTCTTGGTAAGTCTGACCGAGATATTAAGAGTAAACCTGTTTTAGTTGGGAAAAAATTTTCTCATCATATGTATACTGTTAATTCTTCCAATTTATTAGTCTCTTTTATTCCTTATCAAGGAGATGTATTGGTTTTATCTTTTGCTGATAGAAGAGATATTTATGATGAGAGTGTTAGAATATATCAAAGAGAGCAGTCTTTAATTGAAAAGTCTTTAAAGTCCATGAAAAGTAGTAGTTCTGACTTTGTGCTTTCTCAACAAGTATTTCAAGATTCCTTTAGCAGAGAAATATCTGATAGTTTAGATATGGGAGGAATGAGACGATGATAGATAAGAAATTAGAGCAATTGTTTATTGATATTAAATTGGATTGTTTAGAACTTATTTTAGAAAAAGAAGTTCCTGTTTCTGAACTTTCTTATCAACTAGGTATTAGTACGAAGGAGTTTTATCAAAAGATTCATTTATCTAGTCGAGACTTTTCTTTTTATTTAAAGATGTATCATATTTTGTTGAATTGGAGGTGATGGCGTGAATTTACATGATTTAATAACAAGTAGAATTGAGTATTTATATCAGGAGTATGAGAGACTTTCTTCTATGACTTCTAATGGTGGAGTTCAAGAAGATATTAATAGATTACGTTCTATTAAAGATCAGATTGATGAGAGTGTAGAAAATTTATGTTATTTATTACCTAGTGATTTTCAAGATATTGTTGATGTTACAGATCCTGGTTTTTTAAGTAAATTTCATGAGGTACAAAGTGTCTTAGAAGGTATTTATGAAAAAGGGTTAAAGATGAAGATTTCTGCTGGTCAGAGTAGATTTATTAATCGTATTACTTCCGCTCTTGATAATAGAATTGAAAAGTTACAGAGTGAAAGAGATTATCATTTAAACCATCCTGATGAAGTTAAGGAAAAATTATCTATGATGGAAAATAAAATTTTTAGTTATGAAGATTTGGATGCTAAAGTTACGGATCCTGATGATATGACTTTGTTAGATATTGAAGATTTTCATTTGTTAGATGAAGCAGTTAATGATCCTAATGTTTCTTTTCAATATAAAGCTTCTTTGTTAAAACAGATTATTGCTTATAATGACGCTATTTTACATCAACATAAAGTGGTTTCACTTGCCGATATGGATCAGGTTAAGTCTTTATTGTCCGAGTTTCAAGTTCCTGATAAAGTACAATCACTTTTATCAAGAAATAAAGATGAAGTGTTAAGTCATATTCATTTGGGTAAAGCAAAATCAATTTTAGCTTATATGCAAAGTAAAAACATTTTAACTTCTTTTACTCCAGATGCTTTACTTACTATTGCAGTTTATGGAGATTTAGAAACGTTAAAGAGTAGATATGAAAGTTTTTCCTCTGTTCCTAAAACATTGTTTTCTATTCCTTCTGTTTGGATAAATAATATGTCATCTTCTTCTATTAGAAAGAAAAGCTCTGCAAAGCAGAGAAAGTCTTCTTCCAACAATAATTCTGTACTATTTTCAGCAGCACATAGAGTTTCTTATGATGATTTGGTTAAAAATGAAGAGTTTCTTAAGTCTTTGGGATTTGATGTTTCTATTGCTCAGGGTAGGGGCCTTAGTGCTTTACAACAACCACATAATAGGGTAGTACAAAATTATAATTTATTAAGAGATTTTGGCTTTTTTGATGGACGGGATCAATCTTTATTTCCAGTTTCTATTTTTACTTCTTCTCATATTTTTGAGAAAGCTAATCGGTTTATTGAATTAGGCTTATTAGGTAATGATAATTTTAATTATGTTTATTATTTCCCTTCTGCTTTTGTTTCTTTTAGAGAAGAGGCTTTTGCTAAGTTATATGCTTTAAAACAAGAAAATAATCGATTTGATTATTATGATAAGATTTCTTCTGAACATAGAATTGGAACTTTAAAAACAGATGTTCATTTAGCAAATGGTGAATTTGCCTTAGGTGATGATCTTGCTAATTATGTAAAAGATAATTTTGTATCTATTACTGATAAAATTCCTAATGCTTCATTATTTGATGAGGTACTAAGTCAAAGAGATTATGGTTTAGATACTGGTATAGAAGATGATGAGAATATTTGCTATTTAGAGAATAATTTTAGAGAGGGTGATAATCCTTATTATACTATTGGTGGTGTTGATGTTTCTCGTTATAAAGTTTTAAGTTCTTATGGAGCTTTAAAAAGTGAAGGTTACATGGGAGAAGATGCTTTCTTATATTCTGCTGTTTCTGGTATGTATTTAACAGAAGATAGTTTTAAAGCAATGAAAGATGATATAGATAGAGCTTATAGTAGAGGAGGAGATAGTAATGGATTATCTAGAAAAATATAATTTATCTAAAGATGATATTTTAGATATAAAAGAAAGTTTAAATGATGATATATTATCTATTTTCTTATTAGAAGATGATAAAGTTATTTCTATTTTAGATTATTTCTATAGTCTTGGTGTTGTTAATATTAAAGAGTTCATTTTAATGAAATCCACTTTATTTTATGAAAATTTAGATTATATTCGTGAAAGAATTGAAAAGTCTACTATTCCTAAATTTGAATTATTAATTAAAGAAAATCCTGGTTATTTAGATTTTGTTGGTCTATAAAGGGTTTTCTTTTTTTGTTAAAATATGTTATAGTAGGAATACAAGGAGAGATTATATGAAATTATTATCAGTAAATGCAGGTAGTAGTACTTTAAAATTTCGTTTATATGAGATGCCTGAAGAGAAAATATTAATGAAGGGTAATTATGAGAGAATTGGTTTAGATGGTTCTAAGTATAGTTTAACAATCGGAGATAAGAAAGAGTCAGCTGAAGTGGTTATGAATGATCATAAAGATGCTGTTACGTTGTTGCTAAAACATTTATTAGAACATAAAGCCATTTCTTCTTTGGATGAAATTGAGGCTGTTGGTCATCGTGTTGTTCATGGAGGAAGTAAATATTCTAAATCTGTTTTGTTAGATGAAAAAGTTGTTAACGAAATTGAAGCTTTATCTCCATTGGCACCTTTACATAATCCTGGTGCTGTAAAAGGAATGAGAGCTTTTATGGAAGAAGTTCCTAATGCAAAAAATGTGGTTTGTTTTGATACTGCTTTTCATCAAACTATGGAAGAAGACACTTATTTATATCCTGTACCTTATGAATGGTATGAAAAATACGCTGTTAGAAAATATGGATTTCATGGTTTAAGTCATAAGTTTATTACAGAAAAAATGACTGATATTTTAGGTAAAGTCCCTAATTTAATTATTTGCCATATTGGTAGTGGTTGTAGTATTACAGCTGTAAAAGAAGGTAAATGTATCGATACATCTATGGGATTTACTCCTAATGCAGGTATTATGATGGGTACCCGTTCTGGTGATATTGATTATTCTTTAATTAATTACGTATTGAAAGAAGAAGAACGTAGTATTGATTGGATAGAAAGACAATTGAATTTTAATAGTGGATTACAAGGAATTGCTGGTAAAAGTGATTTAAGAGATATTGATGAAGGCTTTGAAAAAGGCGATAAGCAAGTTGTGTTAGCTGTTAATATGTATACTAATAAGATTGTTGACTATATTGCTAGATATTATATGAAACTTAATGGAAAAGTAGATGCAATATGCTTTACTGCTGGTGGTGGAGAAAATGATCCTATGATTCGTAGTGAGGTTATGAAAAAATTATCAGCAATTGGTGTAGAATGTGATGAAGAGTTAAATCAAAAAACTGTTGTTCGTAAAGGATTAGAAGGAGTTGTAACAAAGAAAGACTCTCGTATTCCAGTTTATGTATTAGGTACAGATGAAGAATTGATGATTGCAAGAGATACATATGCTATTTGTTCTTAATAAGACTTATCATACTTTTGTGTGATAAGTTTTTTTATGCTCTTTTATTTACTTTCTTTTTTTCCTTTAGTATACTTGTTATGATAAGGTCGTGATATTGTGACGAGTAATGATAGGATGAAGTTATGTGCAAAAGCTACTTATATGAGTTATTTATTTCAAGAAAAAAATATTCCTATTAATTTAGAGGACATAATTTTTAAAACAGAATATCCGGAACGTTTAGATTTGGTTATTCAAGAAGTTTTAAGAGTTTATAACGATGCGTTTACTAATCGTGAACTTGCTCAAATAGCAGAATTGGATTCTAAAGATATAGAGGATTATTTTATTGATGGTTATGAGATGAATCCTAATGTATCAGGATTAGAGAATGTGTGTAGTAGTAAAAAAATCGATTATTCTTTTGACACTAATAATAAAGGGGATTTTGTTATGGAAGTGGATGCTTTTCATCAAGCTGAGATTGATAGTTTGCTTTCTACCTTTTCTAATACGGGTGTAGATGTAAAATTCCAACTTAATTCTCATCATTCTTTTACTTTGAGTATTCATAATAAAGATGGTATTCTTCCTGAGAGGGATATGGTTGATATGTTGGAAAAATCTTTAAAAAATGCTAGACGTGATGTTGACTATTTAGAAGGAATGTCTCCAGATGTACAAAATTCGCAGGTGTCTTTTATGGTTAATCATCCTGAGGTGTATTCTTCTTATATTTATGGTAAAGAGAAAAAAAGAGTTTTTTCGGATAGTGCACAGATATATACAGATGCTATTGACTCTGTAGATGATAATACCATTATGAGTACTGATGAAATGGGAGATAGTGTTCTTGTTAATGAAGATACAGGTGATAGAATAATAGATAGTAAAGATTCTAGTGAAGTTAGAGATGTATCAATGCTTAGTGGAGCTTCTGTTAGGCGTAATGTTAAAGATTTGGGCCTTGTTTCGGGAGAGGATGCTCTTGATGTTGTGGATGGATATAGAGCTCTTGCTAACGATATGGGAGAATCTGGTGTTGATGTTTCTGTTGTTGATAAAGAAGATGAAGATAAAGTTTCTATTGTTGTAGAAAAGAAAAATAATCCAAATGTTGAACCAGTTCAATTATATTGCGATAAAAATGATTTTGAGGAGAGTAAGAATTTATTAATAAATAGTATGGATCAACAGAATCAAACGCGAAGTGATAATCAGTTTTATCATCTATATTCTAGTGATGGTTCTACTCTTACTATTAGTTCTAGTTTAATGAGTTATGAAAATGTAGCTAATGCTAGAAAAACTAATACTAATCATATGGTTTATCAGAAAACATTAAATGTAGATAGAGCAGCGTTTACGACTCCTTTACTTATGATATTGATTATTTTTATGTCATTGGTTGCTAGTTTTCTTATACTTCTTTTCCTTTGAAAATAGGTTTCTTTGTAGTATAATATTAATAGTTAAAGAAAGAGGGATGTTATGAAAATTATTTCTATAAATGCAGGAAGTAGTTCTTTAAAATTTAGTTTATTTGAAATGGATACTGAGACAGTTATTGCTAGTGGAGTTTTTGAACGTATTGGTATTGAAGGAAGTAAATATACAATTAAATACAATGATGAAAAAATTACACAAGAGATAGATTTACCAACACATGTTGATGCTGTTAATATTTTGCTAGATAAACTTACAGATTTAAATATTATTGAGTCATTAGATGAAATTCATGGTGTTGGGCATAGAATTGTACAGGGTAAAGATGTTTTTAAAGAGTCTGTTCTTATTACAGATGAAGTAATGGAAAAGTTAGATGCTATTAAAGGTTTTGCACCTTTACATAATCCAGCTAATATGCTTGGTATAGAAGCTTTTAGAAAGGTTTTACCAAATATTCCTATGGTAGCTGTTTTTGATACAGCATTCCATCAAACGATGGATGAAGTTAGTTATTTATATCCATTACCTTATTCATGGTATGAAGATTATGGTGTTCGTAAGTATGGAGCACATGGTACTTCTCATCGTTATATTGCTAGTCAAGTTAAAAAGATTCTTGGTAAAGATGAATTCCGTTTGATTAGTTGCCATATTGGTAATGGTGGTAGTATTACGGCTATTAAAGATGGAAAGTGTGTAGATACTTCTATGGGATTTACACCACTTGCAGGTATCATGATGGGTACTCGTTCTGGAGATATTGATCCTTCTATTATTCCTTATGTAATGGAACAAGAAGGAAAGAATGCTAGTGAAGTTATTGACGATTTAAATAAACGTAGTGGTCTTTTAGGAATGAGTGAATATAGTAGTGATATGCGTGATGTTTTAGAAAAGTGTGATGAACAAAACGAAAGAGCTATTGTTGCTAGAGATAAATATGTTAGAAGAATTGTTGATTATATTGCACAATATTATGTTTTACTTGGTGGGGCAGATGTTATTGTGTTTACAGCAGGAGTTGGAGAAAATAGTGTACCTATTCGTAGACAAGTATGTGAAGAGTTAGCTTGTTTAGGTGTAAAGATAGATATAGAAGAGAATAATAAACGTGGTGAGTTTGTTAAACTTAGTACAGATGATTCAGCAATTGATGTGTATGTAATTCCAACTGATGAGGAGTTAATGATTGCTAGAGATACTATGGAATTAATTAATAGATAGGATGAAAGATATGTATGATTCATTGATTGATGTTATAAAACGATACGATACGATTGTAATTGCTAGACATATCGGGGTTGATCCTGATGCTTTGTGTAGTCAATTAGCTTTACGTGATACGATACGTCTTAATTTTCCATCAAAAAAAGTTATAGCCATTGGTATGGGAAGTGCTAAGTTTTGTCATATAGGTAAGTTAGATAAAGTAGAAGATGTAGAGAATGCTTTGTTGATTGTTACTGACACACCAGACAAAAGAAGAGTGGATTCTGTTGATTTTAGTAAATTCTCTTATGTTGTTAAAATAGATCATCATCCTTTTGTGGAAGATTTTGGTGGACTAGAAATCATTGATGATAAAGCTAGTTCTGCATGTGAGATTTTAATGAGAATTTTTTATAGTACTCGGTTAGAAGTAAATTCAAGTATTGTAGAACTTTTATATATGGGTATTGTTTCTGATTCTAATCGTTTCTTATTTGAAAGTTCTACTCCTTCTTTATTTTCTTTAATTTCATACTTTTTATCTAAATATCCTTTTTCTATGTCTTCTTGTTATCAAAAGTTATATTTAAGACCAATGAATGAAGTGCGATTAGAAGGGTATATTGCTTTAAATATGAAAATAACCGAAAATGGAGTTGGCTATATTCCGATTACCAATGATATTATTACTCAGTATGGAGTTGATAGTGCTAGTGCTGGTAATATGATTAATAATTTTAATTTTATTAAAGAAGTTCTTGTCTGGGTAACAATGACTGAGGACGTTAAAAATAATCAAATTCGTGTATCTATTCGTTCTAGAGGTCCAGCTATTAATAAAGTAGCTGAGATGTATCATGGTGGTGGTCATAAATTTGCTAGTGGTGCTAAAGTAAAAACTATGAATGAAGCTATGCAGATTGTTTTGGAATTAGATAAAGTTTTGGAAGAATATCAAAGTGAGGTGAAGAGTGATGGTAATTAAAGATGCTAATCTAGAGATTATAGCAACTAGAAGAAGTCAATATCCAGAAGAGGGTAAACCGGAGTTTCTATTAGTGGGACGTAGTAATGTTGGTAAAAGTAGTTTTATAAATGCATTATTATCTAGAAAGAATTTAGCTTATACTTCTTCTAGACCTGGTAAGACGCAGACTCTCAATTTTTATTCTGTAAATGGTAGTTTTTATTTAATCGATGTACCTGGATATGGATATGCATCTGTTGATAAAAAGACACAGTCTAAGTTTGGGATGATGATTGAAGAGTACTTAGAGAAAAGAACTGTACTAAAACGTGTTTTCTTATTAATTGATTTCCGTCATCAACCTACAGAAGATGATTTGTTGATGTATAACTTCTTAAAGTATTATAATTTACCAGTTACAGTGATTGCTACTAAAGCAGATAAAGTAGGGGGTAGCAAAAAAGAGAAAAACTTAAAAGATATTTTGGATACTTTAGATTTAGTTGTGGGTGATGATTTGGTTGTTTTCTCTAGTGTTACAAAATTAGGTGTTAAAGAAGTTTTAAAAAAGATAGATAGTCTAGTTAACAGTGATGTTAATTAGACTTTTTTCATATATTACTATAGGTGATATCATGAGAGTCGAGAAGTTACAGGATGAATATTTTATTTTTTTTAATCAAAAATATATTGGTAATATTCCTGATTCTAAAGAAGATATTGTATGTTTAGTAAGGGATTTGTTGGAGAAGAGAAGAAAGTTGTTATATTTAGTGGGATTTTATAAAGTAAAAGTTTATTTTGAGAAAAATATTGGACTTTTTCTTATTCTTCAAAAATTAGATAGCTTAAACTGTGATTTAGAGCTTAAGATTATTGTGTATATGAATGATAAAATTTATTTTAAAACAAGGAATTATTTTATTTTACCTAAAAATTGTGATATATATTATTATCAATCTTATTATTTTTGTGATGCTAGTTATCTTAGTTTAGAACATCTAGAGTTTGGTGAATATTTGTTTGGAGAGCGATTATATCCATATTATTTCTTATGGAAAAAGTGTTTGCCTTTACAATAAGTTCTTATTTGATTTATAATATGTTTGGTGATATATATGAAGAAGAGAAAATTATTTTTTCTATTTATTCTTCTAGTGATACTTGTAGTTGTTTTAATATATTTATTTGTTATTAATAAATCTATACAAGAAAAACAGTTACTTATCGATGTTAAAAGTTATGCTGATAGTAATTTGATTGATGTTAAGAAAAGTAGAGCAAATGTATTTGGTAAATATAGAAAAATAGAAGATGCTGTTTATCAATATATTTTAGATTTTCAAAAACAGTATTCTAAAGTATCAGATTATGCAAGTGATGAAGAGTTAACATCCATTTTATCTGTTGATAATTACAGTAGTGATGGTCCGCTTTTTGTTCAAAGTAATCAATATATTGAAAAGGTTCGAAGTGAATTTGATCAAGATATGCAAAAGTTAATATCTTTTTCTACTGAAGATGGTTTAGAAGAATATGTTAAAAAGTTGAATTTTTCTAGTTATGAAGAAAAAGTGTTTTTAGATAGTGTTAATAAGAGTGGCTTGTTTTCTAATTTTAATTCTTATCAAGATGAGTTTTTAGAGAGTGAAAATCATATGAATTCTATTTTTAATAGTATTGTTTCGACTCTTGGTTTTTTAAAGACAAATAGTGATAATTGGAAAATAGAAGAGGGAGAAATACAGTTTTCCACAGAGGATTTAGTAAATCAATATAATCAGTTAGTTTCTAATTTATTATAAACAATAAAAATCCACAGTTGTTGTGGATTTTTTATATTACAATTGTTATTAGATTATTAGAACCTTTATTTACTATTTTAGATAGAGTTGTTTGTAGTTTTAATCTAATATTATCTGGCATTAGGTTAATTTTTGCTTGTATTCCTTCTTGAACAATGGAGTCTAGACTTCTACCAAATATTTCACTTTTCCATATTTCATTAGGGTTGTTTGATTTATCTTTTGTGAGATAGTCTATCAGTTCTTTTGACTGTACTTCGCTTCCTATAATTGGTTCAAATGTAGATTCTACATCAACTCTAATCATATGTATTGATGAAGCGACAGCTTTTAATTTTACTCCATATCTTGAACCTTGTTTTATTATTTCCGGTTTATCTAATTTCATATCTTCAATAGATGGTGTAGCAACTCCATATCCTGTTTGTTTTACCATTTTTAAAGCGTATTTATATTGGTCATATTCTTTTTTCGCCATATTATAATCTTGAAATAGTGCGAGTAGGTCAGCTTTGTTTTTAATATCTATGTTAATAATTTCTTTTAGTGTTTTATCGTAAAGTGCACTTGGTGCTGTTAAAGTGATGGTTATAATTCCTGTTGAAGTATCAACATCTGAAAGGTAAGCTTTTTCTATTTTATCATTTTCTAAGAAATGCTCTGTAATATGTTCTACGTCTTTTAATTTATCAATTTCTATGATGTTTTCTTTTATAGAGTTGATATATGATTCTTTTATTGGGTGATTTGGATTTAGTATGGCAATCCATTCAGGCATATTAATTTTTATTTCTAATACTGGAAATTCATATAGCGCTTCTTTTAATATATCTATCATATCTTTTTCATTCATTGTTTCAATACTAATTGGAAGTACTGGTACTTCATATTCTTCTTGGAGTTTTTCTGCTAAATTTCTTGTTTCTGGAAGTGTAGGGTGTGTTGTATTTAAAATTACAATAAATGGTTTTTTGTACCCTTTTAATTCTTCTACTACTCTTTGTTCTGCTTCTACATAATCATTTCTTTCAAATTCTCCAATTGAACCATCTGTCGTTATGACGATGCCGATTGTTGCGTGATCTTTTATAACTTTTTCAGTTCCAATTTCTGCAGCTTCAATAAATGGTATTTCTTCAGCATACCACGGAGTTTTTATCATTCTTGGACCGTTTTCATCGTTAGCTCCTTGTGCTTTATCTATCATGTAACCAACACAATCTACTAATTTTATATTACAAGTAAAGTCATCAATTTTTATTTTAGCTGCATTATTCGGTACAAATTTTGGTTCTGTTGTCATGATGGTTTTTCCAGCTGCTGATTGAGGAATTTCATCAAGTGTACGTTTTTTTTCGTATTCATCTTCTATATTTGGAACTATTAATGTTTCAACCATTTTTTTAATGAATGTTGATTTTCCTGTTCGTACTGCTCCAACTACGCCAAGATAAATATCTCCGCCACTACGTTTCGCAATATTTTTTATTATCTCATATTTATCCATGTGCATTCTCCTTATACAGTTAACTATATGATTTATAGTAAAAAAAAAGAACGAAATACGTTCTTATTTTTGTATTTTAAGACTATTTAAAGTTTTTTGATAAGGAATTTGACATTGATTGTAGTTTTCATTATCACATTTGAAAGTTAATGCATAGTATTTTTTCTTATTTTTTAATACATATGTTGTGGTAGTATCTAAGTCTGTTTTTGTTGTTATTGTGGCCCAAACATTGCCATTTATTTCTTGTGTAGTTATCGGACTTACTTCTGTACCTAAATTTACATTAATTTTTTGTTCTAAGTATTCTGTTTCGTTTGTGATGTAGTCTTGATATGTGGTATATCCTACATCTATAAAACATCCATCTAGATTTGAATAACTTCCTGTATAATAATTATCATCGTCTATATCATAGTATAATTGATATCCTTTTGGTATAGTATATGATAATTCTTCTAATTTAAATGTTGTATCTTTCTTTAATCTTTCTTGTTCATCTTTTTCAAGGCTATATACTAATAACGTAATAAAGATAACAACGATACTAATTATTGTAAGGATAAATATAATAATTGGTAAGAAAAGATTGGTTCCTCCTGCTCTTTTACATTCTTCGATTTTTGATTCATGGTCTAAATCTTTATATTGCATTAGTAGTTTATTTACTTTTTTTATTGCAAAGCGTATGTAAATAAATTTAAAAGAAAAGCCTAGTATTATTGCGACGATAAAGAAAAATGGAGAAAGTATAAAAAGAAGAATTGTCGATAGAATATATATGAGCCCTGCCATATACATTTTGCGATAGAAGAGGTAAAATGGTCCTAAGAAAAACATTGGGAATGAAAATGTTGTGTTTTTAATTTTATCATATTTTGGACCTATAAAAGCTTTTAAGTATTCTTCATCTTTGGGATTAAATTTATTAGTTGTGTTATTTTGGCCTTTAAAACTGTAATTTAAGCTATAATTATATTGTTGTTCGTGTGTTGGGGGTTCTTTAGCTGGTTCATTGTTTATTGGATAATTATAGTTTTTTAACTCTTCTTTTATGTTTGCTCCACAATGAGGGCAAAATTCTTGATTATCTTCTACTTTTGTGCCACATCTTAGACAAAACATATTATCACCTACTTTAAGATAATTGTATCACATTTGTTAAAACATTTTATCTATATTTTTAGGAATTTTATCTTTTGTAATAGCAGCAATTATTTTATCTTCTTTTTCTTTCGATATTTCTTTTCCTGTTAAGTTACATATCTCTTGTATTACTTCATGTAATGTGTTTTTATCTTTCATATCCGTATTTTGTATTTTTTTTGCTAAAGACAAAATGGTACTTTTGTCTACACTTGTTTTGTTTTCAACGCGTTTAAAGAAATTATCACCAAACATAGTAACCTCCTATGTTAGTTTATGCTAATTCTTGACATTATTTACAATTTATCTAGTGATTTAGATTCTGTTACTAGTGAAATATTATATATTTTTCTAATCCGTGAAAGTTTTTCAAAAAAAATAAATCAACTTCAAGCGAAGTTGATTTATTCTTGTCTATTTTTACCTAATTTTTCACATTGTTTGTTAAATTCTTCTAATGAGATAGAACCTTGTTTTAGACGTTCGTGTAATAAAGCTAAAGTTTTGTCGGCCATGTCGTTTTTGTTTAAAGGATTAATATGTTGTTGTGTTTTGATGTCTTTTGTAAATATGTTTTTTTGACTTTGTTGCTGATTTATATTTTTTTGAAATTCATTATTTTTATTGATAAATTGTCCGTTTTCAAAGTGATTGTTTATTTTTTTTGCAAATGATTGATTATTATTGTTATTTCCTATAATCATTATTCTTCTCCATTTCTGTTTTTAAATTGAAGGATAATTGGTGTTCCTTCTAATTCAAAGTTTTCTCTTAATTTATTTTCTAAATATCTTTCATAAGAAAAATGAACTAATCCTTTACTGTTTACTCTTAAAGTGAATTTTGGTGGTTTAATACCAGTTTGGGATGAGAAGTATATTTTTAATCTTTTTCCTTTATAAGATGGAGGTATATTTAGTTGATAGGCATCTAATATTACATTGTTTAAAATGCTTGTTGGGATTTCTCTTTTGATATTTTCTCCTACCTTAATTACTTCTGGCATTAAAGTATGGATTCTTTTTTTAGTTAGTGCTGATAGATAAACAATTGGTGCATATGTTGCAAATTGAAATTCTGCTCTCATTTCTTTTTCAAATTCTGGAATTGTTTTTTCTTTCATCATGTCCCATTTGTTTACTACGAATATTAAACCTTTTCCTCTTTCAATAGCATATCCGGCGATGTGTTTATCATGTTCTTTTATTCCTTCTTCTGCATTAATTACCACTAGACATATATCACTTCTATCTATTGCTTTTAATGATCTAAATAAACTGTATTTTTCTACGGCTTCAAAGACACGACCTTTTTTTCTCATACCAGCTGTATCTATTAGAACATATTCTTTATCATGATATTTTAAAATAGAGTCGATTGAATCACGAGTGGTTCCAGCAATGTCAGAAACAACCACTCTTTCTTCATTTAAAAGAGCATTGGTTAAACTACTTTTACCAACATTTGGTCTTCCGATAATACAGAATTTTAATCTATCGTCTTCTTTGTCTTCTGTCTCATGAAAATCTTTTGTAATTTCTTCTAACAAATCAATATATCCTGTATTATGAATACTGCTAATTGGAATATAAGTATCAAAACCAAGTTCATAAAAGTCATAAATATGATTTTGGGACTCTTTATTATCTACTTTATTAATTGCAACAATTACTTTTTTATTTGATTTTCTTAATAGATCACGAACCATTAAATCATTGCTAGTTAAACCTTCCTTGCCATCTACAATAAATACGACAACGTCGGCTTCTTTAATGGCTATTTCTGCTTGCATCTTGATTTCATCATTAAACTTCATTTTACTAGCATCAATTCCACCGGTATCTACTAAATAGAATTTTTTATTATTATATGTCGCTTCTTGATATATTCTATCTCTTGTTACTCCAGGTAAGTCCTCAATGATGGCAACTTTTTTTCCAACAATTTTATTGAACAGTGTAGACTTACCAACATTTGGTCTTCCCACTAGGGCTACTGTAGGTATCATTTTATCCCCTCCAATTCATTCGTATTATATCATAAGATTGTCAAATATTAAAGAAAAATTCAACTCTTCACTTAATCTTCTTTTAAGTATGTTATAATATTTAATGTAGAGGAGGATAGTTATGGAAAAAGAGAAAAAAGAGATAAATGATGGTGTAAATATTCCATGGTATGATAATCCTAGTGTTATTACTAATCTTATCATTGGTCTTATTGCGGTAATTATTATATTAAGTCAATCTTTTGCGATTAATAATAACTTGAGTACGCATGAAATTTTAAGTAGTATTATTAATCATAATAGTGTATATTTAATTGCTTTAGTTTATTTTGTAGCGTTAAAAACAAATATTGGAAAACGTTATTTTGACTTTTTAAATATTTTCTTAGTATTACTTTATTTTATTACGGGTATTACTGCATTTTTAACTATTTTTCAATCATTTTCTTTAGAAACGATAGTATCTTGTGCATTACATTTAACTTTGTTTGTATATTTATTTCATACGTTATTCCGTAGAACAAGAGTATGGAAAGAGTTTCATCTCGATAAGTCTCCTTTTAATGAAATAAAAAATGATGCTTATTTTTATGCTATTGTTGTACTTACTGTTGTTTTTCTTGCATTAGATTTGATTGTTACGACAACACCTGACGGGGCTATTTTATCCATATTAGATGCTTGTTATATGTTGGCATTTGCTAGATATGTATTCTTATATGGTTGTTTTGTTGATAATAAAGAAAGAAAAATAAATGTTACTACTACAATGGATGAAGTAAAAGAAGCCGTAGATCATGTTGCAGATGCTATAGAAGATGTCGTTGATAATGTTACAGATACGATAAGTGATGCTATTGATAATGTTAGTAGTGCTGTAGAAAAAGCAGAGGATAAGAAAAAGTCAACGAAAAAAACAATAAAGAAAACTACTAAGAAATCTGCCAAGAAAGGAGAAGATAAGTAGTATGAACATGTTTGATGAAATTGAAAAGGAAAAAGAAGATTTACCTAAGTTTAAAAATATTCCTAAGGAAGTTTCTAAATATAGATTTAATGGATATCAAAAGTTTGCTATTGTAGTTTTTTGTGTTTGCTTTTGTTGTGGAATTATTTTAGGTAATTTGTTTCCGGTTTGTGGTTCTAGTTCTAACTTTTATGGTACTTGTACCTCTACTGAATTTAACTTTTCGTTGATGTTATTTTTCTGGTTTATTTCCTTTTTATTATGCCTTTTCTTTTATGCTTTAGGTCATATTATTTCTTTGCTTACTTCTATTGATAATCAATTACGTAAAAATAAGTAAAATTGATTGATATTTCTTGTATTTTAAAATGAAATATGGTAAATTCAATATGTAAGCATAAAGTGCTTCATAATTAATATTGTTAGGGAGGTATATATTAATGAAAAAAGTTGAATTAGTTGAAGCTGTTGCTGAAGAAACTGGATTAACTAAAGCTGATGCTACTAGAGCAATCGATGCTACTTTTAAAGTTATTACAAATGCTTTAGCAAACGGAGATAAAGTACCACTAGTTGGTTTTGGAACTTTTGGTGTATCTGAAAGAGCAGCTCGTCAAGGACATAACCCAAGAACTGGTGAACCTGTAACAATCGCTGCAAGAAAAGCTGTTACATTCAAAGCTGGTTCTGCATTAAAAGATGCTGTAAACTAAGAATATTATTTATTAAAGAGATGTTTCAATCTCTTTTTTTTGTGATATATATTATATTAATAGGAACATTTATATGGATAGATTAAAAAATAAAGTAGCTATTGTTACTGGTGGTGGTGCTGGTATGGGAAAAGAAACTAGTATCTTATTTGCAAAAGAAGGAGTAGCTGTTGCCGTTTTGAAGTTAATGAACAAAATGGTATGGATACAGTAAAACAAATTACAGAAAATGGTGGAGTTGCTAAATTCTATAAAGTTGATGTTTCTAATGAAGAAAATGTTAAAGAAGCAGTAGATGATGTTGTCAAGAGTTTTGGTAAAATTGATATTCTAATTAATAATGCAGGAATTACAGGCGTTGATAAAAGAACACATGAACTTACTATTGATGAATGGGATCAAGTATTTAATGTAGATGTAAAAGGTGTGTTCTTCTGTACTAAATATGTAGTTCCTTATATGATAAAGAATGGTCAAGGAAGTATTGTTAACTTATCAAGTATTTATGGTACTTTAGGTTCTCATGAGTTAACTCCATATCATGCTGCAAAGGGTGCTGTTCTTGCTATGACAAAACAAGATGCTTTGAATTATGCAAAAGACAATATTAGAGTTAACTCTATACATCCAGGTACTATTATGACACCTTTAGTAAAAGAGTTGGGTTCTAGAATGGAAGGTGGATTGGAAGCTTATAATAAGTTAATGAGTGAAAAGCATCCAATTGGACATGCTGGTGAACCTATTGATGTTAGTTATGGTTGCCTATATCTAGCAAGTGATGAAGCAAAGTTTGTTACAAGTGCTGCCCTTTATATAGATGGTGGATATTCTGCTATGTAGTTTTAGCTAACCAATTGGTTAGCTTTTTTCATGGTGTAATATAGGGTTTTATGCTATAATATAAGTGGTGATGATATGCTAGAAAATGCATTAAAATTAATTAGAGAACTTATTGAACATAATTATAAAGCATATATAGTAGGAGGCTTTGTACGTGATTACTTATTAGGTAGGGAGTCTCAAGATATTGATATTGCTACGAATGCTACTCCAAAGGAGATATTAGAGGTTTTTCAAGATGGTTTTTTACCTACTGAAGATTATGGTAGTGTTGTTGTTAATAAATATGGAATTCGTTTTGAAATAACTACTTTTCGTAAAGAGTTTAGTTATCAAGACCATAGAAAGCCTGTAGAGATTCAATATATTGATGATTTATATCAAGATTTACTTCGAAGAGATTTTACAATAAATGCGATATGTATTGATGAGAATGGTCAGATTATCGATTTCTTAGGTGGTAGAGATGATTTAGATAGAAAACTAATTCGTTCTGTGGGAGATGCAGATGAAAAGTTTGAACAAGATGCTTTACGTATTCTTAGAGCAATTAGATTTTCAACAGTATTAGATTTTCAATTAGATGAAGAAGTACGAGAAGCTATTCAGAAACATAGAGAATTATTAAAAGAGTTATCTTATCAACGTAAAAAAGAAGAATTAGACAAAATGTTTGTTAGTGGTAGAGCAGCACAGGGAATTGAGATGTTACTTTCATTTCATTTAGATAAATATTTAGATTTAGTACGTTTAAAAGATGTAAAAAATACGAATAGTTTAATTGGTATTTGGAGTACTTTAAATGTTGAGGATATTTATCCATTTTCTAATAATGAAAAAGAAATGATGAAAGATATTCGCGATGTTATGCCACTTAATAATTATGATCCTTTTGTTTTATATGAGTATGGTTTATATGTTAATAGTGTTGCTGGAGAAATGAAAGGGTTGGATAAGAAGAAGATTACAGAGTCATATAACTCATTGGTGATACATAGAAAGAAAGATTTAGATATTACTAGTGAAGAGATTATGGAAGCTTTACAAAGAGAACCTGGTGAATATTTGGGTGATATTTATGATGATATAGAGAAAGAAGTTTTATATCATCGTTTGAGTAATGATAAAGAACACTTGTTAAATTATATTAAAAAACATTATGCTTCTGTTTAGGAGCATTTTTGTGTTATTATAAGAAATATGTTTAGGAGGTCGTGTTATGAAGAGTAGTCAGTTTGTGGATGTATTTAAACAAGGACATATTGTTATACCAATATATTTTCTACAACAGTTTAAAAAATTAGATATTAGTATGGAAGAATTTGTTTTTTTGATGTATTTATATCGATTTGGTGAAAAGACTATTTTTAATCCTAATCAATATGCTCTTGATTTAAAGATAGATAATGCTAAAGTTTTAGAGATGATTGATAAGTTAACCGATAGAAAGTTAATACAAGTGGAGGTTGTTAAAAATGATAAAGGCTTAAGAGAAGAAGTTATTCTATTAGATGGTTTTTATCGTAGACTTTCTTTGCTTATGGTTGAAGATACTAATGAAAAACAGTCTAATTATCAATCTAATATTTTTGAATTTATTGAAAAAGAGTTTGGTAGAACGTTAAGTCCTATTGAATATGAAATTATTAAAGCTTGGTTAGATAATGATTATAGTGAAGAGTTAATTAAAGAGGCTATTAAAGAAGCTACTTTTAGTGGCGTTTCTAATTTAAGATATATAGATAAAATTTTATATGAGTGGAGTAAGGCTTCTGTTAAGACAGTAAAAGATGTTGAGCTTCGTCGTAAGAAGAGAGCACAAAGGAGAGAGGAAGAAGAGAAAAGTGATGTTGATTTAGATATGGTTGATTGGGATTGGTTTGATGATGACGATGATTAATCAATTATTAGATTATTTAGATTATTTATTTCCTAATCCGCAGTGTGAATTAAAATATCAGAATGATTATCAGTTATTGATGGCGATTGTACTTAGTGCACAGTCGACAGATAAAAGAGTAAATTCTGTTACTCCTATTATTTTTTCAAAGTATAAAACGTTGGAAGATTTGAAGAATGCATCTTTATATGATTTAGAAAATATTATTAGACCAGTTGGATCTTTTAGGAAGAAGTCTTTGTATTTAAAAGAAATCGCAACTAGGTTAGTAGATGAGTTTGATGGTAAGGTTCCTGTTGATAGAGAAGTGTTGGAGTCTTTTCCTGGTGTAGGGCGTAAGACCGTTAATGTCTTTTTAGCAGAGTTTTATCATGTTCCTGCTATTGCTGTTGATACTCATGTAGAACGTGTCTCTAAGCGCCTTAAATTAGCTTATTTAAAGGATTCTGTTTATGATGTTGAAAGAAAGTTAATGAAGAAGGTACCAAAGGAATATTGGGCTAAGTTTCATTTACAAATGGTTCTTTTTGGTAGATATTATTGTAAGGCAGTGAAACCTTTATGTAAGGATTGTCCTTTAAAAGAATTTTGTCGTGAAAAAAAGAAGAATCTTGATTGATTCTTCTTTTTGTTTGTTATGGAGTTGATGGGAGAGTACATCCTGTTGTTGGATCCCAGGTTCCACCTGCTGTTATACAGGAAGTTTCATCAGTTGGTGTTGGTGGTTCTTCAGGTGGTGTTACCTCTGGTTCATCCTCTATTTCTGGTTCTTCTAGTGTGTAAGTTGCAGCGGTCCCTTGAACTCCACTATATCCTTTAAAGGTTGGAACAACTTTGTAGGTTCCGTATGGAGAAGATGATCCACTAATTGTGTATGTATAACTTGTATTTTCTGTAAATCCAATTAGTGTTCCACCGATGTATACGTTGTATCCAAATGTTCCTAAGTTTTTGTTATCTCCAGGGTCTACAGCAGACCAGGTAATAGTTACTTTATTTGTATCTTCATCATAGTTAACTTTTAAGTTTCCAGGTTTTCCAAGTTTGATACTTGAGAAATCGGTTTCTTCTGGTTCGTGTCCTTTTTTGAAATATTCATAGACTACGCTTCCTGAGTATCCTTCTCCAGCTATAATTGGAGGGTTACTTCCAGATACAATTCCAAGTTTTACAACACTTGATGGTTGTTTAAATGCTTCTCTGTTTGATTCCATTGCTCCAGCACTTACTAATGCGTTGAATATTCTATCTTTTTGAATTGTTGCTGGTACGTTATGTAATACATATACAGGGTCTATTATATCGTAACCATACCATAAAGCAATTACTGTTTTTGTAGAATATCCTACTACCCAGGAATCTCTAATAGCATCGCTTGGTAAGTTGTTTCTTTCCATTGTTACATCATCGTAGTTTGTAGTACCAGTTTTTGCAGCTACATTTGTTGGAGTTCCTCCCGTTAATGCTACATCTTGTAATACATCTGATATCATGAATGCTGTAGCATCAGACATTACTTTTTTAGCTTTACCTTCAAATTCAATTACTTCACCAGTATCACGGAAGACAATCTTTTCAATTGTATGTGGTTCGTTGTAGTATCCTCCGTTTGAGAAAGCGGCGTATGCTCCAGCCATTTCCATTGATGAAACACCTGGTTCAAAAGCTCCAATTGAATGTGCTTCATGAATTTTATTTGGTTTATGTGTATCTTGTTTATCATCAGGATTTACACAGATGTCTTTTTCTTTATCATATTCATATCCTTTGTTACATACTTCAGGAGTAATACCTAAGTTAGTAACAAATTCTTTAATCTTATTATTATCTACTTGTTGGAAAGCTTTTAAGGCAGGTATATTTCTTGATGCTGATAAAGCTCTTCTTAATGTTATTGTACCAAAGTATCCGTTGTCCCAGTTTTTTATTGATTGTCCATTTGAATAACTATATGGTGCGTCATCAAATAGTTGATATGTTGACCAGTTATTATATTCAATTCCAGGACCATAATCGAATAATGGTTTTGCAGTAGAACCAGGTTGACGTTTGTTATCCACTGCGAAGTTCCATCCTCCAGCGGCTCTATTTCTACCAGCACCTATTGCCCATACTTTACCAGTTGCGGTATCCATTACAGTAACACCGGCTTGTACTTTATCATTAATCCATGTATATGATTCACCATTCATTACTGAGTTTACGGCATCTTGTCTATCTCTGTCTAAGTTTGTATAAACTTCAACAGGTGTTTTGCTTGGATCAATATTATATTTTTCTTCTAGTTCTTGATTAACAGTATCTAGATATCCTTGATATGGATCAGAAGATACTTCTTGATCAACTACTAAATCTTCAACAGGAATGCTTTTAGCAATTTCAGCTTCTTCTTTTGTTATATATCCATGTCTTACCATTAAATTTAATACAGTAGAACGTCTAGCTTCAGCGTTTTCTGGATTGATATCTGGTCTATAGTAGGTTGGTGCTTGGAACATACCAGCTATTGTTGCAGCTTCTGATAAGTTCATTTCGCTAGCACTTTTTCCAAAGTATGTTTGAGCAGCTTCTTCTACTCCATAAACCATACCACCTAATCCATGGTTATTAACATAAAATTCAATAATTTGTTCTTTTGTATAGTTCTTTTCAAGTTTAAATACAGCTAGATAAATATCAGTAAATTTACGAATAATTCCTTCAATACCACTGTCGGTTGTTGAAGTCATGGTGTTCTTAATTACTTGCATTGATATTGTTGATGCTCCACCGGCATCAGAATTACCTAATATTTGTCCGACGCTGGCTTTTAAAAATCTTGGTGCATCAAATCCATTATGTTCAAAGAATCTTGAGTCTTCTGTTGCAACAAGGGCATCTACAAAAACTTGTGGAAGTTCATCATAAGTTATTTTTTCTCTTCTTTCGTCTCCTGTTTCAGCAAACTTCTTTTCATCTTTGTCATAGTATAAACTCATTTCCTTCATATTTAACTTTTCAGCATCAAATTCTGGTGCTGTTACCGTTATATATATAAGGAAAGCGGCAAATAAGACGAGACATAATATACCTAATCCTAAGAAAACAATTAGGACGATGTTAATTATTTTTTTCTTCTTTTTATCATTTTCTGCTTTTCTTAATAAATGTGTAATTCCAAGAATAATACCAATTCCTAAAGCAGTTACTAAAGTGAATGTTAATCCTAATTTAAAGTAACATAGTAATAGTAACGATACAAATAATATCCAACAAGCTATTTGGATGTTTTTTGTTGTTTCACTTCTCTTTGTTGATTTTTGAGGTCTTTTTCTTGGGCTAAATTCTTTTGTACTTGAACTACTTGTTCTTCTTTTTGATCCAGTACTCTTCCTTTTTAATCCTTTTTTTTGCATTTTATTTACCTCCAATTATAGTATCTACTACACTTAGATAGTCGATCCTTGGTCTATAACCATCTTTTAATAAAAATCCTTTTTCTTGAAAAAAAGAATAGGGAATTGACTTTCTGTTTTGTGTTTCAATAAATTCTAGAAAATCCTTTCCTAATAATAGGTATGTTTCGTTATAATGAATAAATCTTACAATTAAAAAAACAATACCTTGATGGTTATATATGTTTTTTATATGTTTTATTTGGTGTGAGTGAATATTAGCGAGAGGGAAAGCCGTTTTGTTTTTTGTTTCTTTTGCTTCAAAATCAATATATTTACCTTTATATAAACCATTATAGTCTGTTGTTGAAGGTATCGTGTAATAAGCTTCTTTTATAACTGCTTTATCACGCGATGGGTAATCAACTTTTACTATTTTTACTGGTGTTGGCTTTTTATAAATATAAGCTTTATCTATTTCCCTATAATATTCATTGGTTTCGTTTAAATCGCCTTCTAATGACATTCCTCTATTTCTATATGTGATTGGGGATGTATTATTTTGCTTTTTTATTCCGTTTGGATAGTTCATCTCATCACCTATTTTGTATTATACTATAAGTTTTTCTATTTTTCTATAATTTTGTCTATAATAATCAATTTTTTCATGGTGTATTTTGAGAGCTTTTGTCGAATAACATGACAAATATTATAATTTTTTTTATTATTTTGTTGGGTGATATTTTTATGAGAAATTTTGAAATAATAATTTTATTAAATAAACTTTCTTATGATATTCGTGATGTTAAAAGAGAACTTATTTATACTTTTATAAATCAAGGTTATGTAATTGACAAAAAAAGTAAAGAATGACATAATATTACTATAAGGGATTGGTGATAACTATGTATCAAAATAAAATTACGCTTATGCCACAAGATATTTTGGAAAAAGAGTTTAAAATCGATACTCGTGGTTACCGTTTAAAAGAGGTAGACCAGTTTCTTGATATTATAATTGGGGACTATGAACAGTTTTTAAATATTATTAATAATTTAGAAAAAGAAAAAGCTGATTTGTTGGGTGAAATTATGAATCTAAAACAAGAGCTTCGTAATTCTAAAATGAGTATGGAAGTTGCTCGTAATAATGTTGAAGTTCCTGAAGTAACTAATGTTGATATTTTGAGACGTTTATCTCAACTTGAAAAAATGGTATATGGTGGTAGTAGCACTAAAGATAATAACAATTAATATATAGACAAACGCTAATATCTTGAATATTAGAGGAAAGTCCATGCTCGCACAGTCTGAGATGATTGTAGTGTTTGTGCCTAGGGAAAAAATAACCTAGGGTAGTTTTTACTAACGGCGGATGATAATCTAAGTCTTAGATATGATTTAGTCCATAAAGTGCCGCAGAGACGATGCTTTTAGAAATAAAAGAGTGAAACGTGGTAAACCCCGCAAGCGAGAAATCCAAATTTGGTAGGAGAGCTTTAACGTAGGAAATGAACGAAGTTAGGGACCAAGAAATTGGTAGATAAATGTTTGTCACTTGAAAAAGTACAGAACATGGCTTATTTATATTATTGATTATTATGTGAGGTGTTTTTATGAAAGAGCTAGGTGAGTATTTAAAACATACTAGAATTAGTAATGGTGTTAGTATGGAAGAGGCTGCTGAAGATTTAGAGCTTTCTACATCTCAACTTGAAAATATAGAAAGTGGTAATGTACGTGCTTTTAAAGACGTATATGGCTTAAAACAATATATTCGTCAGTATGCTAAGTATTTAGGATTAGATCCTGAAAAAGTAGTGGATGAATTTAATGGCTTTTTATTTGAGCATACGTCTAAGATTTCTTTAGATGATATTAAAGAAGCACAAAAGAAATTAGATGAAAAAGATAAGAAAAAGGTAAGATCTCCTTATACAATTGAGCATAAGAAAAAGTTATCTATTTTGCCTTTTGTTTTAGTTCCAATTTTTATTTTGTTGTTGTTTGGTATCATTTATTTAATCGTTAGTACAATCAATAAAGCGCCAGTCGTAGATACAGAGTTAATGCCAAGGGTAAGAGAGGAGTATGTAAATGAATTTACCTACTAAGATTACAGTTGCTAGATTAGTACTTACTGTAATATTAATTATTTTATTATGTTTTCCTTTTTATGAAGTTGGAATCCATTTCCCAACATATGATATAGCAGGAGCTTTTTCAATTGATTTACAGTATATTATTGCTGGAGTTATATTTATTATTGCTAGTTTAACTGATTTTGTTGACGGTTATTTAGCTAGAAAAAATAATCAAGTAACGAATACTGGTAAAATGTTAGATGCTATTGCTGATAAAGCATTAGTTAATAGTGTTTTAATTATTTTAGCTGGTCAAGGTAAAATTTCAGCTATTATTCCAGTTATCGTTGTTCTTCGCGATATTGTTGTTAATGCAATTAAAATGGAAGCTGCTGGTCGTGGTAGAGTAGTTGCTGCTATTGGATCAGGAAAGTTAAAGACTGCTACATTAATGATTGGTACAACATTAGTATTTTTCTATAATGTACCATTTGAATTTATTAATATTAGTATTGCAGAAATATTATTATATATAGCAACAATTTTATCTATTGTTTCAGCTATTCAATACTTCAATATGAATAAAGCACTTATTTTTGGAAAAGAAGAAAAAGCAAATTCATAATAAAATGATGTTAAATTCCTCTAATTTATTAGGGGAATTTTTATTTTTGTTAGTGAAAATTATATATAAAACAATTGTTCGAAAAAGTATTGCTTTTTCTTTTTTTTTAGTATATAATTAATTTGTTAGTATATTTAGATGGTATTTAGGAGGCATTATGAAAAGTGTAAGTAAAGATGTAGTAAAAGATAAAGATAAAGCTTTAGAGCAGGTACTAAATGATATTGAAAAACAATTTGGTAAAGGTTCTATTATGAAACTCGGAGATAGTACTCATATGAAAGTTGATGTTGTATCTAGTGGATGTTTATCATTAGATATTGCTTTAGGAGTAGGTGGATATCCAAGAGGAAGAATTATTGAAATATATGGTCCCGAGTCTAGTGGTAAAACGACATTTGCATTACAAGCGATTGCTGAAGTGCAAAAAACTGGTGGAAGAGCAGCTTTTATTGATGCAGAACATGCTTTGGATCCTGTTTATGCAAAGAGATTAGGTGTTAATGTTGATGAGTTGTTGCTTTCTCAACCAGATACTGGAGAACAAGCTTTAGAAATTTGTGAAGCTTTGGTTCGTAGTCAAGCTATTAGTATTGTTGTTATTGATTCCGTTGCAGCACTTGTTCCTCAAGCTGAAATAGATGGTGAGATGGGAGATTCTCATGTTGGACTTCAAGCAAGATTGATGTCTCAAGCTTTAAGAAAATTATCTGGAACTATTAATAAAACTAATACAATAGCTATATTTATTAATCAGTTGCGTGAAAAAGTTGGTGTAATGTTTGGTAATCCTGAAACAACACCTGGAGGTCGTGCTCTTAAATTTTATTCTACTATTCGTCTTGATATTCGTCGTAATGAACAATTAAAAATGGGAGATGGTGTTGTAGGTAATAAAACAACGATTAAAGTTGTTAAAAATAAAGTTGCACCTCCTTTTAAAACAGCTGTTGTTGATATTATGTATGGAGAAGGAGTATCTCATGAAGGTGAAGTAATCGATTTAGCTGTAGAAGCTGGCATTGTTGAGAAAACAGGTGCTTGGTATTCTTACCAAGGTGAAAAACTTGGTCAAGGAAAAGAAAATGTGAAGTTACTTCTTAAAGATAATCCTGAACTATGTCATGAAATAGAATTGAAAGTTCGAGATTATTTTGATATTTCTTTAGATAAAGATAAAGAGAAAGAGAAAAAAGATAAATAAACATTCTTTTTCTTTTTTCATACTTTATAATGAGGTGTATTATGAAGAGATTGTGTGAATTATACCCTTGTTCTTTTGATGTGATGATTTCTGGGATTTCAAGTGATTCTAGAGAGGTTAAGCGGGGTGATTTATTTGTTGCCGTTAAGGGATATCATGTTGATCATTTTGATTATATAGATGATGCTATAAAAAATGGTGCTGTTGCAGTTATTTGTGATAGAGAGTATTCCTCTTCTAAGATTCCAGTTATTGTAGTTTCGTCTGTTGATGAGGCCTTAGTTTCCGTTTGCCAAGCTTTTTATGATGTTTCTGTTGATGACTTTCAATTTGTGGGTATTACTGGTACGGATGGTAAGACAACCACTGCTACTATTACTAGAAATTTGTTAAATCATTTTATTCCTACTGCATATCTTGGTACTAATGGATTATGGTGTGGAGATGATATTTATTCCACTAATAATACAACACCTACTGTTGAAGAACTTTATCGTCTATTTTCTGTTGTCAAAAAGCACAAATGTAAAGTTATAGTTATGGAAGTGTCTAGTGAAGCACTTTTACATCATAGAGTTGATTCTATATTGTTTGATGTTATTGGGTATACTAATATTACAGAAGATCATTTGAATGTTCATAAAACCATTGAAAATTATAGGAATTGTAAGTTTTCGTTATCCAATCTTTGTAAGGAAGGTGCCTTTGTCTTTTCTAATGGCGATGATAAAAACTGTCAATTATTGACTGTTAATTGTAAAGTGAATTTTGGTGTAAATAAAAATAATGATTGTGTCATTTCTAATGTTAAAGAGTGTAAAGATACCGTCTTGTTTACAGTGCATTATCTTGATAGACAATATCACTTTATCAGTCCCTTTTTAGGTGATTATAATATTTATAATGTTGTTTTAGCTTGGCTTATTGTTGGTAGCTTTGGTATCTCTTATGATGATGTTTTGGCTGTTCTTCCTTCTTTACCTGGTGTTGTAGGTCGAAGAGAGACTTTTTATGATAAGAGAGGTTTTACTGTTCTTTTGGATTATGCTCATACAGAAAATGCTATTTTCAGTTTATTAAAAAGTTTAAAGAACTATTCTCATATTATTGTGGTTACAGGTGCAGCTGGTGGTAGAGAAAAAGAAAAGCGACCAAAAATTGGCAATCTTTTATTTCGATATGCAGATTTTATCTTTTTTACGATGGATGATCCACGATATGAAAAAGTTGTTGATATTTGTTCTGATATGATTGGTTCTCATTCTGAAAATAATTATCAAATTATTGAAAACCGACCAGATGCGATAAAATCCGCTTTCTTAAAAGCAGAAAAAGGTGATGTTGTTGCGGTTATTGGAAAAGGAAGAGATAATTATATGGCAGTTTTAGATAAAAAAATTCCTTATAATGATTATGATGAAATTATGAAATCTTTGAAAAAATAAGGTTATTATCCACATGTTTTGTGGATTTTTCTTTTTCTTGACAACCTCTCTAAATAAAATTACAATAGAATTAGATTTAGGTATTTCCTTAATCTAGATGGAGGGAATTTATGGATAGTTACATTTTCTCCATTTTACTTGTAATACTTGGATTACTTATTGGGCTTTTTATAGCGTTTGTTATAAATAGTATCAGAGTTGGTGTTGCTTCTAAGAAGGTTGCTGCTCTTCGTGAACAAACAAAAAAAGAATTAGAGAAAATGAGAAGAGATGCAGCTTTAGAGCAAAAAGAGGAAGCACATAAATTAAAAATGGATTTAGATAAAGAAATTCGTGAGAAAAAAGAAGAAATTAAAGAATCAGAAAATCGTTTATTACAAAGAGAGGCAAGTATTGATAAGCGTGATGAGTTGTGTCAGAAACGTGAAGCTTCTTTAGATGAACGTGAAGATAGACTTTCTCTTAAACAAGTGGAAATCCAAAATGAAAAAAGTAAAGTGGATGAGATAAAGAAAGAACAATTAGATTTATTAGAACAGATATCTGGTTTTAGTAAAGAAAAAGCTAAAGATATGGTAATGAGCCAAGTAAAAGAAAATATGAGTAAAGAGATTGCTGAATATATTCGTGAAAGAGAAAATGAGGCAAAACTTACAGCAGACCGTACGGCTAGAGAGTTAATTGTTACTTCTATGCAAAAGTATGCTGCTGATATTGCTGGTGATCAAACTGTTACAGTTGTTGATTTACCAAATGATGAGATGAAAGGTCGTATTATTGGTCGCGAAGGACGTAATATACGTACAATTGAAGCAATAACTGGTGTTGATTTAATTATTGATGATACTCCAGAGGCTGTCGTTTTATCAAGTTTTGATCCACTTAGACGTGAGATTGCTAGAGTTACTTTAGATACTTTAATAAAAGACGGACGTATTCATCCAACTCGTATTGAAGAGTTGTATGATAAAGTTTGTCAAGATATGCGTCAACAAATCATCGAATATGGTCAAGATGCTACTTTTGAATTAGGGCTTACTAAATTTGATCCTGAATTAATTGAAATTATTGGTAAGTTGCATTTTCGTACTAGTTATGGCCAAAATGCTTTGCAACACTCTTTGGAGGTTGCTCATTTATCAGGACTTTTAGCAGCTGAATTAGGAGAGAATGTTACTCTTGCTAAGAGAGCTGGTTTATTACATGATATTGGTAAAGCTATTGATCATGAAGTAGAAGGTAGTCATGTTGATATTGGTGTTGATATTGCCAAAAAATATCATGAGGATCCTGTTGTTATTAATGCAATTGCTTCTCATCATGGTGATACACCAGCTACTAGTGTTATTTCTAGTATTGTTGCAATTGCCGATGCACTTTCTGCATCACGTCCAGGGGCAAGAAATGATTCATTAGAAAATTATATCAAGAGATTATCACAACTTGAAGAAGTTGGAAATCAAATTGCAGGAGTAGAGAAATCTTATGCAGTACAGGCTGGTCGTGAACTTCGGGTAATTGTTAAACCTGAAGAGGTTGATGATTTAGAAGCTCATCGTATTGCTCGTGAAGTAAAAGAACAGATTGAAGCTAATATGAAGTATCCTGGTACTATTAAGATTACAGTTATACGTGAGACTAGAGCACAAGAAGAAGCTAAATAGGCTTCTTTTTTTTGCATAAAAAAGAAGGAATTAGTCTTCCTTCTTTATATCTAATATGATTGGTAGAATTATTGGTTTTCTACCTGTTAAATTGTTTATAAATGGATATAACTCTTCTGTTATATCACTTTTTAAACTTTGGAATGTTGTTTTAGGGTTTAATAAGTCTTGTTTAATAATTGTTTCAGCTTTGTCTTCTATTTTGTGAATTAACTCTTCGTTTTCATTTACTAAGACGAATCCTCTAGTTGTTATATTTGGTTTTATTAATAATTCACGTTTTTTCATATTTACATTTACAATTACTACTAAAATTCCATCATTGGCCATTATCTTTCTATCTTTAATTACAGCACTTCCAATTTCTCCAATTCTATTTCCATCTACATAGACGTCAGCTCCTGAGTAACTTTCTCCTCTTGTTACCACATGGTCTTTTAGGATTAAGCTATCACCGTTTTTTAGAATAAAAGTATTTTCTTTTGGTATGCCACAACTAATTCCAATATCCGCTTGATGTTTTAACATACGATAATCACCATGGAATGGCATTAAATATTTTGGTTTTAGTAATCTTATCATTAATTTAATCTCTTCTTCGTTTGCATGTCCTGATGTGTGTAGGTCTGCAAGAGATGAATTTGTATATACTTTAACCCCTTTTAAATATAATTTATTGATTGTTTTGGTAATGCTTAAAGCATTTCCTGGAATTGCACTTGATGAAAATATTACAACATCGTCTGGTCTTAATTTTATTTGTTTATGTGTACCATTTGAAATTCTTGATAGAGCAGCAAGTGGTTCACCTTGGCTACCAGTACATAGAATGGCAACTTCTCCAGGTTTTAAATTGTTTGCTTCTTCAGCAGTTACTAATAATTCTTTATGATTAATGTATCCAGCGTTTAAGGAAATATTGATATTGTTTTCCATACTTCTACCAAAGATACATATTTTTCGATTGTGTTTATAACAGGTCTCAAAGATATGTTTAATACGATAAATGTTGGATGCAAATGTAGCGATAATAATACGGTTTGTTTTACATTTATCAAACATTTCACCTAGTGTTTCGTCTACGACAGATTCACTTGTAGAAAATCCTTCATTTAAAGCATTTGTTGAATCACCAATTAATATGTCTACACCATCTTCACCTAAACTTGCCATTTTATATAAGTTTGACATAGGTCCAATTGGAGTTAAATCAAATTTATAATCTCCTGTTGTTACTATTCTACCATCTGGTGTTTTAATACTAATTCCATGTGAATCAGGTATAGAGTGTGTTACTCGGAAAAATTCAACTTCAATATCTTTAAATTTTAATTTTGTGTTTTCTGTATATACAAATAAATTGTCATATCTTATGTTTTTATCTTGTAATTTTACAGCAATTAATTCTTTTGCATGGTTAGGAGCATATATGGCTGGAATATTTAAACTTTGTAATAGAAAAGGTATTCCTCCTATATGGTCTTCATGACCATGAGTAATTAATAACGCTTTGATTTTATCTTCGTTTTCTTTTAAAAATGTAAAATCTGGTAAAACATAATCTACTCCCATTAGTTCTCCTTCTGGGAAGCTAACACCGGTATCAATAATTACAATCGCGTCGTTATGCATTACACAATACATATTTTTTCCGACTTCTCCAAGACCACCTAAAACAACAATCTTTGTTCCATTAGGTTTTTTCATAAAATCTCCTTTCTTTTTTATTTCGTTAAGCTGACTTAGAAATTATACTATATTTTTGTCTTTTTGTCTAGGCTATAGGGTGCCTATCTTGTAATTTTTAGGAATTTATGTATAATATAGTTACATTTTGTTTTAAGGGGGAATGTATATGGCAAAAAGTCATATTTGCGACGAATGTTATGATATTGCAAGAGGCGCTGCTGATTGGTATGGTAGGATTAAAGATATAAATATTGCTTTACCAAATGAAAATAAATTATCAGAATCTGTTAAAGATTTTTTTGAACAATTAGGTGTTTTGGATGGACCTGAACCAGAAGGAAAAGAACTAAATGAAAAAGATAAAATGGATTTAGCAATGTTTCTATCTTTATTAGAGTATGATGATGATAATATTTTAAAAAAATATAATATTTCTTTAGATTCTGTTTTTCATGCTATTCCTCAATTAAAACAGATAGCTAGTACTGATAATGTTGATGATAATAGTGATTTTTATCAAGATTTATTTAAAATATATATTAAAAGAATGACTATTTATTTTAATTATGTTAATTCATCAGCATTAACTATGTTTTTGTTAAACCCTAATTATTCTTCTCCTATTATAGGCGAGATAGTTCTAAAATCTTTGGGTGACAAAGAATATTTGCAAATTTTAGCGAGTGATGTTCAAGATAAGTTCCGTCTTGAGACTATGAATTTTTATGAAAGTCATCCTGATTTTAAAAGGGAAATAGAAAAAGAAATAGAACAAGAACAAGAACAGGAATTACCTCCTATTATTAAAATATTACAGGGTAGACAGGTTGGCAGTAAGGAACAAAGTGATGGCAAAAAGTTGGGATATTATTTGACGGATAAAAAATATGTTAGTGATCCTGCAATTGGTAGGAAAAAAGAAATTAATTCTACTCTTGTTTCTTTAATTACAAAATCTGCGATGTTAATTGGGCCAAGTGGAGTTGGAAAAACGGCTATTGTAGACGGTATTGCTTATCGCCTTCAAAGAGGTATGGTTCCTAAGGTTTTAAAAGATTATAAAGTATTAAAAGTAAATGTTAATGATTTGGTAGCTGGAACGAGTTATCGTGGAGAGTTTGAAGAGAAAGTGAAAAGTTTAATTTCTCGATTACAAAATGAAAAGAATGTTATTTTGTTTATTGATGAAATACATGCGGCAAAAGGTGCTGGTTCTGCTGGAGGACAAGCATTAGATTTACTTAATATTTTAAAACCATATTTATCTGATGGTGATATTAGAATGATTGGTGCAACAACGAATTCTGAATATGATGAATATTTTTATCATGATGATGCATTTCGTAGAAGATTTGATAAAATAGTTGTAAATGAGCCAAAATATGAACAGTTAATGGAAATAGCAAAAGGAAGTATTCCTAAATACGAAGTGATGACTGGTGTATATTTTAATTTTAATGAAGAAGAGCAAGAAAAGATTTTTTCTACTTTAATACAAGGTTCTTCTAAAGGTGTTGTACAAACCGATAGACAATATAATCCTAGTTTAATGTTGACTTTATTAGAAAAATCATTTGCTTATGCTGCATTTAATAATCATGATAGTGTAAGTGTTGATGATATATGTGAGTCTATTTCTAGTTGTGAAAGACTATATGGTTGGCAAAGAGAAAAGACAGTAACTCGTTTACGTAGTCGTTTTGCTGAACAAAATAAAGCTAAATCATTGGTTAAGGAACCTCATACTGCACAAATTATACAATTTAGGCCAAGAAGAGAAGGTTAATTCCTTCTTTTTTCGCGTTGTAAAGGATATTTTTCTATGTTAAAATAAGAGTGGTGATTATTATGGGATTTTTTAATAAATTAAAGAACATGTTTCAATCTAATAAAAAGATTGAAACAGTAGAAGAACAAGAACAACAAGAAGAAATAAAAGTATATGAAAAAGGACTTAGTAAATCTCGAGAGGGATTTGTTTCTAAATTAGCTAATTTAACTAATAAATATCGTACGATTAATGATGATTATTTTGATGAATTAGAAGAAATATTAATTATGGCTGATATTGGTGTTAATACCGTTATGGATTTTATTGATCGTTTAAAAGAAAGAACAGTTAAAGAAAAAATTAGTGATCCTGAACTTTTAAGAGAAGTTATTGTTGATGAGTTGTTTATTATTTATGTTAATGATGAAGTTTTATCTAGTAAGATTACTTATCAAGAAGATGGTCCAACTGTTATTTTATTTGTTGGCGTTAATGGTGTTGGGAAAACAACGACGATTGCTAAAATTGCTTGGCGTATGAAAAATGAGGGCAAGAAAGTATTGCTTGTTGCTGGTGATACATTTAGAGCTGGTGCTGTTGAACAATTAAAAATATGGAGTGATAAAGTTGGTGTTTCTTTCTATGGTAAAGAAGAAGGAAGTGATCCAGCTAGTGTTGTTTATGATGGATGCCAAAAAGCAAAAGATGAAAAATATGATGTTGTATTGGTAGATACAGCAGGAAGATTACAAAATAAAGTAAATTTAATGAAAGAATTAGAAAAGATGAATAAGGTTATTGATGGGATTATACCAGGTGGGCCTCATGAAACTTTATTGGTTATTGATGCAACTACAGGACAAAATGGAATTAGTCAGGCAAAGGCATTTCAAGAAATTACGAATATTACAGGTATTGTATTAACTAAATTAGATGGTACCGCTAAGGGAGGTATTGTTTTAGCAATTAAAGAACAATTAGGATTACCTGTTAAATTTATTGGTTTAGGAGAAAGAAAAGAAGATTTACAAGTGTTTGATATTGAAAAATATATATATGGATTGTTTAAGGATATGATGTAATATGGAAAAGAATAGTCCAAAAAAAATTACAAGATTTAATATTTTATTTATTAATTTGCAACTATTATTTACTTTTTTAACACTTGGTTTATTTATTTGGTATATTATTAGTCCTAAAATGATGCCTATATTTCAGGGGTGTTTAGGAATAACTTTGCTTATTATGGCTTATAATAATCATATAATTTATCGTAGAAAAGCGATGACTATTACTTATTTGGTTATAGGTATTATATTATTAGTGCTTGATTTAGTTATGTTGGTGGTGTAATATGGAAGAGTTTGTTTATTATGGAGAGTTGTTTGATTTATATCAAGGATTGCTTACTGATAAGCAAAAACATTATTTTGAAGATTATTATTTTCAGAATTTAAGCTTGGGTGAAATGGCAGAAAACGAAAATGTTAGTCGTAATGCTATATTTAAACAAGTACATAATACTGTAGAAAAACTAAAAGAGTATGAAAGTGTATTACATTTATATGATAAGAAAAATAAATTAATAAAAGCAATGGAATATACTTCTTTAGATGATGTAAAAAAAGTAATAGATGAAGTTATATAGAACAAATTTTGTTCTTTTTTTTATACTTATCTTGTCAACTGTTAGAAAAAACGTTATAATTTAAAATAGAATAGAGTAAGAATAGAGGGGAATTGTTATGTTTGATAGAATCGTTTATATAAGTGATCATTCTGCAAATATTCGATTAAAAGATGCTGATAATTTGGCAGTAAATTTAATGAATTTGCATCTTATATTTGAGGATAAAGATAAAAAAGTTTTAGGAGAAGTTGATGATTTAGATAAAGATATTGTTAAAGCACGATTTCTTGGTGAAATTGTTAATGGTAGATTAATTGGAGGTACTATTCGTAAACCTTCTTTAGATGCTTCTATTAGGGTTATTGATCAGTCTGAAATTCCTATGATTGTTGGTGAAGATAAAGAAGGATATATGAAGTTTGGTGTTAGTCCTTTTTATAATGATTTCCCTGTATACTTAGATGTTAATAATTTCTTTAGTAACCATTTTGCTATATTTGGTAACAGTGGTAGTGGTAAATCTTGTGGTGTTTCTCGTATTTTTCAAAATATGTTTCATGATCAAAGATTATTTCCATATAAGGCTAATATCTTGTTATTTGATTCTTCAGGTGAATATTATAATGCTTTCAATAATCTAAATTCTATTAATCCTAACTATCATTATCGTTTTATTACTACTAACGAAACAGATGGTATAGGTGAAAAATTACGTTTACCTATTTGGTTACTTAATGCTAGTGATTTGGCTTTGTTATTACAAGCTACTACTCATTCACAATTACCAATTATTGAAAGAATGTTAAAATTAGCGTTAATCTTTTCACAAACAGATATGGATGCTAATAATTATAAAAACCATTTAATTGCAAAAGCCATTATGACTATTTTATATACAAATGAAACTTCTCCTAATAAAAGAAATGAAATATTTTCTATTTTAGCGAGTTGTTCTACTCCACAATTTAATTTGGAGGCACCTGTTAAAGGTATAGGATATACGAGAAAGTTCCGTGAATGTTTCTTAATTGATTCTCAAGGACAATTTTCTGAAAGTGTTTTACTTACAGAATATGTTTCTTCTTTTATAAAAAATGAGTATGATAATTATGAACCAAAGGGTGGAGTTTTCTATACACTTGATACATTAGAGAAAGCTCTTAACTTTACTTTAATTAGTGAAGGATGGCTTCGTAATGAGAATACTTATGGTGATGCTGTTACAATTCGTGTACGTCTACATTCTTTAATTGTTGGACCTAATGCAAAATTCTTTGATGTAGCTGAATATGTTCCTTTAGAAGCTTATTTATCTTCTTTATTAATTAGTAATGGTAAAAAGTATCAAATTGTTAACTTTAATTTAGATGATGTTGATGATGATTTTGCTAAGGTTATTACTAAGATTTATTCAAGACTTGTCTTTGAGTTTGCTAAAGGATTAAAGATGAGAGCTAGTATTCCTTTCCATATCGTGGTTGAAGAAGCACATCGTTATATTCAAAATGATACAGACCGTTTTTTAATTGGTTATAATATATTTGAGCGTATTGCTAAGGAAGGTCGTAAATATGGTGTTATTTTAGGACTTATTTCACAAAGACCAGTAGAACTTTCTGATACAGTTATTTCACAGTGTTCTAATTTCTTAATATTTAAAATGAACCACCCTACAGATGTTGATTATATTCGTAAGATGGTACCTAATATTAGTGATGAGATTGTTGAAAAGCAAAAGACTTTACAATCTGGAACTTGTTTAGGTTTCGGTATGGCATTTAAAATACCTTTAATATGTAAACTTGAAATGCCTAATCCAGCACCATGGAGTGGTAACTGTGATGTTGTTCAAATTTGGAATGGTAAAGGTGGTGGAGTTGCTAGTACAATGAGTGCACCAATGCAAAATAATATGTCTAGTCCTATGCAATCTCCGATGTCAAATCCAATGCAGAATAATATGATGAATCCAATGCAGAATATGAATACTATGAATAATGCAATGCCTGAAATGGGAAATTCTAATTCTATGAATGGTATGAATACGATGAGCGTTATGAATAACATGAGTCCTATGAATTCTATGGATAGTATGAGTACTACTATGAATAATGGTAATAGTGAAAGTGGTAATGATATTCCTAATAATTTAGTTTCTATTACAGATCAGACTAATACAGAAAATACTTCTTCTAATGATTTCTTTGGTGTGAATAATATGACAGAAGAAACAGGTGCTGTATTAAGTGATAATGATGATAGCGGATTTGATGAATTGCCAAGTACAAATTTAAATCAGAATACTAATAATGCTTCCTTTAGTGTTACCGGTAGTTCTAATGAAAATCCTATGGATGATGCAATGCCAAAAAATTCCGAACCATCTTTAGTTCCACTTGATATGGGTAATACTGAAACTAATCAAAATGTGAATCCTATGAATGCTGTTAATGCTAATGGGGCACCACTTATTTCTATTACTCCAGAGGGTAATCAATAAAACAGGGAAACCTGTTTTTTTCTTTACTAAATAGCCATTTTTTTGTATAATTTCAAATAGGTGATGATTTATGTTTGAAAGTTTAGGAGATCGTTTACAAAACGCAATTCATAAGATAAAAGGTTATGGTAAAATTACTGAAGATAATATTTCTGATATGATGCGTGAAATTCGTTTAGCATTACTAGAAGCTGATGTTAACTATAAAGTTGTTAAAGAGTTTACTAATACGGTAAAGGAAAAAGCATTAGGTGAAGAAGTTGCTAGTAGTATTAATCCGGGAGATTTATTTGTTAAAATTGTAAAAGATGAACTTACAGAATTATTAGGTGGAGAACAAGCAGATATTTGTTTAAAGGGTAATCCTGCAATATTAATGCTTGTTGGATTACAAGGTTCTGGTAAAACTACTACGATTGGAAAGTTAGCTAATTTTTTAAGAAAAAAACATGCTAAAAAACCTTTATTAGTAGCTTGTGATGTTTATCGACCAGCAGCTATTGATCAATTAAAACAAATTGGTAAGCAATTAAATATAGAAGTTTATGATGAGGGTAATGGAAATCCTGTAGAAATTAGTAAAAATGCTATTAATTATGCCAAAGAAAATCATTATGATTATGTATTGATCGATACAGCAGGTCGTTTACATATTGATGATGTTTTAATGGATGAACTTGATAATATAAGAAAAGAAGTGAATCCAGATGAAATTTTATTGGTAATTGATGCAATGATGGGGCAAGATGCTATTAATGTTATTACTGGTTTCCATGATAAGTTACCTTTAACGGGTGTTGTTTTAACAAAGTTAGATGGTGATACTAGAGGTGGTGTTGCATTATCTGTTCGTCATTTAACACATGTACCAATTAAGTTTATTGGTGTTTCTGAAAAGTTAGATGGACTAGATTCGTTTGATCCAGAGCGTATGGCAGGACGTATTCTCGGTATGGGAGATATTGTTTCTTTAGTTGAAAAAGCAACAGAAGCAATTGATGAACAAGAAGCAGAGAAGACTGCTAAGAGAATGCAACAAGGTAAATTTGACTTGGAAGACTTTTTATCTACTATGAAACAAATGAAAAAACTTGGACCTCTCGAAAACTTATTAAAGCTATTACCGGGTGCAAAAAAAATGGGATTAAATAATGTTAAAATTGATCCTAAACAAATCGCTCATATAGAAGCAATTGTCTTATCAATGACACCAAAGGAAAGAAGAAATCCTGATATTATTAAAGCTAGTAGAAAGACAAGAATTGCTAGTGGTAGTGGTACTTCTGTACAAGAAGTTAACAAATTACTTCAACAATTTGATCAAATGAAAAAAATGATGAAACAGTTTTCTAATGGCAATATGAAATTACCATTTTAAAAGCACTTCTTTATTTTGAAGTGCTTTTTTTATTGGTTAGTAACATACTAAAAGTAAAGAATAATAATAAGAAATATTGATATGACATAGAAAAGTCAAATAAAGAAGAATAGATAAATAATAATAAAATTAGTATTAGTTCTAAATCCTTGAAGCTTTTCTTTTTCATTATTTCTATTCCTATCATTATTAATAATACTATCCAAATAATAATAGAAATAATTCCGTTTTGTACTCCTAGTGTCATAATTTGTGAGTGCTCTACTAATATGTAATTAACGTCTGTATTTCTGTTTCCTATTTTAAAGTAATCATATCCATGACCTAGTAATGGATTTTCTTTTATAATATCTAGACAAACTTTATAAACTTCTAATCTGCTACCTACACTGGTTTTGTCATATTTCAATTGTTCTATTTGTTTTATATAGTTATATGGTAAAACAGTATAGTCAACGGGGATATTTTTCTTTTTGTTGCCTTTTATTATTTCGATTTTTTCAATATTAAAATTCATTAGTTGGTTACTTACTTTTAGAGAGTAATAGTCTACATCTTTTTCTACTTTAAATTTTATTGTTATATTATTTTTTAATTTTTCTTGTTTTATTAAAATATATGATAAATTATTGTTTTGCATAAATTGTTTATATAAATAGATATTACCGTTATAATTGTCAGCATCTAGTTTTATTTTTATTTCATAATTTCCTTCTTTTAAACCTATAATATCTGCAATGAAGATATCTTCATTGTTATTTTTTTCTATTGTTAGTGGTTTTGTTTGGTAAATAAGAGAAATTATAATGATAATTATTGCTAGTAGATAAAAAATTATTTGTTTTTTATTTAATAGTAAATAGAATAAATAATATATAATAAATAATAAGATGGTTGTTGATAGAAAGAATAATATGTTGTCATTTATAATGGATACTCTTGTTGTATTTAAATTAATCATAATTGGTATTATGCTGGCGATTATGTTGTTTCTTACTTCTTTGTTTTTTATGATATAAATTATAAATATTAGGGCCGCAAATATTAATATAGATTTTGATATAGTTAATAAAAGTGCTAATAGATTTATATAAAATGTAAATTTATATCTTTTTTTATTTAAGTATTTAAAACTTAAAATAATTCCTATTAAAGAAAATAAAGCTAATGAGTTAGGGTAGTTTAATGTTCCATATAAGCGATTGATACTTGATAGGAAGAAGTCCCCATAGTCTGCGTGTATGTAGATAGATTCAAAAAATGTTGGATAGAAAACATATAAAATACTCGTGATTGCTGTTAGTGTTGTTGAGGTTATGATAATTTTATATAGAGTGTTTTCTTTTAATATTTGATTCATGTTAATGGCTAGAATAATAGTTGATAAAGTTAGTATTGTTATTTTGATATGAGAGTTAAAGAAAACGATATCTTTAGAAAATAAGGGTAATAGAAAAGTTAATAGAAATAAAAAGTAAATTATAAACTTTTTGTTTATTTTGTAAGGCTTTAGTAGATAAGTCGTGATTGCTACAAAATCTAGTAATAAAAATACAAAAAGATAGCTATTAATATAACTATCTTTAAAACTTCCTA
>CALVSC010000005.1 GCA_944358855.1 uncultured Bacilli bacterium | reverse complement strand
TGCAAAAAAAAACTGCTTAAGCAGCTTTAGCATTTTTTAATAAATCTCTTTTTTCTTTAGTTGAGATTCTTACTTTTGTTCCGTCTTCAAGTCTTACAACTTGTAAGTTTAATTTTTGTCTCTTTTTAGTAGCTCTTAAAGAGTGAGATCTTAAGTTTTTTACATTTCCTTGTCTATTTGATACGTTAGTTGCCATTTTTCTTCCTCCTTTGCTCTTTTTCTTTCTGCTTAATAACTTTAACATAAAAAGCTTTATAAGTCAAACAAAATTACTAAATATCAAAAAAATGTTATAGATTTATGATAGAATAAGTGTGAGGAGGTTTTATATGTATATACCGTTATATAATAAAAGTTACTATTCTTTACTTTCTAGTATGTTGTCTATTGATGATTTAGTATCTTTTGCTGTGCATCATAAAATCTCTAGTATTGCACTTAGTGATACTACTATGTATGGTGTGATGGAATTTATTCATAAGTGTAATAAAGAAGGAATTAAACCTATTGTTGGATTAAGTGTTATTTTGGATAGTGGTGAAGTGGTTTTATATAGTAAAAATTATTTGGGGTATCAGAATTTAATGAAGTTATCTACTATTCAAAGTGAACGTAGAGTTGAAATAGAAGATTTAAGAAAATATTGTAGTGATATTATTTGTGTTGTCCCTTATTCTAGTAAAAGTTATTATCAAAATTTCGTTTCTATTTTTTCTAATATTTATTTGGGATATAGTACTAAAAGTGAAGAGAGGGAAGTTTTGTTAGAAACGAAAAATGTGGTGTTTTTTCCTCTTAGTTTATATTTATATCATTCTGATAGTGAGTTTTTAGATTATTTATATCGTATTCGTGATGGTAAAACGGTTAGTGATGACGTTCATTATGATTTATTTGGCCATGAATTAGAGATTAGTGATGTTTATCAATATAGTGATAATGTTGGAATTATGAATTCTTTAAAAATTAGTGAAATGTGTAATTTGGAATTTCCTAAGGCAAAGTTATTACTTCCTATTTATGAGTGTGAGGATAGTAGTCAGTATTTATTTGAATTAAGTAAGGCTGGACTTAATCGGAGACTTCATGGAAATGTTTCCGTACAATATAAAAACAGATTAAGTTATGAATTAAAAATTATCGATGAAATGGGATTTTCTAATTATTTTTTAGTTGTTTATGATTTTATTAAGTATGCTAAACAGCATGATATTTTAGTAGGGCCCGGAAGAGGTAGTGCAGCTGGTTCTTTAGTTTCTTATTGTTTAGGGATTACAGAGATTGATCCTTTAAAGTACGATTTGTTGTTTGAGAGATTTTTAAATCCAGAACGTAAAACCATGCCTGATATTGATACTGATTTTCCTGATGATAAAAGAGATGAGGTTATTAATTATGTGGTTTCTAAATATGGTAAGAAGAGAGTGGCAGGTATTGTAACCTTTGGTACATTGGGAGCTAAACAAGTTATTCGTGATGTTAGTCGTGTTTTAAATATTCCTACTTATAAAGTAGATGGGTTAAGTAAGTTTATTCCAGCTTTTACTAGGGATAAGTTAGGAGATTTTTATAAGAAAAATAGTGCTTTTAAGGCTCGTGTTGATAGTGATTTGTTACTTAGTAAGATGTTTAAGGTGGCGCTAAGGTTAGAAGGATTTCCTAGACATACTTCTTCCCATGCAGCAGGTATTGTTATGTGTCAGAAAGATTTGGATGAAGTAGTTCCATTAACATTTAGTGAAGGAATGTATCTTACTGCATATTCTATGGAGTATTTAGAGGAGTTAGGGTTACTAAAGATGGATTTTTTAGGCCTTAAAAATTTAACAATTATATATAATATTTTAAAAGATATAGAAAAAGCGTATGGTAAAAAGATTTTATTTAATCAAATTCCATTGGATGATAAAGATGCGATTCATATTTTTGAAGTTGCGAATACGAGTGGTATTTTTCAATTTGAAAGCACTGGTATGAGAAATTTTTTACGTAATTTAAAACCTAATTGTTTTGAAGATATTTTTGCGGCTATTGCTTTGTTTAGACCTGGTCCGGCTGTTAATATTGATTCTTATGTAAGAAGAAAACATGGTGAAGAAAAAATTACTTATTTAGACCCTTGTTTGGAACCTATTTTAAAGAATACGTATGGTATTATTATTTATCAAGAACAAATTATGCAAGTGGCTAGTAGTTTTGCTGGTTATAGTTTAGGAGAAGCAGATATTTTGCGGAGGGCAATGAGTAAGAAGAAGGTTGATTTATTAAAAAATGAAGAAGAGAAGTTTATATCTAAAAGTTTAGAAAGAGGACATAGTTTAGATGTTAGTAAAAAGTTATTTGATTTAATTTTAAATTTTGCGGGATATGGATTTAATCGTTCTCATTCTGTTGCTTATTCTATTATTGCTTATAAGATGGCATATTTAAAGAGTCATTATCCAACTATTTTCTTTTCTAATTTATTGACTAACGTTATAGGAAGTGAAGCGAAGACACATGAATATATTATGGAAGCTCGTAGTAATCATATTGAGGTTGTACGTCCTTCTATTAATTTAAGTGATAAAAGATATATTGTTGTCGATGAAAAGATTATCTATCCAGTTTCTAATATTAAATCTATTGGTATTGTAGTTGCGAATAGTATTTTAAAAGCTAGAGAAGAAGGGCCTTTCGTGAGTATTTATGATGCTTTTAGTCGTTTATTTATTGCTGGTGTTGGTAAAAAAAGTTTAGAAGTTTTAATTTATGCTGATGTTTTTCATGAGTTTTCTTATAATCGTGCAACTTTAATTTATAATTTAGATAGTTTGTTTAATTATGCAGAACTTACGAAAGATATTGATCCTAGTTTAGTTATGCAACCGGATATTGAAGAAAAAGCGGAATATGAAGATAGTTATTTATTAGAAAAAGAAAAGGAAGTGTTTGGCTTTTATTTATCAAGTCATCCAACAACGGCATATAAAAAAGATAATCCTTATGCTATTTCGATTGTGGATATTTGTAAATGTTTTGGTAAAAAAGTTGACTGTTTAATATTAGTTGATAAAATAAAAGTAATTAACACAAAAAAAGGAGATAAGATGGCGTTTCTTACTGGTAGTGATGAAACTGGTACTATGGATTTTACTTTATTTCCTAAAACGTATCGTTTGTATAGTCAAATTGAAAAGGGGGACTTGATAAAGGTACGTGGTAAAGTTGAAAAAAGGCTTGATCAATATCAGGTAATTGTTGAAAGAATAAAATATTTAAAGGAAAAGGTGGAAAGTGATGAAGAAGACGAAAAGTAAATTGTTATTAAAAAATAGAGAGTGGATATATAGTGTAGCTTGTGTACTTTTAATGATTGATCAAATTATAAAAATTATAGTTCGTACTCATATGGATTTACATGATGAAATCGAAGTTATTCCTAATTTCTTTTCTATTTATTATATAGAAAATACAGGTGGGGCTTTTAGTTTCTTTAGTGGAGCAACGATTTTGTTGATTGTTTTAAGTATTTTGGTTTTAGCATTTTTACATGTTTATGTTATTAATGATGAAGAGATGACAAAGTGGAGAAAGTTTGGCCTAGGTATTGTGATTGGAGGAATTATTGGTAATTTGGTTGATCGTTTGTTATATGGGGCAGTTGTTGATTATTTATCTTTTTCCTTTTTTGGTTATTCTTTCCCTGTATTTAATGTTGCAGATATTGGTATTGTGGTTGGATTTTTCATATTAGCTCTTAATATTCTTAGGAGGGATATTCATGAATTTAGAAGTTAGTGTAGAAGCGGGAAAAGAAGTCAGAATTGATTCTTATTTGAGTGATGCTTTAGATATTTCTCGTAGTAAAGTACAGAAATTAATTAAAGAAGGTTTGGTTCTTGTTTCTGGTAAAAAAGTTTCTAGTAGTTATATTGTAAAGAATGGAGATCATATTTTGGTAGATGATGATTTAGATTATTCTATTTCTGTTATGCCAGAAGATATTTTGCTTGATATAGTTTATGAAGATGATGATTTATTAGTAATTAATAAAGCGAGTGGTATGGTTGTTCATCCTGCTCCTGGTCATTATTCTGGTACTTTGGTGAATGCTTTACTTTATCGTTTTCAAATTTCTGGTGGTGAAAAGTATCGTCCGGGTATTGTTCATCGTTTAGATAAAGATACAAGTGGGGTAATGCTAGTAGCTAAAAATGAAAAGATGCATGAGGCGTTATCTAATATGATTGCGAAAAAGGAAGTTGAACGGCATTATCTAGCAATCGTGGATGGGGTTATTAAACATGATACGGGTACCATTGATGCACCAATTGGTAGAGATCCTAATAATAGGCAGAAAATGGCTGTTACTGATGTTCATGGAAAGGAAGCAGTTACTCATTTTAGAGTATTAGAAACATTTACTAATCATAGTTTGGTAGAGTGTGTTTTAGAAACGGGTCGTACTCATCAAATTCGTGTTCATATGGCTTATATTGGTCATCCAGTATCTAATGATCCTATGTACGGTAGGGGAAAAAGTACGGAGTTTGGACAAATGTTACATTCTAAAAGTATTCGCTTTGTTCATCCAAAAACGAAAAAAGAGATGTTTTTTGAAGTAGAACCACCAAAAGAGTTTTTGAATACACTTGAATCTTTAAAAAAAGTTTAAGACTTGCATAAATAAACATTATTTAGTAAAATATTAGTTGTTTGGGAAGTGGTACTATGAGTTATCAACTTACTTACAATTTAATACATCAAAAAAAGCAGTATCGATAGGGTCTTTGTCCCCTTTTTGATGCTGCTTTTTTAGTGAGGGGGAAATTTATGATTAATTTTGATGCAGTGAAAAAGATTGCGGATCTTAAAGTTAAACTCAAAAGTAAAATTGGAAAGATGAAAGAGAGTAATGAAGAGTTTATTGCGAGAGTGTTGGATGATTTGGAAAAAAATCATAATCATTCTTGGTATCAAGAGCTTTATGTACGAAATATAGACAATTTAGATGATGTGGCTTTGAAATATCGTGGTAGTGAAGTTACTTATAAAGAGATGTTTTCTAAAATGAGAGAATATGCTATGTCATTAAAAAATATGGGTATTGAAAAGGGGATGGAAATTCCTGTTTGTATGTCTAATACGCCAGAGTTAGTCTATTTACTTGGTGCTGCTAGTATTGTAGGAGCAAAAGTTAATATCTTTGCTAATAGCTTTGATCCTGATTATATTAAGGAAATCATTGCTGATTGTGATACTAAGGTAATGTTTGTTGAAGATGGAAAGTATCCAAAGATTGCTGATGCTATTCGTGATTGTCATGTTCCACATGTAGTGGTTACTTCTTTAACAGATTCATTACCAAATGGTATAAATCCATATCAAGAAGTGGATGCTGTTCACGGGTCTTTTAAGAATACTGTTTCTGAGGTTTGTGCAGATAATTCTAAATGTATGTCAATTTCTGATTTTGTTAAAGCAGGTAGAGGTTATGAAGGTGATTTGTTTGCAGATTGTGATTTAGATGATGAATTCCTTATTACTTATACAAGTGGTTCTACTCATTCTTCACGTCCAAAAGCAATTGTTCATGCTGTTAGAAGTTTGATTACTATTGGTAGATGTCATGATCCAGATGTTCAGAAAACAACTTCTATGAAGGATTTTACTATTCAAGCTCAGGTTCCTACTCATTCTAATACTGATATCATTTCTAGTATTTCTGATGCTTTGATGCAAGGATCAAAATTAGCGTTGGAACCAATTTATGATAAAAATTTCTTTATTGATACTTTGTTGATTAATCAACCTACTTATGTTGTTGCGACACGTAGTTTCTGGGTTCAAGCAGCAAAAGATATCTTATATTCTGGAAGAAATATTCAACTACCAAATTTATTACTTGCTTTTGCAGCTGGAGAACCACTTGAGAAGAATGAAGAAAAATTGATGAATAAAGCATTGCGTAAAGCAAAAGCAGGAAAGAATGTAATTCCTTTACCTGTTTCTCCAGTTACGATGTCCGTTGCTGGAGGGGATTGTGAACATGGTGGAATCTTTTGGTTATTGTTCCGTTCTTTACAAAGTAAAACTCCAGGTTATGCATTTAAAAAGGAACCACATGGTATGAATCCTTTTCAAATGGTAGAAGTAGCAGTTTTAGATAGTGATGGCAATCATCTTCCTGCGAATCAAATTGGACGATTAGTTGCGAATTCTCCTTGTAATATGAAGATGTATAAGAATAATAGAGAAGCAACACAAAAATTTTTCATTCAAGATGCGAATGGAAAAACTTGGGGAGATTGTAATGTTTATGGTTATTTAGATGAGAATGGTGCTATTTATATGAAAGGTAGAATTCCTGATAAGGAAGATGAAATTCCAACCTTTGTGGTTGCTGATAGTATTTTGAGAGATACTAAGAATGTTTTATCTTGTGAAGTAGTAACAACAGAATGTGAAGATTGTGATGAACCAGTTTATGTCGCTCATATTGAATTGCAACCAGATGTAGATAAATCTGTAGATGCTACCATGAAGGCTTTGGTATCTTCTGATTTGCGTTGCGTTTCTGAATTGGGTGAAGATGTTTCTGATCGCGTATTTTTCCGTCTTCATCATTTTGCTGATTCCTATCCACTTACGGGTAGTGGTAAAAGAGATTTTCATAGTTTAAAAGAAGAGGGCCTTAGTGAAAAGTGTTTTAAACCAGTATATCGAAATGGTGAAGTTCTCTTCCTTTCACCAGAACAATATTTTTCTCGTGATAGTGCTAAAGTTAAACAAAAATAATAAGGATGTTATTCATCCTTTTTTCTTTACTTATTTTTTAAAGTTTACTATAATTTATACTAGAGGGTGTGTATTATGGAAGTTAATGTAAGTGTGGTATTAATTTGTATTAGTTTGTTTTATTCTATTACGTTAAATATTATGTATTTTACTAAGAAACATATTAATACTTATGAAAATCGTATCTTTAGTATTTTAATTGTTAGTAATCTTATAGGTCTTTTATTAGAGTTATTGTGTACTTATTCATTATTAATATTTTCTATTACTACTTGGACTGTTATTGTTAATAAATTATTTTTGTTATATTTGATGAGTTTTGCCTTTTTATTTAGTATATATGTTATTTTTGTTACATTTATTAAAATAGACGAAAGTTCTACTCCTGGTAAATATTTAAATTTAAGAAAAATTATTGTTGGTATTTTTGCTTTGTGCGCAATACTTTTGTTATGTTTACCAGTAGAGTTACATTCTGGAAATGGCGTTACTTACTCTTATGGTATGGCTGCTAATTTAGTATATTTAGTTTCTTTCCTTTGTGCAGTCACTTGTGTTGTTTCCATGATATGTAATGTTCGTAATATTAAGAAGAAACGTTATTTACCTTTATTTGTATTTGTTGTAGGAATTATTATTACAACAGTAGTGCAAAGATTAAATCCAGCTTTAACGATTGCAACTTCTATGGAAACGTTTCTTATCTTTTTAATGTATAATACAATAGAAAATCCTGATATGAAGATGATTAATCAGTTAGAGCTTGCAAAGGAACAGGCAGATAAAGCAAATCAGGCTAAGACAGATTTCTTATCTAGTATGTCTCATGAGATTCGTACACCTTTAAATGCTATTGTGGGCTTTAGCGATTGTGTTCAAAATGCCCATACTTTGGATGAAGCTAAAGATAATGCGAAAGATATTATTAATGCTTCTAATACCTTATTGGAACTTGTTAATGGTATATTAGATATTTCTAAGATTGAAGCTGGAAAACTAGAGATTACGAATTCTCCTTATGATTCTTATGAGTTGTTTTCTAGTTTAGCAAAGTTAATTAAACCTAGAATGGTAGAGAAGGGACTTGATTTTCAAGTTTATATTGCTCCTGATTTACCAAAGGCTTTGTATGGAGATCATACGAATATTAAGAAAGTTGTTACTAACTTATTAAGTAATGCTAGTAAATATACTGATAAAGGTTTTGTACGATATGAGGTTAATTGTGTTAATAATCAAAATCGTTGTCGTTTAATTATTTCTGTAGAGGATTCTGGTAGAGGAATTAAGAAAGAAAATATTGATAAGTTATTTACGAAGTTTCAAAGATTGGATGAAGATCGTAATACTACAGTAGAAGGTACTGGTCTTGGACTAGCTATTACAAAACAATTAGTAGAGTTAATGGGAGGAAAAGTGGTTGTCCATACTGTTTATGGTGAAGGTTCTAAGTTTACTATTATTTTGGATCAACCAATTGAAGATGAGTGTAGTATTAAAAAAGAAAAGAGTAAGACTGTTGCTAATTTAAATTTACGTGGATATAGAGTTTTGGTTGTTGATGACAATACCTTAAATTTAAAAGTTACTGATAAGTTGTTGAAGAGATATCATGCGGATGTTGAGTGTGTTGATAGTGGATATCATTGTTTAGAAAAAGTAATGTCAGGGGAAATCTATGATATTATTTTATTAGATGATATGATGCCTAAATTAAGTGGCGTTGAAACTTTGAAAAAGTTAAAAGCTTTACCTAATTTTTCAATGCCGGTTGTTGCACTTACAGCTAATGCTATTACTGGTATGAGAGAAAAATATATTAGTGATGGTTTTGATGATTATTTAGCTAAACCAATAGAAAAAGATGAAATGATTAGAGTGTTTGCTTCTATATTAAATTTGAAAGATGAAGATATACAAGAAGAAGTTTTAGATACGGAGCTATTAGAGGAGGAGGCTCCGGTAACTGGTGAGGAATATTTAAAAAATCACGGTGTTGACTTAGAACATGCATTAGAGCTTTTGGGTGATATGGAAATGTATCAGATGACACTTCATGATTATTTAGAAGAAATTGATGGAAAGCATAAAGAATTAAAAGGATATTTAGATATGGAAGACATGGCTAATTATGCTGTGTTGGTACATTCTATGAAAAGTGATGCTAAGTATTTAGGTTTTATGGAGTTAGCGGATATTTGTTATCAACACGAGTTAAAAAGTAAAGAGAATGATATTGATTTTTGTAGAAATAATTTTTCTTTACTTGAAAAAACATTAGATAAATATGTCAGTGTTGCTAGAGAGTATGTAAATTCATTAAATAAATAGATAGTGATAAAATAGTTGCAAATAAAGAAAATAGAATATATGGAATTAGTAGTTTGTAAGTTGTTATTTCTTCTTTTGTTTCTTTATATAAGAATAGGGAAGATATAAACGTAATTAGACAAGATACAAAGCTTAAAAAGTTGTTCTTAAATAGAAAGAATAATGGTTGAAAACTTTGATTTGCAATATAGTTTACAATTAGGGTATACTTGTATGAGGTTGGTATATCCTTTTTCTTTTCTGTTATTTGATAAATTGTTGTGGCAATTAAGATGTAGAGAATGGTCCATATAATTGCATAGAAAAGTGGTGGAGGAGCAAAGAATGGTAAATTAAGAGATTGATAGTAAGATTTATCTATAGGAGTTAAAGATGATAAAAACCAAGGTAGTAATATTATTATAAATTTTATTATTTTTTTCATAAAAAACACCTCTTTCTTTATTTTATGTTTTAGTATATAATATTAGTAGTATTTTGGAGGGATTAGATGAACGATGAAATTTTAATGGATGACAAGAATGTTCTTGTGATGAAATTACTTCATTATTTTATTATAGACAAAAATTATAATCCTATTATTTTACAAGGGGTAGAAAACGAAATTTGGCTAGAAAATCTGGATGAAGACTATAAAGTAGTGCGTATTGTTTCTGGATATATACATAATGATGAACAATTTAATTTCGATATGTTTAAGACAAAAAGAATTGTAAAAAAAATCAAAAAGAAAACACTTACTCTTCGTATTGATACATTAAGTATTTTCTTAGATTTAAGTGATAATGTATCTCAAGATATTCACGCTATTCCACATATAGAATGTGTAAAGGTAAAGTCTGAGGCGGATATTAAGAAGAGTTCTATTATTAAGAAGGTTTTTCCTGATTTAACACGTAAATTAAAATTTAATGAAAAGGGAATTGCTTTATTTGCTAAGATTACAAGTGATATTAATGAACATAATAAAAAAGATGCTAAAAAGATTAATGCTGTGTTTAAAAATAAGTTTCCTATGATTACTTATTGGCTTATAGCTGTTAATGTTATTTTATATGTTGTTCCAGTTTTATTTGGACAGTATGATACTTTAATTAATAATTTTGCTATTTGGGGACCGGCTGTTAGGTCGGGAGAAGCTTATCGTTTGTTTACTGGTATCTTTTTGCATGGTGGTATTTTGCATTTATTATTTAACTGTTATGCACTTTATGTTATTGGTACACAAGTTGAGAATTTTATGGGACGATTTAAGTTTTTAGTTATTTATTTAGTAGCTGGAATTAGTGGAGCTTTGTTCTCTGTTATCTTTAATCATAATGCAGCAAGTATTGGTGCCAGTGGAGCTATCTTTGGTCTTATGGGAGCGTTAGTATATTTTGGTTATCATTATCGTGTTTATTTAGGAAATGTTGTAAAGAGTCAAATTATTCCTTTAATTTTGTTGAACCTTGCTTTAGGATTTATGATGACAGGTATTGATAATTTTGCTCATATAGGTGGTTTAATTGGTGGTAGTCTTAGTGCTATTGCGATGGGAGTTAAAGATAAGAGTAGTTGGTTTGAACAAGTAAATGGTTGGATTATTACATCTATATTTTTAGCGTTTTGTATCTATATGGCATTTATTTATGCAGCGTAAACATTACTTCGGTAATGTTTTTTTGGGTTGTATTCCTTATTAATCAATGTTAAAATAATTATATATTGTAGTGAGGTGATTATATGTCACAAGATAAGACTAGTCTATTTAATGTTGTAGATATCGATAGTAAATTAGTACACGATATTCTTAGCGAAGTTTGGGATTCTTTAGAAGAAAGAGGTTATAATCCTAGTAATCAAATTGTTGGATATTTAATTAGTGGAGATCCAGGATATATTTCTAGTTATCAAGATGCTCGTAATAAAATTCAAGAGATTGATAGAGCTAAAATAATTGAAGTTTTATTACAGGATTTTTATAAAAAGTCAAGATGAGATATTTGGGTTTAGATTTAGGTAGTCGTACTTTAGGTGTTTCTATTAGTGATGTTGATGGGAAAATCGCGACTAGTTATCAGGTAATTAGACATCAAGAAGAATATACTAGGCTAGTAAATGAAGTTGTTAAGATGGTTCAAGAATTAAAAGTTGGAGCAATTGTTTTAGGTTTTCCTAAAAATATGAATAATTCTATTGGTCCTAAGGGAGAACTTAGTCTAAAGTTTAAACAACAATTAGAAGAGGTATTGTCTATTCCTATTTATTTACAAGATGAAAGGCTTTCTACAGTAAGTGCTAATAATGTACTAATATATGCTGATGTTTCGAGAAAGAATAGAAAGAAAGTGGTAGATAGTGTGGCGGCAACCATTATTTTACAGACTTTTTTAGATAAGGAGAAAAATAAGCATGAAGAAAAATAGTTTTATTTTATTAGATGAAAATGGTAATGAGGTTGTTTATGATGTATTGTTTACTTTTGAAAGTGAAGAGACTCAAAAGAACTATATTGTATATACCGATAATACAAAAGATAAAGATGGTAATGTAGAGGTTTATGCTTCTACTTATGATCCGAATGATCCTCATAGTAGTTTAGGACCAATCGAAACAGAAAAAGAGTGGAAGGTAATAGAGACAATATTATCCACTTTACAAGAAGAAGTTAAAAAGAAAGCAAATCAAAATAACGAGCAATAGCTCTTTGTTTTTTTGGAGGGGTATTTTATGGTAGTGAGAAGAAGACCGAAACCATTACTAATTTTTTTAGTATTATTTGGTTCTTTCTTAATTTTATTAGCAGCAATCTACTTATTTTTATCAGGTCCTGTTGATAAGAATAATCATAAAGACATAGAAGTTGTTATTCCAAGTGGTACTGGTGTTAGTGGTGTTGCCAAAATATTAAAAGAGAAAGAATTAATTCGTAGTGAATTTGTGTTTACAATTACGGTTAAAACAAAAAGCCATTTGTATTTGCAAGCATCTACTTATTTGTTTAGGCAGGATATGTCAATGGAAGAGATTATCGATGAATTAATGAAGGGTAGTACTTATCATCCTGATGCGGTTAATATTACTTTTAAAGAGGGAGAAAGAATTACGGATTATGTGGATGATATTGTAGAAAATACTAATCATTCTGAAGAAGAAGTGTTATCTATTATTAATGATCGTGATTATTTAGATGAGTTGATAGATAAGTATTGGTTTTTAACTGATGATATTTTACAGGATGGTATTTATTATCCATTAGATGGTTATTTGGCTCCTGATACCTATCAGTTTAAAAATAAAGATGTCAGTGTTTCTACTATAATAGAGACGATGTTAGATGAAATGGAAAAAGAGTTAGAAGATTATCGAAGTCAAATCGAAGGAAATGTTCATTATTATATTACTATGGCTTCTATGTTGGAGCTTGAGGGTACTAATACAGAAAATCGTAAAATGATAGCTGGTATATTTGAAAATAGATTGAATGCCGGTATGAATTTAGGTAGTGATGTCACTACTTATTATGCTTTACAATATCCAATGACAAGTGATTTAACTTCTGAACAGTTTGCTACTATTAATCCTTATAATACAAGGGCAAGTAATATGGGTGGAAAGATGCCGATAGGTCCTATTTGTAATCCAACGTTATCTAGTTTGGAGGCTAGTATAGAGCCTACAGATAGTACGTATTTATATTTTGTTGCGGATAAGAATGGCAATATATATTATTCTAATACTTTGGCTGAGCATGATGCTAAAGTACAAGAAATTAAAGATAAAGGTGACTGGATATGGTAGATAAACATGCTATGATTAGAGAAATAAAAGAATATGCTAACATTCATAATGTTCCTATAATGCAAGAAGATGGTATTAATTTTTTAACTACTTTTATATTAAAACATCATATTCATCGTGTTTTAGAAATTGGAACAGCTATTGGGTATTCTGCTATTATGATGGCTTTAGTTGATCCAAATGTTACTGTTACGACAGTAGAACGAGATGAGAAAAGATATTTAGAGGCATTAAAGAACATTAAAAAATTTCAATTAGAAGATAGAATTACTTTAATTTATGATGATGCTTTTCATGTTGAACTTGGCGATGAAGAGTTTGATTTAATTTTTATTGATGCAGCTAAAGCTCAAAATATTCGTTTTTTTGAAAAGTTTGAAGGTAATTTAATTCGTGGTGGTTTTATTGTTACTGATAATTTGAAGTTTCACGGATTAGTAGAAAAGAAAGAAGAGGAAATTCAGAGTCGTGATGTAAGGGGATTGGTTCGTAAGATTAAAAATTATATTTCTTATTTGAAAGATAATAAACGATATGATACAAAATTTTATGATGTTGGTGATGGTATTTCTGTAAGTAATAAAAGGTGAGAGGTGGTATTATGAGTCGTTTGTTTCAAGTTTTAGACTGTAGTCAGGCACTGGGAACTTGTTGTACTGATTATGGTTTATTAACTCTTTTAGATGTCTTGAGACAAGTGTTAGATTTGATTCAATTAATCGCACCTATTGTTTTAATGGTAGCATTAGCTATTCAATTTACTCAGTTAATTATTAGTCCTGATATGACGGATATGAATTTGTTTTCTCAATCCGAAGTACAAGAGGGAATGAAAAAGCGCCGTAAATTAATGAATAAGTTTGTGGCAGCTGTTTTATGTTTTTTAGTACCGTTTCTTGTAAATTTATCTTTGAGTTTAGTGCCGGAAGAAATAGGGAGTTTTCAATTAGGCGCTTGTTGGGATACGGCACGTATTTCTCGAGAAGTTTTAAAGAATGCTAATAGTACTTATGTTTCTACGACGGATGAACCAGCTAAGAACTTTATTCTTACAGCAGAAGATTATGATGATCCTTCTATTACTCATCAAGAAGGAGGCGTTGGTCAAGGTAGCGCAACTGGTAGAGCAATCGTTGCTTATGCTCGAGAGTTCTTGGGACAACCTTATTATTATGGTGGAACATGGAATGGTGAAAAACCTTATACAGCAACAGACTGTAGTGGATTTGTACAAGGTGTTTTTAAACATTTTGGGATTCAATTAGAAAGAAGTACAGGCGCTCAATGGGCTGATACAGATTCTTATACTTTGGTTACGGATAATCCACAGGCAGGAGATTTAGTAATGTATGATGGACATGTTGCGATACTTACAGGAAATGGTGAAGAAATTATTCATGCTTCGAATCCAACCGATGGTATAAAGTTGTCTTCTACTTATAAATATAAACCAATTCTTGGTATTATGAGAATTAAGGGTGTTAATTAGGAGGAGTTATGTTTGATATAGAAACAAAAAATAACAATTCAATGCGTAATCAAAGACCACGTAGGAAAAGTTCTTTTTCTTTTCCTTCTAACTTTTTTTCAAAGAGATTTTTTGTCTATTGTGGAGTAGCTATTGCGGTTGTTTTAGTTGTTGCATATTTTTTATATCAAGAATACTATAGTAATTATAATTATTTAAAAGAAGATAGGTCAGAATATTTAGTATATACTTCTCAGAGTTTTAATAATACAAAGGGCTTTACTTGTGAAGTTCCTTATATTAATATTGATAGTGAAGATGCTAGGAATGTAAATGCTGCGATTTCTAATTTTGTGACAGAATTCTTTAAAGAAAATAGTAATAATATTCTTGTATATGATTCTGAGTTAAATGGTGAAGTGTTGTCAGTTGTATTAAGAATGACATCATATAGTGAGGATCTTTCTTATCCTGAGGTTTCTTTTCACACTTATAATTTTAATTTAAGTAGCAGATCATTAATAAGTGATCAGGAATTACTTTCTTTGTTTTCAGTTACGGAAGATGAAGTTAGTAGTAAGATAGAAGAAGGTTTTCGGGAGTTTTATGATGATGAAGTATATAAGGGTTATATAGTGTCTCAGGAATGTGATTATGAATGCTTCTTGGGATGGCGAGGAGTAGATAATTATTTGGATTCTGTTTCTTATTATGTAAGAAGGGGAAAATTGATTGCTTTTAGGCCTTTTACTACTTATTCTGCTTATGGTGAAGAAGATTATTTTACAGATAAAGATTTTGAATTTGTAGTTGCTAAGGGATAAAAAATTAAATGGATAGGGTGTGATATGAATGTTAGATCGTCGTGGATTTACTTTAGTTGAGTTACTTGCTGTAATAACTATATTAGGTATTTTAATGGGAGTTGGTATTGCTTCCGTGTCTTGGATGTTAGATCGAAATCGAGAAATGTTTTATGATACTGCAGAAAAGAATATTGTTACAACTGCTCAAGCATATTTTGCAGATCATAGAGCATCTTTACCTACTGTTCCTGGTCAAAGAAGAAAACTTTCTTTGCAGACGTTAGAAAATACAGGATATTTTAAAAAAGGTGATATTGTTGATTATGGAAAAGAAGAATGTTATCTTGATGAGAGTTATGTATATGTCATAAAAAAAGGTGATGATTATCAATATTATTTACATCTAAAGTGCCCAGCAAAAACTATTGATGGTGATAGTGTATTGAAAAAAGCAACTTTGACGAATAGTTCTTCTATCGCTGGAACAACGTTAAGTTTGAAATTTTCATCTTCTACTACTACGTTAGCGGGATATCAATTTACTTTATATGATGCTAGTGGTAATATTGTTTATAATTCAGATGGTACAGAAATTGAGTCTGGTAAGAATTATAATAATACTATAGATGTTTCTCCTTATGCCGGTAGAGTTTCTAAAGCGGTTATTACTGTTTATGATGAATTTGGAAATTATTCTACTAAAACGGATATGGTTTAATACTTAGGGTGACCTAAGTTTTTTTCTTTATTTTTCTTCTGTTTTGCATTATAATAAAGAAAAGAAGAGGTGACATATGAAGATTCTGGTTGAACCTAAAGATAAAGATATAACTCGATATAAATTTTGCTGTGATGCGTTGTTGTTAGGTATTCAGGATTTTTCTGTGTTGAATTCTGTTACGTTTAGTTTTGAAGAAATAGAAGATATTGTAAATCGTTTTCCTGATTTAGAAGTTTTTGTTAAAATGGATAAAAACTTATTTAATGATGAAATTGATGATGTTAAAGAGTTATTAAAAAAATTAAATCAATTATCTATTTCTGGCGTTTTTTTCTATGATTTGGCTATTTTAGAGTTAAAGCAAGAATTGTCTTTATCTATTCCTTTGGTGTGGAGTCAAACTCATATGGTTACCAATAGTCGTACTTGTGATTATTATTATCAACAGGGAGTTTCTTATGCTTTGTTATCTAAGGAAATTACTTTGGATGAAATTATAGAAATAACTAAAAAGTCTTCTATTGGTGTTGTAGTGGAAGTTGTTAGTTTACCAAGTGTTGGATATAGTAGAAGAAAGTTAGTACATAATTATTATGAAAATTTAGAGGAAGATGAGAAAAGTCCAGTTTTACATGTTTTAGAAAAGATATCAAATCAAAAATACATTGTTAAAGAAGAAGATATGGGTACTGGTTTTTTATTAGATGAGGTTTTAAACGGTACTGGTGTTATACAACCCTTATTTCAAGCAGGTGTTTCCTATGTATTATTTAGGGAAGAAGGCATTAGCGACTTTATAGAGCTTCTTTCCGATACTAAGGAATATATTGCGAATGGTTGTAAGCAGGATTCTTATGTAGAAAAATATAAAAAGTTAGGGGATAGTACAGGGTTCTTTTTTAAGAAAACTATCTATAGGGTGAAGAAATGAAAAGAATAGAATTACTTTCTCCGGCTGGAGATATTGAGCGTTTAAAAGTTACTTTATTATATGGAGCAGATGCTGTTTATATTGGTGGAGAACGATATGGACTTAGAGCGAATGCTACAAATTTTACTTTAGAACAAATAAAGGAAGGCTGTCGTTTTGCTCATCGGTTGAAAAAGAAGGTGTATTTGACACTTAATATTGTTTTTCATAATGAAGATATGGAAGGTGTTTATGATTATATATCTTCTGTTGTAGAAGCAGGAATTGATGCTTTTATTGTTAGTGATCCTTTTATTATTTCTTATATAAAAGAAAAATATCCTCAGGTTGAGGTGCATTTATCAACACAAAACTCTACTACTAATTATAAGACAGTACAATTTTTTCAAAAGCAAGGTGTTGATAGAGTGGTACTTGCTAGAGAAGTGTCTCTTTCTGAGATGAAAGATATTTATGATAAAACGGGAATTGATTTAGAAGTTTTTATACATGGAGCTATGTGTACTTGTTATAGTGGAAGATGTGCTCTTTCTAATTATGTTACTAATCGTGATGCTAATCGTGGAGGTTGTGCTCAGGTTTGTCGCTTTGCATTTGGTGTCGATGGTAAAACGGATTTTACTTTTGCAACGAAAGATAATAATTTATCAGGGTATATTGGTAATTTGATAGAATCTGGTGTTGCTAGTTTGAAAGTAGAAGGAAGAATGCGTTCCTTATATTATTTAGCAACAGTTATTGGTACTTATCGTGAGATTATTGATAGATATTACAAGCATACCTTGACAGAAGATATATTAAAAGTCCTGGAGGAAAGACTTTCTAGAGTTGCTAATAGGGCTGTTTCCACCCATTATTTGTTAAAAGAAGCAGATGAAAGTGATCAATATTATACTGGTCGTAATGAAGCTAGTAATCAAGACTATTTAGGACAAGTTATTTCTTATGATTATGATAATAAGTTGCTGAAAATATACGAAAGAAATTATTTCGTTGTTGGGGATTTTGTGGAACTATTTACTCCACGAGGAGAAAGAATTTCTTTTACAGTTCAAAAGTTGTATGATGAAGATAAAAATTTAATAGATGTTGCGAGACATCCAGATAATATCTATTATATATATTTAGATACTGATGTGTTGATAGAGGAATATTCGATGATTCGATTACTTCATCATTAAGAGGAGGGATACTATGGAAAAGAAAGATTTTATTGATGAAATGGAAAAGGAAGTTGGTAGAGTAAAAGAGTATATTCCACCAATTGCTATATTAATAACAGCTGATGCTGGTGCTGGAAAATTTGAACTTGCTAGAAAATTATCTAGTGGATTAGCTATTTATTTAATAAGTAATGATTATGTACGTAATTATTATTATCAATTAAGTCTTGAAGGAAAGGAAGAGTTTGATATTTTAGAAGAGTCTTCTAAAGTGAATGATGAAAGAGTTTCTTTTTTGATTTCTCATCGTATTTCATTTGTGTATGATCATAATATTCATAATATGAAGAGTTATGAAAAGATATATAAAAAGTTGAAGAATAATTCTTTTAAGATATTTAAAATACGTATTCATTCTGATGACAATTACAATATTAAAGCGATTCGTGAAAGAAAAATGGATTATGAAAAGAAGGATAAATCAGTCATTGGGGATAATGCCTTTTATGCTAGTAATTTTAGTGAAGAAGTTTATTGGCAAATAAAGAAACAGAAAGAAATCACTTTGGAGGATGATTGGTTTGATTTTGTTATCAATCGTACAGACGATGAAGATAAATTTAAACAAGATATTTATAATGTAGTGGAAAAAATTTCAGATTATATGGAGAGTTGATAATATGAGTTCTTTTGATAAGATGAAAGAAAACTTTTTAAAAATTGAAGAAACTTATTCTAAATATGCCACTAAAAGTAGTGAGGCAGTTCGTTTTCAGTCTATTGATGATGATATACGAGCTCCTTTTTTTAGAGATGTAGATAGAATTATTCATGCGCTTAGTTATACAAGGTATGCAGATAAGACACAGGTGTATTCTTTTAAGAAGAATGATCATATTAGTGAGAGAATGTTACATGTGCAATTAGTTAGTAAAGTTGCGAGAACAATAGGAAGAGCCCTTAATTTGAATTGTGATTTAATTGAGGCTATTGCTTTGGGACATGATGTTGGACATACTCCGCTTGGTCATGCAGGGGAAGCTATTTTAAATGAGATATCGTTAAGTGAACTTGGTGAATATTTTGCACATAATATTCAAGGGGTTAGACACTATATGGAAGTTGAAAATTATGGTGAAGGGCTTAATCTTAGTGTACAAGTTTTAGATGGTATTATGTGTCATAATGGTGAAATGTTGTCTAATGTATATACTCCTGTTAAAAAAAGTAAGGAAGAGTTTTTAGAACAATATAAAAATAGTTATCATGATTTGGTAACTTCTAGTCATCATCATCCTATGACATTAGAAGGTTGTGTTGTTAGAATAAGTGATATTGTTGGATATATTGGGCGAGATATAGAGGATGCTATTCAGTTAGGACTTTTTGAGAGAAGTGAATTGCCAAAAGAAATAACTGATGTTTTAGGAAATACAAATAGCGAAATTATGAATACTATTATTTTAGATATTATTGAAAATAGTATGGATAAACCATATATTGCTCTTAGTGATGACGTTTATCATGCTTTATTTCAACTTAAGAGGTTTAATGGTGAAAATATTTATAGTAAGAGTATGACAAAAGAGGATTATGAATATTATAGAAATGGTATGAAAAAGTTGTATCATGTTTATTTAGATGATATTAAAAGTAATAATAACAATAGTATTATTTATCGTATTTTTCTAAATAGTCAGTCACAGAGGTATTTAGATAACACGAAAGATGAAAGAAAAGTAATTGATTTTATAGCAGGAATGACAGATGACTTGTTTATTAGTGAGGTTAGGCGAGTACGATAGTACTTGCTTTTTTTTTCGTTTTGTGGTATACTTTTGCTACTTTATAAGTGAGGGGGAAAATATTATGTTTTATTACGGAAGTAAAAAAGATGAAGATAAAAAGAGCACTTATATTTTGTCTGTAGATCGTGATGAGGAGAATGAAAGTTACTCTATTACATTTGCTAATGGGGATGTTTTTGAAAATGTTCCAATTTGTCCTGAGAACACTGAAATTATCGAAGAACGTTTGATGAGTCAAGCTGCAGAAGCGGTCGATAATAATTATAAGTTATCTCATAAATGTAAAACTGGTAAGATTTTAGGTTTTATTGGAGGACCAGTTTTAGCTGGAGTTACAGGAGCTTTAACATATCAGTTTACTGGTGATCCAACTTTAACATCTATACCAATAACATTATTTTCTCTTGGTGGTATTCTTACAGGTATTAGAACTTCTCAAAGATTGACTCCAATGATAGAAGAGGCAAATAATTTAGAACAAAGAATTCTGCAACAAAAAGATATGGGTACTTTTTTAAATGAATCACCTAATGCTTATCGTTATTTAAATGGAGAGACTATGGATGAAAAGACAGAAAGAATGGATTTAGTTCAGGGAATGAAAAAAGAAGGTAGAGATCCATTTGGTCTTATTGAAATAGATGGTGATGGTATTTCTCACGATGAGTTTAATCGTCTAGTTAAAGGGGCAAAAAGAGAAGCTGAATTGGGATTTGTTTATCATAAATAATTTTCTTCTAAATAATTAAATGCTTGCATATATTTTTTAAATGTGATATATTATTGCAAGTTGAATTTAAAAAATTACATAATGAGGTGATATTATTATGAAAAATAAAAATACAGTTTATTTAACACAAGAGGGTTTGGATAATTTAAAAAAGGAATTAGATGAATTAATTAATGTTCGTCGTCCTGAGAATGTTCAAGCTATCAAAGAAGCTCGTGCATTGGGTGATTTATCAGAAAATGCTGAGTATGATGCTGCTCGTAATGAACAAGCTGTTATTGAAGCAAGAATTAAACAATTAGAAAAAATGCTTGAGAATGCATCTATTATTACTGATGTATCTACTGATTCTGTTGGAATTGGTAATACAGTAACTATTAAATATATTGATGATGATGAGGAAGATGAATACCAAATCGTTGGAAGTCAAGAAGCTGATCCATTTGAAAGTCGTATTTCTAATGAGAGTCCTATTGCTCAAGCTTTATTTGATCATAAAGTAGGAGATGTTGTGACTGTAGATAGTCCAAATGGAGCATATCAAGTTGAAATTACAGCTATTCAATAAAATAGAGATTTTTCTCTATTTTTTTTTGCTATTTTTTCACTTTTTATATTTAAAAAAAACTAAAAATAAGTTATACTGGTAGAGAATAAAGATAGAGGGTGCCAATATGATTATTAGAAAACCGTATGCATTTTTAATTAAACATTTTAAACGTATCCATGTTTTTATGTTACTTTTATGTTGTTTTGTTTATTATAAATCAATGCAAACTCGTTCTTTTATTACAGAGTTTTTGGAATTAGAAACTTACGATGCTTATTATGAACCAATAACTAAATATGCTAGTGTTTTGGCGATTTTGGCTATTATTATTTTAATCTTTTTATCAGGAACTTTGATTGTATTATTAAGGCATAAAAAGAAACCTTGGAAGTTATATGTGGTTCCATTCTTTTCTTATATTTTCTTATTTATTACTTTTGTTTTAGCTATTACACTTTTCTCTGGATATGATAGAGATTCAGGAACAACGGGTATAAGGGCAATTAATGATTTGCTGTTCATGGGAACAATACCACAATATGTTATTATTATTATCATTCTTGTGCGTATTTTTGGGCTTGATTTAAATAAGTTTGATTTTAAATCTGATCAAGAGTTTTTGGAACTAAGTAAAGATGATAGAGAAGAAATAGAAATTAGTGTTAATGTTGATAAAGAGAGTTTTAAAAGGTTGTTTAAACGACTTCTTAGAAATATTAATTATTTTTATCAGGAGCATAAATTTATATGTAATATTATTATTTCTATAATTGTTGTAGTTTTAGTGGTTTCTATTTATCGTTTTATTTTTATTACACATAGATCTTATAATGAAAATGATGTTATTCCAACAGATGGTTATTTAATAGAAATTCATCATAGTTATTTTACAGATAAAGATTTTACAGGTAATGTTATTTCGAAAGATAGTAATTTTGTAGTTTTAGATATTACATTAACTAATACTTTAGAACAAAGAGAAGTTAATTTAAATCGATTCCATATTATGAATAAAACAGAAAATTATTCTCAGACATATCGTACGTTTGAAACGGATTTTAAGGATTTGGGAACTACTTATGAAGAACTTACATTAGACCGAGATGAAAAACAGAGATTTTTACTTATCTTTAAAGTAGATAAAGAATTGGATCCTAATAAATTTGTTTTATATTATCAAGAGTTTAATGATGGAGTACCATATTTAAGAAAAATTAAATTAGATATTGAAGATGTATCTCAAGTGGAAAGACAAAAAGTAAAAACATTAACGGAAAATGAGACTTTGCATTTTGGTGATGATAAAGTTAATTTTACGATTGATAGTGCTAAAGTTGTTGATTATACAACGTATACAACAAGGGAGTGTTCTACTAGATATTCTTGTTATGCAAATATTAATGATTTATATGCAAAAGAGGGTAAAAAAATATTGGAATTATTCTTTACTTCGGATACATTTACTGGCCAAGAATTCGTTGACTTTTCAGAAGAATATGGTAAAATTGTTTATATAGATAATAAAGGTAAGAAGCATAACGTTACTATCAAGAATAGCTTGCGTGGAAAGTACAGTGGTAATTATATGTATTTCGATGTGCCTGAGAAGATGAGTGACGCTAGTAAGATTCGGTTGATATATACAGTTAGAGATCGGGAGTATGTTTATAGGTTAAAATAAGGAGAAAAGTTATGAATAAGAAGGTTATTAAGTATTTAAAAATTGCAGTTGCCATTATTATAGTTGCTTTGTTATTGTGGTTTTTCGTTATTCAACCATTACTTACTTTCAAAGGTTATGAAAAGCAGGCAATTGATGCGGCAAAGAGATATTATGAACTTAATGAAAGAGAATTACCAACTGGTACTAGAGTAAAGACATTAAGTGTTCAAAAATTATTTGATCAAGCATATTTAAAAGAAGATTTTTACATTCCATTTTCTAAAAAGCCATGTTCTGTTACGGAGAGTTGGGTAAAGGTTCGTAAAGAGGATGGAGAATATAAATATTATGCTTACTTAAAATGTGGTATTATTTCTTCAACTGTAGATCATAGAGGACCAGATATAATGTTAAGTGGCGAAGATAAGATTACGCTAGAAGTTGGTGATAAATATAAAGAACCGGGGGTATCTAGTGTTGTAGATAATACAGATGGTAAGATGGATGTTAAAGATGTTGAAATCGATTCAAGCGAGGTTGATACAGATCATCCTGGAACTTATAAAGTTAGATATACAGCAACAGATAGTTTAAATAACGAAAGTGAAGTCACTAGAGAAGTTAATGTTATCGCTACTTTAAAAAGTACGGTAGAACGTAATACAAGTGATGGCGTTTATCAGGGAGCAGATGTTAATAATTATATTTATTTTTCTGGTAATGTGTTCCGTATATTAGATATTGATGGTGATAATGTTAGAATTGTTGCTGAACAAGATGTTAGTAACGTTAATTATCAAGCTATTGATGAGTGGTTAGATTATTATTATGATAATTTAGCTGATTCCTCTAAGAGACTTATTGTTGATAATAAATATTGTAATATGAAAACTACAGATGATAAGATTTCTACTATTACAAAGTGTAGTAAAGAGACAAAGAGTGTTCCTGTATCTATTCTTTCAGCAGTAGATTACAATAATGCACGTGATGAGAATGGTAATAGTTATTTATATCCAATGAGTATTTCTTGGATACGTAATTCATTAGATTCAACTAATGCTTTTGCTACAAGAGATGTCTTCTTTGGTGTTCAGTCTACTTATATGAGTTTTGATAAAAATTATAATTTTGGTGTTAGACCAGTAATTACTATTAAAGGTGATACTAAAATAGTTGATGGTGATGGTAGTATTGATAATCCATATGATATTGACGATTTTGCAAGAGCAGAGGTTGGAGATAAATTGAATACTCGTCAAAGTGGTGAATATCTAACTTATTCAGGAATGAAATGGAGAATTATAGGAACTGAAAGTGATGGAACTACGAAAGTGGTTGGAGATTTCATTTTATCTGATAGTAATGATGTACAAGCTATGACTGTTTATGAAACAAATAGTACAGCTAAAATATATAACCCTAAACAACGTGGTAATGTTGGATATTTCATTAACAATAGAACTCCTGAATATGTTGACACCGAGTACTTTGTTAATAAAGAAATAGAGGTTCCAATTTATAAACGTAATATTAAATATGGTGAAGAAAGTAATACTAAAAAGTATAAAGTAAGATTTTCTGCTCCAAATATTTATGATTTATACACAGCGTATGATTTTAATTCAGAAAGTCTAGGAGCTTATTGGTTCTTGAATTCATCTAAAGAAGAATATACGAAAGCTGTTATGGCAGAGATTGGAACTGTTATGTATGGATACATTAATGATAATATTCCATATGGTGTTAGACCGGTTGGATATTTAGATAAACAAGTAAGTATTTCTAATGGGTCTGGTACTTTTGATGATCCATATGTTATATCAAAGTAGGCAGGTGAGTTAAGAAGTGAGAAAGAGTAGTGTTAAGTTAATAAAACAAAAAAAGAAAGTATTTCTAGTGATAGGGATTCTATCTTTTTTGTGTTTAATAGGTGCGGTAATGTTTATGCTGTTTTATGATTATTACCCTGTAGAAGATAGGGTTGATAAGATAAAAGAGTATGCACAAAAAGATACGGAAGATTATGAGACAATCGGTTGGATTAGAGTACAGGGAACGAATATTGATTTTCCTGTAGTCTATGCCCCAGGGTTTAATTTTGATGGTATGAATGATAATTTTGCTTGGAATGAGATTAAGACAGATAAATTGTTAAATAGAATTACGATATCAGGTCATAATTTTATGAATTTATCTGCTAATCCTAAAATGGCAGATGAGGATTCAATGCGTTTTGAATCTTTGATGAGTTTTGTATATCTTGATTTTGTTAAAGAAAATAAATATATTCAATATACTGTAAATGGGGAAAATTACATATATAAGATTTATGCAGTTTCTTTCCCTGAACATGGAGATACAAATGTATTTGTTGAAAAAGATTTCACAAGTAAAGAAATGAAACAGTATATTGAGCAATCCCTTAAAGATAGCATCTTTAAGTTTAATATAGATGTAGACGAAAATGATAAATTAATTTCTTTAATTACTTGTACGAGAATGTTTATCGATGAACCAAATCGTGAAATTAGAATCGATGCTAGATTAGTACGTGATGGTGAAATGAAGAGAAACTATTCAGTAGAAAAAACGGATAAGTATAAAGAAATTGATGAAGTAATGAAAGGTGGAGAATACAATGATGAAGCGTAAAAGAATAATCATTGGGGTGTTATTTATAGCTTTAGCATTTGCAGCAATTGTTGGTATTAGAACAGCTTTTAACAAACCTACAAATGTTGCGGAAGTTTCTAAAAATGAAACCATTGCTCCAACTAAAGATGGTAAGCAATGTACGCCTACAGAAAAAATGGATACAAAATATGGTGTTGCAGTTGTCGATAAAAGTGCTACTTCTCAAACTATTTCTGTTGATAATGGAAAGTTTAGAGTGCAAGGAACATCTGTTAAAGATGGAAATGAAGATGACTCAGATTATATTGGTAGTGTAAGTGATGCTATCTCTACGTCTCTAGATGGTGTTGTTATTACTCCTGATAGTCCGTTAAAGGTTGAAGTTAAAAATGTAAATGCTATTGTTACTGTTAATTTGGTTTTAGCTGAAACAGATGATACTTGTCTTTCATATGATGAAGCTACTACTGATGATACTGGGCAAAAAGTAGGCACTTATCAAGTAGCTGTTGAACTTGATATAAATCCTGTTAAAGAAGTTCGTGATCCAGTTCCAAATGAACAATATGATCGTTTATGTAAAGTATTTAGAACTGGTGAAGGGTATTCAGATTATGCTAGTATATTAAAAAAAGCTCATGTTTCTGAAGATATGATTAAACAATATAACTATAATGCAGTTAGTGATGAATTAAAAGGAACTTATGATACAATAATTGATTATTGTTTAAATGAGAGGGTTGCTTTTAATTACGAAGATGAAACTGCTGCTAAATTAATTTATTCTGCTATCGAACATGTTAAGGAAATTGAAAATACGCAACCTGATTATGTTCCAGATAGCCAATTTTTGGCAGACTTTAATTATGCTAAAAAACAAGCTTTTGCTACTGGCCATGATTTTAGTCAGTACATAAAAAAGAATACAGATTCTAAAAAACCTGGTTCTATTGAAAAAACTGAGAAATTAACTTGTGAAGTTCCTATGTCTAAAGATGGCGTGGATACTTCAGAAAGTTCAGGTGGATATTACAAGCCAGAAAATACAAAATATTATTATGCTAAAGAAGAGTCAGAAGAAAAAGTTACATATAAATATACATATACATCTGGAAATACAAAATCTGAATCTGCCAATGTTTGTTCTAAGGTTTGTGAGGAAAGTGTTGTAGTTGAATATGGTCCTCCTGTTGTTTCAAAAGCAGGTTTATGTTTTGAATATAGAGTTCGTGTAACAAGTAGAGTTGTTTGTGATTCTTATGTTAAGTCATCACCTCCAACTAAACCTGGAGTTTGTTCACCAACTCCGTTCTGTAACTATATTCCTGGATTAACACATCAAGGTGGACCTAATCAATCATTTGATTCTTGTGTTCAAAATTGTGATGGTGGTAAATATAGTGATGCTTGTAGCAAACAATGCTATGAAGAAGTATATGGAGATGATAATACAACAACTGATCCATTAGCTGCTAAGACGGCAACGGCAAGAGCTGCTCAAATGGATTATATTCCATTTCCTGGATATGCAGGTGAATATACAATGAATAAGAATGGTTATATCGGTTGGTCTAATAAGGGAAATACATATGGACGTTGGTATAAAGAAAATGAAGATGCTAGAACAAAGGCTGAACATGATTATTATAATCAAGCTGGAGCTGGATTATATTTACCAGGTCGTGAAGGATTTAAACTTCAACATTATACAAGTGGATTATGCCAAGACCCTTGCTATTGGAGTGGCTGTAGTACTTATTCATATTTAAATGATAGTGAAGCTGCAAGAGATTATTTAAATAATTTGAATGCTTATAATGCTGCGATTGCTAAATGTGAAGCTTCAGCATCATGTTCTACAAGAACATCTACATTTACAATTGGTGCTTCATATGTTGATGGTGAAGGCAAGACACAAAAAGTTACATTCCCATTAAGTACCGGAAAAGCAAATGTAAAAACCCCTGGTAATGGTGGTAATGGTGAGAACCTTAACGAATCAATTTTTGTTCCTAGTGATTTAACATTAGGTGAAAACGGAGATTATGGTTATACTGGATGTTATAAAGAAAGTTCAGCACTAGATCGTTATCAAGCTGCATGGAGTTTCCCTGGAACATGGATTAATAATAAGACTGGAGAAATTTCATTTAAACCTATTACAGATGGTGCATGGACTGAAAAAGAAGATAAGTTCTGTATTCCACTTGATGCTCAAAGCGTTAATACTAAATGGTGGGAAAAGATTGTTTTAGATAGTGATTGCTATACTGAAAGTCAAATTAAAGCAGAAGTTGCTGGTAATCAAAATATATTTGCTAGTACTAGGGAATTTGGTTACTTTGGATGGGATTTTGATATTTCATGTTTCTATGCTTTGAAGAATGAGACTTATGAACTTGATGAGAATGATAAATTAATTTGTGAAGACTCTACATGTGTTGGTGATGAATGTGATGAAACTGGATTTGATGATTATACATTTAGAGTAGTAGATCTTGGTAATTTGTTCCCTGCACAGAAGAATGAAACTGATGCAAATAAAGTTAAGTTAGATAGTGAAACGGCTAATAGTTTGAATTTAGGACGTCAACCTGGTTATAACTGGACCATGGGCTCAAAGAATATGTCAGATGCTAGTTTGCTTGAAAATAGTATGAGTAATAAGAATGATGGTTATATTGTTAATCCATTAGCTTATATTCAAAAAGTTCAAAGTGAAGGTAATCGTATTTATAATGACAATTACTTAGATTATCGTATTCAATTAGATAATCAGGCTCTTCGCGAGATTCGTGAGTTCAATAAAGGTAAGTCATATTCAGACTTTGATGATGGTTCTATTAAACAGTCTTCAGATAGTGAAGATAATACATTTACTTATTATCATAGTAATTTACTTGATAGACTTGGTGGAGCTGTTCTTGAACGTGGTACACCAGGTGTAAATAATGAAGGGAGATAGGTATTATGAATAAAGCGATGTTAACTGTTGGTATTATCATTTTGAGTTTAGCTGCTTTACTTATGATTAATATCATTTCCAACTATTCATCAGGTAGTGAGTTAGATTACTACCTGGTGAAAGAAACTTCAGAAGCTGCGATGGTAGATGCGCTTGATCTTAAGTATTATCGTGAAACCGGCTTACTTAGAATGGATAAAGAAAAATTTGTAGAAAGTTTTGTTAGAAGATTTGCTGATTCAGTTGATTTAACTAGAAATTATCAGTTGTCATTCTATGATATTAATGAAGTTCCTCCTAAAGTAAGTGTTAAAGCGGATTCTTCTACTGTTTTAAGTTTTGAAGAAAGTAACTTGGAAATGTCAACACAGATTGATGCAATACTTGAAAATACATATCAGAATGATAAATATGTTACTGATGAATTAAATGATCCAAGTAGTGATTTAGGTAAAATTAATGTTGTTAATTAAGAATGAGAATAAAAAGGAAGGAGAAATAATATGGGTAATTTAGGTACTGGTTTTAAGAAGTTCTTATCAAATAAAAACACCGTTACAGTTGTTGGTGTAGTAGCAGCTGTTTTGATATTATACATTGCTTATAATATGAGAGTTCAGTCTGCTGTTAATCCAGTTGTTGTTCCATATGCGAAAGAACAAATTGATCCTGGTGTTCAAATTACAGAAGCGATGGTAGGTACTAGGGAAGTACCTCCTTCTATGCTTGAAGGAGATGTCATTACAAACCAGGCTGATGTTATTGATAAGTATTCTAATGCTGATACTTTAATTCCAGAGGGTAGTTTATTCTATACTAGACAAGTTGTTGAAAAAGAACAATTACCAGCTAATATAATTTTGGACTATCCAAAGGGTTATGTTTTATATAATATGCCTGTTAATATTGAGTCTACTTATGGTAACTCTATTTATCCAGGAAATTATATTGATATCTATTTAAGAATTACAAGAATTCAAGATGCTGATAGTGTTGCAACTACGAATGGAGATCCAGAATTAATGCAGTATGGTAGATTCTTGAAAAATGTTAAAGTTTTAGCAGTTAAAGATTCTGCAGGTTTACCAGTGTTTTCTAATTTAGATGAGCAAAGAACTCCAGCTATGATTGTATTTGCCTTACCTGAAGAATATTATATTCTTTTAAAGAAAGCTAGTTATTTACAATCTTATGATTCAGAGTTAGTTCCTGTACCAACGAATGAAAGTTTAAAAGATAATCCTGATGATTTGGAATTAGACAGTGATAGTTTACGTAGTTGGATTGAAACGGTTACTTATTGGGATGAAAGTATTGGTTAAAAATAATAAAATAAAGAATAGGAGATGGGTTGGATGAATGAAAATATTTTTGATAAATTAGATTTTGGTCCTTTAAGGCCTTTACTTGATAATGATGATATTACAGATATTTCTTTTGATAATAATGGACAAACTTGGATTCGTTCTCTAACCCAGGGCTCTCTTAGAGTAGAAGTTCAAGGTCTTACACCTGAGTTTGTAGAAAAATTAGCATTTCAATGTTCTAATGTCATGGGTACAACTTTTAATAATGCAAAACCTTTTTTGGATGCTGAGTCTGCTGAATTACGTTTGAACTTTGTGCATCCTTCTATTGCTACTAATGGTATTGCTATGGTTATTCGTAAAACTCCAGCTAAGATTCGTTTGGAAAAAGAGAAGTTACTTAAAGATGATTATTTCACACAAGATATTCACGATATCTTAATCAAGTGTGTTGAAGGACATTGTAATATTATTGTTTGTGGTGAAACTGGTTCTGGTAAAACTGAGTTTGTTAAGTATTTAGCTAGTCATACTAAAACAGAAGAAAAGCTTATTACTATTGAAGATACTTTGGAACTTCATTTGGATAAGATTTTCCCTCAGCGTGATATTGTTGCGATGAAGACTAATAATGTTGCTAGTTATACAGACGTTTTGGTTACTTGTATGCGTCAGAATCCAAAGTGGATTTTACTATCCGAAGTTCGTAGTGCAGAAGCCGTTTCTGCAGTTCGTAACTCTATTTCATCTGGACATAATATCTTATCTACTATTCATGCTGATAAAGCTTCAGCAATTCCTTATCGTATGTATAGTTTGATGGAGACAGATTTGGATGTTAACCAGTTTTTGAACACAATTTATCGTTATATTCAATTGGGTGTTCATATTAAAGCTTATTATAGTAAGAAACTTGGTAAATTTCATCGTGAAGTTGATGAGGTTTGTGAATTTTATGTTGATGAGGATAATAAGCCACAATCACGTATTATTTATCAAAAATTATTTGGTAAAGAGCCTGTGATGAGAAAACCAAGTCCACATTTAATTGAATATTTGGAAAATCAAAATATTGATATTAATGCTATTACGGAACATTTAAGTGATGATTTACCATTTACGGATGATGTTTCTAAAGAAGCGTTTATGGAGAATAAGGAAACTGATGAGAAAGTTGATACTCCAAATGTTAATAATGTTGAACCAGTAATTCAATCAGTTGCTGATGGTGGTGCGCCAGTTGTTGTGAATGATGATGTTCCAAAGACTGATGATACACCAACACTTGCACCTGTTACGAATACAGTTCCTAGTGATGGTACGGTTCCTGCAGTGGCTGCAGAGCCTGTTGTTACGGAAACAACACCTGTTACACAACCGGTTGTTAGTGTTACCGATAATGAAACGGGAGATAATACCACTAATTCTGGTAGTGGTAATGTAGATTTTTCTACTTTAGGTAGTTTAGGCTAAAAAAGGGGTGATAATATGTATTTAGAGGAGTTAATTTTTATCATATTTGTAGTCCTTGTTATCTTTTTGTATCGTAATTATAAGGGACAAAATGTTGGCAAGTTCATTACTTCTCAGGCTAAAGGTATGTATGATAAGTTTGCACCATATTCTTTTAAAGTTGTACGTGAGAAAACAAAAGAATTGGGACAAGAATATACCCCTAGACAATATTTAATACAAGTAGTAGTTATTGCGGTGTTTACTGGTGTTGTTAGCTATTTGTATTTTTACAATTTATTTATTTCTTTAATTTATATGGCTGTTGCTGTATCTTTTGTTCCATATTTATCATATTTACGTTGTAAACGTGTTTATAGCGAATTTATATTTGAGCAAATACAGGTTTATACTTCTAATACCATTATGGAATTTGCCACTACACAATCTTTTGTTAAAGCACTAGAGGGTGTTCGTAATTCTGGTATTTTGGAAGATCCTGTAAAAAGTGACGTTGATCATATGATTGAATTAGCTTATCAAGACGGAAGTATCGATGATGCTCTTAATTATATGAGTCAATTATACCCATATTATATTGTTAAGAATATGCACCAACTATTTTTACAAATTACTAAAGAAGGAGCACAAAATGCGATGGATTCTTTGGATAATATGCAACTAGATATCGATATGTTAGTTGAAAGTGTTTATCGAGATAGAATTGAACGTGCTACTTTCCATAAATCCTTTTTACAGTTTGGTATTATGTTATATTTGTTAGTAATGTTAACACAATATTTATTAGGACGAGAAACTTATCTGGTTATGCTTGATAGGTGGTATGTTAAACTTTTATTACATGGTGTCTTGATAGTTAATACTTATTTCTTGTTAAAAGGTGAAAAATATTATAATGAGAATGTAGGTGCTGAGTAATGTTTGAAATTGTTGTTGTTGGTGCTATTATAATCTTTATATTAATTTATAATAATACGATTGATAAAAATAAGTTTATTGCAGATAATGAAAAATATTTTAATATTTTAAGAGAAGATGATTATGACTTTTTAGTTTATGCAAGATATGGTGAGGAAGTTGATCCTAATCAATTGTTTAGAAAGAGAATTTGGTATGCATTAGTTGTTGCAATTGTATTCTTATTTATCTTTTTAAATCAGTTATCTTTTCTTAATATTGTATTTTGTATTGTTGTTGCTGTTTTGGTTTTTAAAATGCCATATACACAGTTAAAATCTTTTTATAAGGCACATTTGCATGATATTGATGTAATGTTGCCATACTATTTAAAGAGTTTGGAAATTTTAATTCAGCATTATACTGTACCTGTTGCTTTAGGTAAGTCAATAGATGATGCTCCAGATATTTTTAAACCTGGTCTTAGGAGATTGATTGAACGTATAAATTCTGGTGATTCTTCTATTGATCCTTATATGGAGTTTGCTAATACTTATCCAGTTAGAGATTCTATGAGAATGATGCGTTTGTTGTATCGTTTAGGATTAGGTTCTCAGGAGAGAAAGCAAGAACGTTTGATGATGTTTTCTAGAACGGTTTCTAATCTTCAAAATAAGGCTCGTGAGACAAAATATAAAGAGAGATTAGGTCATATGGAAAGTCAGACAATGGTTATGCTTGTAGTTACTGGTGCAGGTACTATGGTTATTATTTTAATATCTATGATGATGATGTTCCAAATGTAAAGTAATTTAATTTGTATTGTAAAATAAAAATTATGTTGATATAATATTTATTGTAGAGAATAGGAAAGGATGTGTTTTATTAATGAAAGCAGCTACTGGTGAATTAAACTTAACAGTTATTACTCTTATTGCTATTGCAGCGGTTATTGGATTCTTCTGGTTAATGTGGCCAAGTATTCAAAGTGCTATTAATAGTCAATGGGCTAATATTAATAGTGGTGGTACTATTGTTGTTGATCATTTTAATAAATAACGAAAAAGAAAAAAGAAGGGTAGTGTAGAAGATGCGGGATGCTTTTGGTGGAGTTGTAAACTTAGCTATGATTGTTGTTTTCTTGGTTTTAGTTACTGGTTATTTAGCATTTAATGTTAATTATACTAAGGCATTTCGTGTCAAGAACTACATTATCACGAAATTTGAACAATATGAAGGTAATTGTGAACCTAATAATCCTAGTAATGTTTGTAATCAACAAATTCAGGCTTATATGAAGCAAGTTGGATATCATCAATCTAGTGTTTCTAATTTAGATGGGTATGATAGTTGTAGTGATGGATATTGTTATAAGGAATATGTAGTTGATTCAAGTACTGGTGCTACTGATGAGCATAGGACACAAGTATATTATCGTATTGCTACACAGATTATAATTGATATTCCAATTGTTAATAAAATTATGCCTAATTTAAAGATTTTCCAAGTTGCCGGAGATACGAAGTTAATAACTAAGTTTGAGTAGGTAGGTGAGTCTATGAACGTTATAGTCAGTAATGCACAACGCAATGCTTTATCAAATTTAGATATTGATGTTATTAAAAGTATTTCTGGTGAGTATGAAGCTAGCGAACTTGTTGAAATGTTTAAAAACTTTTTTTATAATAAAATGATTTTAGACGTTACAGCATTAAAGAATTTTCATAATATTAAGACTTTTCAGACTTTAGCTATGGGGCTTGATGTTGAAAAAATTGTATTTTTCTTACCTGAGGGTAGTGATGTTTGTACTTCTAGTTTTTTATCTAGACTAATATCTATGGGAATTTATAATTTTACTACTAATTTGGATGGTGTTAAGTATTTACTAGATCATCCTAATAATTATAAACAGGTTGCTAAGATTCAGCAAATGGGTGCTGGTAGTCCACCGCCTAATATGAGTAATGATATAGTTAATACTACAAGTCCTAGTAGAGTTTGTAGAGTTATTGGGGTTAGGAATGTTACAAGTCATGCTGGAGCTACAACATTGATTTATATGTTGAAGCGTGAACTTAAGATTCATTATGGTGATACTATTATTGCTATTGAACTTAATAAGAATGACTTTCAATATTTTAATGAAAAAAATATGATGTCGGTATCTACTGATCAGATTGCGGGCTTGTTATCTAAATATTCTGCTGCTCCTGTAATTTTAGTTGACTTAAATGATTGCAATGATGATTCTTTTTGCACGGATGTGTTGTACTTGATAGAACCATCTATTATTAAGTTGAATAGATTAATGAAAAAAAATCGTAATATCTTTAATAAACTTCAACAGAAAACAATTATTTTAAATAAAAGTTTGTTAACAAATAAAGATATTGGTGATTTTGAATATGAGGCTCGTACAAGAGTGTTTTATAATATGCCACCTTTAGATGAAAGAAAGAGGAATTCTATTTTAGATGATTTTTTAGCTAGGATGGGATTGTTGGTTAAAAAAGATAATAAAAAAGAAAGTAATAGAATTTTTGGTTTATTTCGTAGGTAATGTTGACAAATATTTTGTTTTAAGATAATATTATTTATAACGAAGGAGAGTTGTTTATGTCAAATTTATTTCAAATTGGAGTTGTTGGAAATATTAATGACAACTGTGGCGGTTTAGGACCAATTGTAAGAATTATTAAAAAAGGTGTTTTCCCAATTGTTCAAATTGGTATCCCAATTTTATTAATTGTTTTTGGTACTATTGATTTAGGTAAGGCTGTTATATCAAGTGATGAGAAAGAAGTAAAACAAGCACAAAGTCGTTTGATTAAGAGATGTATTTATGCTGTTGCAATCTTCTTTATCACTACTTTAGTAACTTTGATTATGTCTTTAGTTGCTACTGGTGCTGAATCTGGTGATGGTGAAGCTGATACTAATAGTTGGGCAAACTGCTGGAACAGTATTAATTAATTTTATAGATAATAAATAGCAAAGTAATTGCTATTTTTTTTTTATTTTGTTATACTTATTCTGTATAATTGTTTATATGGAGTGATGACGGTGAAATTTTTTAAATTTTTCTTAATAGTTTTTGTTGTCGGAATTATATTTTGCCTTCCATATAATACCAATGCTTTGAATAATAAGGTTGCTAGTTGTGAATATCAATTTGAAAATACTAATGGTAAACTTATAAAGTTAAAGTATGATATTTATAATGATGGGGATATAAAATTACCATTTAGTGATGGAACTCTTTTTGCTAGAGATGGTAAGTCTTGGTATCATTCTGATGATTTTAGTAAACAATTTTATAGTGCATCTAAAATTAATAGTTCTACTATTACTTGTCCTACTATTGGAGTACAAGATTCTGATTTAGGTGTTACTGTTTACGCATATCCTATTTATCGAGATTCATGTAGTGGACATTGTTATAATATTTCGTCTGCTGATTTAACTTTGACATCCTGGGCAAAAGATAAGAATGTAAAGTCTAAATCTGTTGTTTCTACTTGTGCTGCACCAAGTATGGGATTTTTTAATCGTTCTAGTTATATTATGCCTTATTTTAGACTTTTAGATGATGGATCTCAAGAGTGGAGTTTGGATGGAAATCAGTTCTTTTCTGTTGCTAAAACTATTTCTGGTAAGGTAGATGGAGAAGCATTTTCAATTTCCGTTAACAATTCTTTATTAAAGAGTATTTTTGGTGCGTCTTCTACTAGTTGTCCTACTCAAATATATCGTTGCGTTGTTCAAAATGATGAAGGCTTTTCTTATGAGTTGTCTAAAGATGCTAAATCTTGTACTAATGATGAGTTAAGTACTGTTGATGGACAAGAATTTGGGTCTACTTATGCAAACGGTGCATTTGGTGAACCTGATAGTAATTCTGGTGATTCAAGTTCAAGTGGTGATAATGGACATGGTAGTAATAGTTTTACACAACCATCTGGAGATTTAACGACTGAGGATTTAAAAGGACAGTTGGAGTTTGGTGATGAAATTGATGAATGTAGTTCTTTATTAGGAAGTACAGAAGATGAAGAAAGTGTTGCTTGGCTTTTGCAACAAATATTAAATTATGTAAAAATATTAGGACCTATTTTGGTTGTTATTCTTAGTAGCTTAGATTTTGCTAAATCTATTATTTCAAGTGATGATGATCATATGAAGAAAGCAGAAAGGAAATTAGTTATTCGTCTAATTTTAGCAGTTGCTATTTTCTTGATCCCTACACTTGTGAGTGTGTTATTAAATGTATTTGGTATTACGACAGATACGATTTGTGTATTGAATTAGGCAGGTGATTATTAATGACTGACAATTTAAATTCTAATACAATTGGTGATTTGAGTCGTCTAATTGGTCTTGCATTGAATTGGTGTGTTTATGTTTTATTGGAACAGATGTATCAAGTGTTTTTCAATGTTGCTAGTGCTCAATTATTTGAAAATGAGACAATTAAGAATTTTTATGGACGTATTCAGTTAATTATTGGTGTATTTATGGTGTTTAAATTAACCATAACAATATTACAAGGTATTATGAATCCGGATAAATTTACAGATCCTAAGGAGGGTATTGGTAATTTTATTACGAGAGTTGTAATTGCTTTAGCACTACTTACTACTTTAATGCCTATCAATATTCCAAATGCGGCTAGTGGTAATTCTTTTGAAAAGTATTTAAATAATGATGGATTATTATTTGGTGTTTTGTATTCATTGCAAGATAGGATTTTGTCTAATAATACTCTGGGGCGGCTAATCCTCGGTACGACAGATAATGCGACAGGTGTAGACGAGTCCAATGATGCTACTACGACGGCGCAAAAGTTGGATCAATCGTCAAGAGTATTTACATCGACGGTTTTAAAAACGTTTTATCGAATTAATTTGAAACCGGCGGAAATGCGTACGAGTGATGATGAGACTGAGAGAGAGAACTGGTATTGTGATCATGATTTGGATGAAGATGATGTTAACGCTATTAATACTTATCAACAGTTAGATGTTTCTCCATCTACTTTATTGAGTAATGAAATGGTTCTTGCTGATTGTGAATTGAATGAGAGCTTTGGAGATAGTGTTGGTAATTTCTTTTCATTTATTCCAATTTTTGGTGGATTTATAGAAAATGGTCGTTATATTTTTGCGTTTAACTGGATTGCAGCCTTTTTTGTGGGAATTGTTTTCTTAGTTGTGCTTATTGGTTTTACTCTTGATATTGCAATTCGTGCGATAAAGCTTGCAATTTTAAGATTAATTGCACCGATTCCAGTTATTAGTTATATTGAACCTAAGTCTTCTAAAGATGGCGGAATGTTTTCTTCCTGGGTCAAAGCATTGACTTCTACTTATTTAGATTTATTCTTGAGACTTGCAATTGTATATTTTGTTATTTTCTTAATTCAAGATATGATTGTCAATGGTATTGTTATTGGTGACGCTGGTGGATTTGTAGGTCCAATATCCTTTGTATTTATTATGTTAGGTTTGTTCTTCTTTGCGAAGATGGCACCTAAGTTTATTAAGGATGCCCTTGGTCTTAAAGGCGCTGGTATGTCTAATATTGGATTAAGTGGTATTTTAGGTGGAACTGCTATGGCTGTTGGTGGTGGTGGACTTGCTGGCTTTGCTATGGGTGCTATGAATGGTACCGATGCTGCTGTTAAAGGTCAGGCACAAGGTAAACCGGTTTCTTTGGGATCTGCTTGGAGTCAAAACAGTGATTTGATGGCAAAAATACGTACAGGAGATAAAGATGCACATGGTGGCCTTTGGGGTAAAGCACTTGATCATTTAAATTTTTCTACTCGTGAACGTCGTGCAAGAATGTTAGGTATTGGAAGTCAAGATCTTGCAGATGCAGATTATATTGCAAAGTTTGCTAAGGCCGAAGCACAACAGGCACAACGTGATTTTGATAATATTAAGGCAAAATATGAAAGAGGGGAAGTTTCAGAAGCTGATTATTTAGCTGCGTATGATAGAAATCAAGAATTTCAAACTAGAGCTGCTAAAACCCAATCTACTGTGGATAAGATGGATAAGGATAGAGGTCAAATGGGTGTTGCACCTCGTGTTTCTGATAAGCGTGTAAATAAACATTCAGCACGTCATCGTATAAACGAAGCATTTGGAACAGAGTTCCAAGAGGGAAGTTATCGCTCTCCTGTAACGGTTACTAATGACCCATTCACTACTGTTAATAATAGGGGTGTTGGACAAACGCCAACTGCCCAAAGCGATGTTATTGGTACAATTCAAGGACATGAACGGGATCTTACTAACTTTAGTGGAACCACAGATGATGATAGTTGGTCTTCTTCAGGTGGTGGCTCTGGTGGTCCTCCTCCTGGACCTCCTCCTGGTCCATAGAATGAAAGTGAGTGTGATATATAGTGAATTATTTAATACCTGCTAATACAAAAAAAGGTCAATTAATCTTAGGATTATTTCGACCTTTCGATTTAATATTGTTTATGACGGGAGTTATGATTACAGTAATATTGTTGGCTTTTATGCCTCTTACCAATACTTGGGTAACTATTGCTATTCTTAGTCCTGCGGTGTTTTGTGGTTTTTTGGTTATGCCTGTACCGTATTATCATAATATTTTAACAATTATTGTTGAGATGTATGATTATTTTACTACTCCGCAAACGTATCATTGGAAAGGTTGGTGTTTCATGAATGAAAAAGAAAACAGTATCAGGAAGTAATTATACTGAGAATTGGCTTCCGGTTAAAGCTATTCAAAATGGTATGATTATTACTTATAATAATTTAAAGGTGTCTGGTGTAAAGATAGCGCCACGTAATATTTTTATATTAGATCCTCAAGCTCAAGATAATGTATTAATTAGTTTAAAAAATTTTTATAACATGCTTGATTTTGAATTTTGGTTGGTTGTTGCCGATAGACCTGTAGATATTTCTGTTTATATGTCTCAGTTGCAACTTTTATATAATGAAACATCTTCTCCTGCAATTCGTAAACTTATTATGCAAGACATCGAGAAGGGTAATAGTTTTATTAATAACAATGTTGTTGATACTGAATATTATTTCTTGTTTAAGGAAAAAGATAATGATATGGTTCAGAAGAAAATTAGAATGTTAATTAATGGACTTGCTAGTTGTGGACTTAATGCATCTCAAACAACGAATGATGATTTAAGAGTTGTTTTAGATAATTTCTTAAATGGTGGTATGACTACTGAGTTTGGGACGGTGATGCCTGTATGAGTACAAGTATAAGAAGTCAACTTGCTCCTAAGGGATTAAGTTTTAATCCAAGTGATTTTTTCATTAGTGATAAGTATGCAACTATTATGACAGTCGTTTCTTATCCTAAGTATATAACTCCTGGTTATTTATCTTCTTTAACCAATATGCCTGGTATTAAAGTTGTTGTAAAACACATTCCTGTACCTTTTCAAACAATGGCTAAAATGTTAAACAGACAAGTTGCTGATTTAAAAGAAAAGTATCAACATGAAAGAGATTTGACTGTACGTGAAAGATATAGACAGGATGCTGAAAGTTTGGAATACTTTACCTCTATGTTAGCTGGTAGTCAGGCTCGTATTTTTGATTTTCAAATGCATATTATGATTACAGCGGATACAAAAGAAGAGTTGGAGTTAAAGAAAGTTAATGTTAAGAACTACTTAGATGCAATGGAGTTAAAAGCGGTTTCTCTACGTTTTGAACAAGAGAAAGTTTTAAAAAGTATTTTACCGATTTTTCCTCCGCAAGATATTGAACAGCGAATTGGTACGCCAATTCCGTCTGTTACAATTGCTGCTATGTATCCATTCATTTTTGATAGTATCAAGGATCCGGGATTATCTACTTTGTTAGGTGTGGATTTTTCTGGAGGGGTTATCTTATTTAATCAATTTTTATATCGTATCCGTAAAGAAAATAATAGAAATAATGCTAATATGATTATTCTTGGTACGTCTGGTTCTGGTAAGAGTACTGCTGCAAAGATTTTACTTCGTACCCATATTCGTAATGGATGTCAGATTGTTGCAATTGACCCTGAAGATGAGTTAAGAGAAATAACGCAAACTTATGGTGGAGATACTATTGATATTGGTAAAGGTGGAGAATTTGGTATGATTAATCCACTGGAAATAGTTATTGATGCTGATGAAGAAGAAATTAAACAAGGTTTAGGTTATACTGTTTTAACTCGTACGATTCAATTTTTAAAAGCATTTTTAAAGTATTATGCACCTTCTATTGAAGATGATGTTTTAGGAATGTTTAGTGATGTTGTTCAAGATACTTATAAACGTTTTGGTATTGATTTTAATACAGATTTTTCACAGTTTACATCTAAAGACTACCCAACATTTTCTGATGTTTATGCTACGATAAAAGGTCGTTTACTTTCTATGACTGAACAAACTCGTGAAAGAGATGTTATGGAACGTTTGGAATTAAGAATTCGTCCGTTTACGAAAGAATTACGATTCTATTTTGATGGACATACTACTATCAGTAGAGATAGTGATTTTATGGTTTTCAATATTAAAGAGTTAATGAATACAGATAGTAATATACGCGATGCATTATTTTTTAATGTATTGAAGTATGCCTGGGGACTTTGCTTGGATTTTAATGTTAATACTGTCCTTATGGTTGATGAGGCACATGTATTACTAGGTGCAAATAATGAGCTTGGTGCTGAGTTCTTGGCACAAGTACAAAGACGTGCACGTAAATATAATACTGGTACAATCATTATTACTCAACAACCAAGTGATTTTGTTGCAAGTGAGAAGATTTTAGTACATGGTAAAGCTATTTTTGATAATGCTTCTTATTATCTTGTTATGGGATTAAAGAAGCAAGCTGTCGAAGATTTAAGTTTATTAATTGATTTAAATGATAGTGAAAAAGAAAGTATAAAACGTTATTCTCAAGGTGAAGCATTATTTGTATGTGGTAATAGGAGAATGCGTATTAATGTAGCCGTTACGAAGGATGAATTAGATTCCTTTGGTTCAGGTGGTGGATTTTAGTTAGTGTAGGTGGTGATGTTTAGTGCCGGATAATAAATATAATTCTGATAATTCACAGTCTGCTGGTGCTGAACAGCCACAGAGTTATTCAGAACAAAAAGCAGCAAAAAAGGAACATGAAAAACAGTCTGCTAAAGAAGGAACTCAAAAAGCAGGAAAGGCTGCAGGTGCTGCTGTTGGTGCTTATTTTGGAGGAAGTGCTGGAGCTCAAGTTGGTGCTAAAGTAGGAGACGCCATTGGAAAAAGTAAAATTGGTCAAAAAATTGGTGAAAATGTAGCTAAAAATCCTATTGGTAGAAAAGTAATGTCAAAAGCTAATGACAGTGGTGGAATTGATGCTTTAAATAAAGGTGTTGATGTTGCGACTGCAGGTAGTGGAGGTGCTGGTGCATCTGGTGGAGGAGCAGCTTCTGCTGGTGGTGCAGGAACTTCTGCTGGTGGTGCAGGAACTTCTGCTGGAAAAGGTGGTTCCCCTGGTAGTGGTGGAGATAGTGTCCTAGATAAAAAGGGACCTTCTAAACCTAATTTTTTAGATGACGATAATTCTCAGGATGAAAATGAAAAGCCTACTTCTGGTATGTTTTCTGGTACGGCTTTAACGAAGACGGCTGGTATTAGTATTTTATTGTTTGGAGGAATTATTTTCTTCATTATTATATTTGTGTTGGTGTTAGCACAAGGTAGTGGTGTCATTGCAGGATATGATGATGCCTTTGGTGTTAGTTCTGCTACAGGTGGAGCTACGGGTGGAGTTGATTATGAAGCTTCTAGTCCTGAAGCTCAAGCTTTTTTTGATAGAGTAGCTAGTGTAAAGAATAGTTTACAAGCACAAGGGAAATCTTTTGATCCTGTTTACGTTTCTGCTGTTTATGCTATATTAAATCAAAATGAGGCAAAATTATCTTATGATGATATGACGACTTCTGTTATCACTGAAATTGCTAATGCAATGTTTTCGGGCAGTAGTTTTTCTGAAGATACGTTTAAACAAAATTTAATTGATAATATTTTTCCAAAGTATGCTCCTGGAAAAAGTCAATCTACTTATGAAGCGATGGCGGATGATGTTTTTCAATATTATGATGATTATTTTAGTTTAATTGGAGCAACGGCTTCTAATTGCGCTAGTTTAGGTTCTTGCGTTTATGAAATAAAAGGTTTTTATATTTCAGGTCGTGGTAATGTTGCACAAGCAATGACAATTACGGATTTACAAGTTCGTTTGATGCAATGTGGTGGCGAATTTGGTAGTGGAA
>CALVSC010000004.1 GCA_944358855.1 uncultured Bacilli bacterium | reverse complement strand
AAAAAAAGGCATGGCCTTTTTTTATTTGCAGGTATATCCTGAGTCTTCTAAACTGCTCTTGATATCATCGTAGTTATTTGATTCACTATTGAAGCCAATTTCATTTTTTTGTTCATCAGTCATGTTTTCAAAATCAGCTTCTATAATTACACTTACATTGTCTTTTCCGCTTTTTACGTCTAAAGTCATACCACTTTGTTCGAAGTCTTTAAATTGTTCTTTTAAAGTATCTTCAAATTCGTCAATGTAGTCAGTGTATTGTTCATCAAGTTTTACACTAATATCTGCTTTTAAGTTTGCAGCTTTGTCACCGTTGAATCCAACATTCATTGTTTGAGTCATAGTCATACCGTCGCCTTCTTCAGACATTGTACATTCAAGGCTTTTACCACAACCTGTTAATGAAAATAGCATAGCAGTCGCAACAAAACCTAATAATATTTTCTTACTCATATACTCCTCCTTTATTTAATCATACTTTATTTATTTTTATTTTTCAACAGGAATTACAATATTTATAAAATCTTATTTCATTTATTGCAATTGAATATAATTTATGGTATCATATTGGTATTGTTATCGGAGGTGTATTATGGAAACAGTACTCTTAGTTATATCAATTTTATTAATTATTATTGTTCTTTTACAAAGTAGTAAAGCAGAAGGTGCTGCTCAAATTATATCTGGTACTACATCTGAGTTATTTACACATCGTAAAGAAAGAGGTTCTGAGTTATTTATTACTCGTCTTACTTGGGTTTTAGGATTAGCATTTTTTGGTATTTGTTTAGTATCTATGTTTATTTAGACTCTGTATAGAGTCTTTTATTTTATAAAAATCTAGTTTTCTAGAATAAAATCAAGTATAATAAAGTTAGAAGGTGATACTAATGAGAGATGATATTATTAATGTATTAAAAAATAGTGATAAAGCTCTTACTATTTATGAACTTGAAGATGCCCTAGATCTTCATGAAGTAGAAGGAGTTAAAAGTTTAGGTGAAGAGTTACGTAAGATGGAGGAAGAAGTTATTATATATTGCTCTAATAAAGGAAGATATATGATGCTTGAAGATAGTCATTTAAGAAAAGGTGTCTTAAGAGCAAATAAAAAAGGGTTTGGTTTTGTTGAAATTGAAAATATGGAAGATGATGTTTATATTGCTCCTGAGAATATGAATGGTGCCATTCATGGAGATACTGTTTTAGTTGAGATTACTACGAAAATTAATATCGATCGTATGGAGGGAAGAATTTTAAAAATATTAAAAAGAAATTTGGAACGATATATTGGTGAAATTAATTTCGACAAAAAAGGGTTAGGACATATTACTTTAGATGATTCTAAAATTAAATTAGATATTGTTGTTAAAAAAGAGAATGCATTAAATGCTGTTGATGGTCATAAAGTAGTAGTTGAACTTGGTAAAAAGTTAAATAAACAATCAAAGTATGATGGTAGAGTTGTTGAAATTATTGGTCATAAAAATGATCCGGGAGTAGATATTTTATCTATCGTTTATAAATATAATATTCATACTGAATTTCCTGAAGATGTAAAAGAAGAAGTTAAAAATATTCCTATGGAAGTAAAAGATATTGATTTACTTGGCCGTAGAGATTTAAGAACTTGGGAAATATTTACTATAGATGGAGATGATACTAAAGATATTGATGACGCTATCTCCATAGAGAAAATGGCAAATGGGCATTATAAATTAGGGGTACATATTGCTGATGTTAGTTATTATGTTAAAGAAGGTAGTCCATTAGATAATGAAGCTATGGAAAGGGGAACTAGTGTATATTTGGTAGATAGAGTAATTCCTATGTTGCCTCATGAACTTTCTAATGGTATATGTTCTCTAAATCCTAATGTTGATCGTTTGGCAATTTCTTGTGTTATGGAATTTGATCATCAAGGGAAGCAACTTGATTACGAAATTTTTCCAAGTGTTATTCGTTCTCGCATTCAAATGACTTATAAGAAAGTTAATTCTATTTTAGAGAAGAATGAAGTTCCAGAAGGTTATGAGAAATTCGTTAATTCATTAAAAACAATGAAAGAATTAGCAGATATTTTGCGTAAGATGAAAGAAAAACGTGGTTATATTGATTTTGAGGTAGATGAAGCTAAAATATTAGTTGATAAAGATTGTAAGCCTACGGAGATTGTTTTACGTGATCGTGGTGCTGGTGAAAAGTTAATTGAGGATTTTATGATTGCTGCAAATGAATGTGTTGCAACGCATGTTTATTTTATGTCATTGCCTTTTATTTATCGTGTTCATGAAGTTCCAAAGGAAGAAAAGTTACGTAGTTATTTAAGTTTTGTTGGAAGTTTAGGATATCAAATACCAGGTGATTTAAAAGATACTAGTCCTAAAACTGTTCAAAGAATTATTAAATATTTGGAAGATAAACCGGAATTTAAAATCTTATCTAGTTTATTGCTTAGAAGTATGCAAAAAGCTGTATATCGACCTGAAAATTTAGGACATTATGGTTTGGCTAGTCAGTGTTATACGCATTTTACTTCACCAATTAGACGTTATCCTGATACGACAGTTCATCGATTGTTAAGAACTTATTTGTTTGATAAGCATCTTGATATGGGAACTGTTAGAAAATGGGAGGAGAAGTTGGTTTATATCGCAGAACATTCTTCTGATCGAGAAAGAGCAAGCGTTGATTGTGAAAGAGAAGTAGAAGATATGAAGATGGCAGAATATATGGAAGGTCATATTGGCGAAGAGTTTGAAGGAATTATTTCAACTGTTACAAGTTTTGGAATGTTTGTAGAGTTAGATAATTTAATTGAAGGATTAGTTCCTTTACGTGATATGAAGGACTTTTTCCATTATGATGAAGAACACATGACGTTAACTGGTGAGAGAAGTCATGTAAAATATACAATAGGTGAGAGACTATTAGTAAGAGTTGTTAGAGCATCAAGAGAGGAAAAGATAATTGATTTTGAGGTAGTTAGGAAGTTGTAAGTGTATGGCGGTTAAGAGAGTTAGAAAGTTAAAATTTGCTGGGAAACTATTGCTTTTGGTTTTATTAATCATTGTTTTTTCTAGCGCCTTTTTGCTTTCTAATTTTTCTTTGAAACAAGATAAAGAAAAAAAAGAGCCTGTGAAAGAGGCTGTTAAAAAAGAAAAATATCCAAAAAAATATAGTTTTAATCTATTTATGGTTGGTGATGCTTTGATTCATAGTGCTATTTATGAGGATGCAAAATTGGATGATGGTAGTTATGATTTTAAACCAATGTTAGAGTATATAAAACCAATTTCTTCTCAATATGATATTGCTTATTATAATCAAGAAACTATTCTTGGAGGCAGTGACTTGGGATTTTCTAATTATCCTAGATTTAACTCTCCTGATGAAGTTGGTGATGCTTTTATTGATGCTGGATTTAATCTTGTTTCTTTAGCAACTAATCATACGATGGATAAAGGTGAATCTGGCGTTATTCATTCTGTTAATTATTGGTCTAAACAAAAAGGGGTTGTTTGGGATGGTCAAAGAACTTCTCAGGAAGAAAGAGATAAGGTTAGAATTTATGAATGTAACGGAATTAAATATGCTTTCTTTTCCTATACAACATGGACAAATGGTTTAGAAACTCCTTCTGGTAAAGAATACTTAAATAATGTTTATTCTCCAGAGAAAGCGAAAAATGATATTGATAAAGTTAGAGATCAAGTCGATTTAATTATTGTTGCGATGCACTGGGGTACTGAATATTCTCATGATGTTTCGTCAACACAAAGAGAGATTGCTAATTACTTATCTTCTTTAGGAGTAGGACTTATTATTGGTGCACATCCTCATGTGGTTGAGCCAGTTGAATATATTAATGATGGAAAAACTTTTGTTATTTATTCGTTGGGTAATTTTATTTCTGATCAGGTAGGTATTGAACGGTTGACAGGCTTAGCAATGGAAGTTACAATAAATAAAGTCGTAACTAAAGAAGAAACGACGGTTACTGTTGACTCTCCTAAAGCAGAACTTTTATATACTGATTCTAATTATGGAGGGAAACGAAATTTTAAGGTATATCCTTATTCTAGTTTGAATGATACTATTCTATCCGGTTACAAAAATTATTATAATGAATATAAAAGTATAGTAAGTTCTTACTATCCTGAACTTACTTTTGGACTTAGTAGGAGTTGATAATATGGAGATTATAAATCGAAAAGCACAACATGATTATTTTGTAGAAGAAACCTTTGAAGCTGGCATTGTATTAACAGGAACAGAAATTAAGTCTATAAGAGATGGGAAGTGTAACATAAAAGATTGTTATGGTATTGTTAGAAATCATGAGGTTTATCTTTTAAATATGTTTGTTTCTCCTTATAAAGAGGGAAATATTTTTAATCATGAAGAAACGAGAAATAGAAAATTACTTTTACATAAGAAAGAAATAAAAAAAATAGAAGAAGCAATTACTATGAAAGGACTTACGTTGATACCTTTAAAACTTTATTTTAAAAATAATATTCTTAAAGTTTCTTTAGGTGTTTGTCGTGGTAAAAAAGATTATGATAAGAGAGAATCTATAAAAGAAAGAGATATGAAGCGTGAAGCTTTAAGAAATGTTAAAAATTACGGGTAGTAATTGTTATTATTAATCACATCTTTGGATGTGATTTTTTTATGAAAAAAAGCCAATCTTTCGATTGGCTTTATATATTTAAAGTTCAAATATTTTGAACAAAATTGTCAATGGTGGAGCTGAGGAGAATCGAACTCCTGTCCGAAAATAAAGCTACATAAACTTCTACAAGTTTAGTTAACTAATTATATTCGTATAGTATCCAAGTAGTTAACGACCAAGATAATATACTATCCCTTTTGTTCTTTCTATTTTTTGGGAGAAAAATAGCTATAACCTATAATAAATGAACCTTCAGTTATTTCCTAGGTAAGAAATAAGAGAAAGCGCAGGCCTTTTTTCGATTAGGCAAATGCTAATGTTTGGTTTCCACCAAACATGTTAGCAACTGCATTTTTAGCTTTGTTTGCGTTTATTTTTTTGTGTCCGTAACGTGGACTTTCGACTTGCCATCTATGCTCTATTATTCCCGTCGAAACCTGGTCAGCCCCGTAGGTAGATTATATCATATAGTAAGTGAAAAGTCTAGCTGTAAACTTTTGCAAAAAAGTGTTGTTTTCGTTTGGAAAATATATTCATTATGATATAATACGTATGGGAAGGTGATTATAGATGGAACAAGAACAATGGAAAGGTTTTAAAGAGGGTGTATGGTGTAATGAAATTAACGTTAGTGATTTCATTAAGAAAAACTATACAGCTTATGATGGTGATGAATCATTTTTAAGTGGACCAACAGAAAAAACAAAACGTGTTTTAAAAGTATATGAAGATATGTGTTTAGAGGAAGTTAAGAAACATGTTATTGATATTGATGTTGATCACCCAGCTGGAATTAATGCTTTTGCTCCTGGATATATATGTGAAGATGATGATGTTATTGTAGGTCTTCAAACTGATAAATTAGGAAAGAGAAGTATTGTTCCTAAAGGTGGAATAAAGATGGTTTATCAGGAATTAGATGCATATGGTTATAAGATGAATCCTGAATTAGAAAAATTCATCAAAGAAACCAATTTAGTAAAAACTCATAACGATGGTGTTTTTGATGCTTATACAACAGAAATTAGAAAAGCTCGTCATAATAAGTTGTTAACTGGATTACCTGATGCTTATGGACGTGGTAGAATTATTGGTGATTATCGTAGAATTGCATTATATGGTATCGATTATTTAATGGCTCAAAAGAAAAGCGATTTTGATAATATGAAAATCACTGTTATGGATGATGAAACTATTCGTTTACGTGAAGAGATTTCTATGCAATATAGAGCATTAAAAGAAATTAAAGATATGGCTGCAACATATGGTTTTGATATTTCAGGACCTGCTAAAAATGCTCAAGAGGCAGTACAATGGACTTATTTTGGATATTTAGCAGCTATTAAAGAAGATAATGGTGCTGCAATGTCTTTAGGTAGAGTAGATGCTTTCTTTGATATTTATTTTGAAAGAGATTTAAAGAATGGAACTTTAACTGAAGAAGCTGCACAAGAGATTATTGATCAATTTGTTATTAAATTAAGAGCAGCTCGTCATTTGAGAACTCCTGAATATGACGAATTATTCTCTGGAGATCCAACTTGGGTAACTTGTTCTTTAGGTGGTATTACTAGTGAAGGAAAGTCTATGGTTAATAAGACTTCATTCCGTATTGTTCATACTCTAGAGAATTTGGAGAGTGCTCCAGAGCCAAATATGACTATTTTATGGGCACAAGATTTACCAAGAGCTTGGAAGAAATATTGTGCTAAAGTTAGTATTGCTACTGATTCAATTCAATATGAAAATGATGATGTTATGAGACCAAGTATGGGCGATGATTATGCTATTGCCTGCTGTGTTTCAGCAATGCGTGTTGGTAAGGATATGCAATTCTTTGGTGCTCGTTGTAACTTAGCAAAAACTTTATTATATGCTATTAATGGAGGAGTTGACGAGGTTAAACGTGAACTTGTTATTCCTGGATTTGAAAAAATGACTGATGAAGTTTTAGATTATGATAAAGTTAAGACAGCTTATTATAAAATGATGCATGAGGTTGCTAGAATTTATTCTGATGCTATGAATATTATTCATTACATGCATGATAAATATGCTTATGAAGCTGGTCAAATGGCATTACATGATACTTATGTAAATCGTTTGATGGCATATGGTGTTGCAGGTTTTTCTGTAGCAGTAGATTCTCTTTCAGCTATTAAATATGCAAAGGTAAAACCAATTCGTGATGAAGATGGAATTACTGTTGATTTTGAAATTGAAGGGGATTTCCCTAAATATGGTAACGATGATGATAGAGTAGATGAAATTGGTAAAGAAATTTTAGATGTTTTCTATAAAGAATTAAGTTCTCATGTATGTTATAGAAATGCACATCCAACATTATCTGTATTAACGATTACTTCAAATGTAGTTTATGGTTCTAATACAGGAGCTACTCCTGATGGAAGAAAAGCTGGTGTTGCTTTTGCTCCAGGTGCTAACCCTATGCATGGAAGAGATCAAAGTGGAGCAATTGCTTCTTTGAACTCTGTTGCTAAATTAGATTGGGCAAACTGCTGTCGTGATGGTATTTCTAATACTTTCTCAGTTGTTCCAAATGCATTAGGACAAACAGCAGATGAAAGAGTAGAAAATTTAGTTAACTTAATGGACGGATATTTTGTTCAAGGAGCACATCACTTAAATGTTAACGTATTAAATCGTGAAACATTAATTGATGCTATGGATCATCCTGATAAATATCCATTACTTACTATTCGTGTTTCTGGATACGCTGTAAGATTTAACAAATTAACTAGAAAGCAACAAGAGGAAGTTATCGCAAGAACATTCCATGAGAAAATGTAATTATGAAAGCTAGTATTGATTCTATTGAAACTTTTGGACTTGTCGATGGACCTGGTATTCGCTGTGTAGTCTTCTTTAATGGATGTATGTTACGCTGTAAATATTGTCATAATCCAGAAATGTGGAAAAGAAGAGATGATAATTATACTCCTGAAGAGTTAGTTAAACGAATTATGCGATGCGAACCTTATTTTAGAAATAATGGTGGCGTTACTTTCTCAGGAGGAGAACCTCTTTTACAAAAAGATTATATTATAGAGGTTTGTAAATTGTTGAAAGAAAAAAATGTTCACATAGCTTTGGATACTTCTGGTGTTGGACTTGGTGATTATGAAGAATTGTTATCTTATGTGGATTTAATTCTTTTAGATGTGAAACATACTACTCCTGAAGGATACAGAGAAATTACTGGTATGGAAATGAAAGAAGTGGAACATTTTATTGATGTTTGCAATAAACTTAATAAAAAAATTTGGATTAGACAAGTTGTTGTTCCGGGAATTACAGATAGTTATGAATATATGGATAGTTTGGTTTCTTATTTGCAACATATTCATAATATAGAAAGAGTTGACTTTCTTCCGTTTCATAGGCTAGGTAGAGAAAAATATATAAAGTTAGGAATTTCTTATCCTTATGAAGATAAAGATGATATGGATAAAGATAAATGTAATCAACTATACGATTATTTCCAAAAAAGATACTTTAAATAGTATCTTTTTTTGTGCTTTTATATATTTTATCTTTTTTCTTTTGCTGTTTTGATACACTTTTCGACATTTAATGTGCTTCTTTTTTTGTATAAAGTTTGATATAGTGTTCATACTATAATTGAGGTGATTAATATGGATTGTGAATTATTGGAAAAAATATATAAAGATGCTTCGATGGGGCATTTTGCTTGTGAGAAGGTTTTGGAGTATTTGAAAGGGAAGGATAATAAAATTATAGGGAGTATTGAAAAGGTAAGAGATGAGTATTCTTCTTTTTTAGAAATGAGTCGTGATAAGTTGTTATCTTTAGATAAAAAGGTAGAAGATGAGTCAACTATGACCAAAATGATGTCTTCTATGGGGATTTTTAAAGAAGTGATTTCTGATAATAGTGATGCTAGTATGGCTGAGATGTTGGTGCAAGGACTTGTGATGGGACAGTTAGAGATGGAGAAACGTATTAAATCAGCAAGTGATGATATTGATAAAGAGGATTTGAATATGGCTAAGGAGTTTTTAAAGTTTCAGAAAAAAGCAGAAAAGGAACTTAAAAAGTATTTATAATTATTTGAATTCAGGTGATGATTTTTGACAAGTTTTAATCAATATGTTATAATATACGTTATCTCAGGGGGAGATATGTATGAAAATTGAAAATTTACCGTCGAAACGTAAGCTTTTAGTTGTTACGTTTGTACTATTTATAGGATTGATGTTTCATTATTTTTATGAATATTATCATATTTATAATAGTATTGATGTAAAAGTTTCTAAAACAGCTATGATAGAATATGGTAGTCCCAATTATGATATTCGTGAAGTTGTTGACGATATTGACGGTGATATTGTATCTATTAAAAAAGATATTGATACAAATGTAGTAGGACCACAAGAAGTTATTGTTGAAGTTGAAAAAGATCAGGTTATTAAAGAAGTGTCTATTATTGTTGAGGTAAAAGATACTATTGCGCCAGAGATTGAGCTTAAAGAAGATGTTATTACATTGACCGAGGGTGATTCTTTTGATGCTTTTAATAATTTAACTTCTGTTTATGATAAGGTTGATGGTGATATTTCTTATCAACAGAAAGATGAAGTTTTAGATGATGCTACAAATTATTATACAATTGAAAGTAATGTAGATACTAATGTTCCAGGTAGTTATCAAGTGGTTGTTAAAGCAATTGATAAATATGGAAATACATCGTCTGTTACTTATTCTGTTGAAGTAAATGCAAAGCCTGAACCTGTTTTAGAACCTACCATTAATCAAAATTATCAAAATAATATTTTACCATCAGGTGATATGAATGCTTTAGTACAACTTGCTTATTCTCTTGTAGGTAGCCCTTATGTTGCTGGTGGTAATACACCTAGTGGTTTTGATTGTAGTGGTTTTGTTCAATATTTATATAGTCAAATAGGTATTTCTATTAGTAGAAGTAGTTCAACACAAATGAATGATGGTGTTTTAGTTAGTTATGAGTCTGCTCAACCAGGTGATATTCTTATTTGGGGATATTCAGCTGGGAATCCTACTCATACTGCTATTTATACTGGTAATGGTCAAATGGTTCACGCTACGAATCCAGTTCAAGGTGTTATTGCAAGTGATGTTGCTGCTTGGACTCGTGGTAGTGGAACTCATGTTATTGCGGTTAGAAGAATCTAATAAATTTAGATTCTTTTTTGTATAAATAATTATTTTTTGGATATTCTATATTTAGGAGGGATAATATGGAAACTGTTCAAAAAATATTGTTGGTTTTTACTATTATTGGAGCTATTAATTGGGGACTTATAGGTATCCTAGATTTTAATTTAGTTGATACAATTTTTGGTACTGGCTCTTTATTTAGTAGAATCATATATACTATTGTTGGGATTGCTGGATTAGTTAATATTGGCATCCTATTTAATCATATTGAAAGCAAATAATTTTTGTAAAAAGGTTTTCAAAGATTTAGAAAAGTGATACAATGTTTTTGTATCTTTTTTTATATGCCGATTTAGCTCAGTTGGTAGAGCAACGCATTCGTAATGCGTAGGTCGAAGGTTCAAGTCCTTTAATCGGCACCATTGGGATGTACGGTTTGAATAAACAACCTTTTTATAGATGAGTCAATCATAAGATTGATTTTTATTGTTTTTTATTATGAAAAATGATATCATTATAATGAGAATAGGGGTGGTATTCTTGGATATTATTATTTCATTTTTCCGGGATGTATTATCAGGACCTGTATATATAGTTGTTCTGGTAGTGGGTATCATCGGAATTTGTGCTTGTATTGGTTATTTAGCTGAAGAAACAATGAAACGAAAAGAACTTGCTGATAAACAAAATAAAATGTATGCTAGCGTATCTGATGTGGCTACTACACAGAATATACAACCAGTAGTTCAAGAAATGCCTACTGTTATGAATTCTGAATTGGGAGATGTCGTTAGTAATGAAGATATTGCTAAACTTACTGGTGCAACAGTTGTGACGCCAGCGTCTACTAATATAAATGTGGCTGCAGAAAATACTACTGCAGAAAAACCTGCTAATAAGCAATGATTAAAACTTGGAGGGATTAGATGTCGATAACAATTACTGATATTTTATCATTATTAAGAAAATTAATAGATATATGTATTGTCTGGGTAATATTTTATTTTATTTTAAAGAATATTAAAAATAATATAAAGCTGTCTTTAATATTTAAGGGTGTTGTCTTTGTTATTATTTTAAGTTTGATTGGTAACTGGTTAAATTTTACTACTGTTTCAGTTTTACTTGATTATATTATTCAATGGGGACCAATTGCTATTATAGTTATTTTCCAACCTGAGATTAGAGCTATTTTGGAACAATTGGGTCGTAGTCAGTTGCTCGGTAGACATAAGACTTTAACGGTTGATGAGAGAGAGCATTTGGTTTATGAAGTTGTAAACGCTGTTGATTATATGAGAAAAGAAAGAATTGGTGCTCTAATCGTTATAGAAAGAGATATTAGTTTAAGTAAGTATATTGAGAAAGCTAAAAAAATATATGCTGATATTTCTAGTGATTTATTAGTTTCTATATTCTTTAAAGGTAATCCATTCTGTGATGGTGGTGTTATTATTCAAGGAAATAGAATTAGTTGTGCCGGAGCTGTTTTTCCAACTAGTAACAGTCCTAAATTAAATCGTAGACTTGGTACAAGACATAGAGCAGCTTTAGGTTTATCTGAACAGACGGATGCTATTTGTTTAGTGGTTTCTGAGGAAACAGGAAGAGTTTCTATAGCATTAAAGGGAGAAATGCTATATAACTTGACTCTTGATGATGTTCGTATGATGTTAATTGACGAACTTCGTCCTAAACAAGAAGTTGATTTTGATGAAGAGATAGATGAGGAAGAGATATATGAAGAAGATAAGTAGAGGATTTGGAGCTTTCTTCCGTCTTGTAGGAAAGTTCTTTGATAAATGGTTAATTACTCCCATAACCAAATTTATGTTAAAAGTGGCAGAATTCTTTAAAGGAAGTACAAAGAATTTTGATCGTATTGCTGGAAAAAAAGGTACTTTAATAGTTGTTAGTTTAATATTAGCTTTTGGTGTTTTTGTTATTATTGATCAGGAATCTAATATTATGATTGACCAATATGCTGAAGTTTTATATGATGAGCCAGTAGAAGCTATTTATAATGAAGAGTTATATGTAGTTGAAGGGTTACCTAAAACTGTTGATATTACTTTAATTGGTCAAAGAAGACATATTTTCTTGGCTAAACAAGCACCTTCTAGAGGAGTTAGTGTGGATTTAACTGGATTAAAGCCTGGTAATCATAAAGTAAAATTAGAATATTCTCAAAGGCTTAGTTCTTTGGATTATCGATTAGATCCATCTGAAGTAACGGTTACTATTTATGAGAAAGTTAGTGAGAATAAGAGTTTAACTGTTGATATTTTACATCAAGATAATTTAGATAGTAAATTATATATTGATGATGTTGAACTTGATCGTAGTGAAGTTATTGTAAAAGGAGCACAATATAAATTAGATAAAGTAGCAACGGTTCGTGCTTTAGTTGATGTTGATGAGATTGCTAATCCTAAAGCTGGCGAAATTACTCTTAAAGATGTTCCTTTAGTTGCTTATGATGAAAATGGTAAACGTGTTAATGTTGAAATTGTTCCATCTACTGTAGATGCTAAAATCACAATTACTTCTCCTCATAAAGAGGTTCCTATTAAGGTTGTTCCAACTGGTAAATTAGCATTTGGTAAGTCTATTCAATCTTTAGATACCAATGTTTCTACAGTTACTATTTATGGACAACAAGCAGCAGTTGATAAGATTGAGGAATTAGAAGTAGAAGTAGATGTTAAGGGATTAGAGAAGGATAAGAAGTATACAGTTACTTTGAAACGTCCAAAAGGTATTACTGATATTAGTGAAAAAACAATTACTGTTGATGTTAAAGTGGCTAATTCTGTAACTAAAGAATTTACAGTTAATACAATTGAGTTTAGAAATCTGGGTGATGGATTGTCTGTTCAGGCATTGTCGGCAGATGATACTTCTGTTACTGTTTCTGTTAGTGGAAGTAGTGATATCGTTAATAATATTGATGCAAGTTCTATTGTTGCTTATGTTGACTTAGAAGATTATACACCTGGTGAATATGAAGTTGAAGTTTTTGTTGAGAAAACAGACTCGAGACTTACATATACTCCTAAGACAAAGAAAGTTAATGTTAGAATTGTTGAATAAGGGATAGATTATCTATCCTTTTTTTTGCATATATTTTTTTTGTTTTCATATTGTTTATTAGATACTTCAAAGAGGTGAAATATGAAAAAAATAATTATGCTTTTGTTTTGTATCTTATTGCTTTCTGGTTGTGGAAAATATGGAGAAGAAGATATTGTTCGAGATTTAGAGAAGAAAGTAAAAGATGCAGATTCCTATTATGTTGAGGGGAGTTTGGAATTAGTTAATAATGATAATGTATATCATTATGATGTTTCGGTTGCTTATCAAAAAGATAATAAGTATCGTGTTAGTTTAACTAATGTTTCAAATAATCATACTCAAATAATTTTAAAAAATGATGATGGTGTTTATGTTGTTACCCCTTCTCTTAATAAGAGTTTTAAATTTCAGAGTGACTGGCCTTATAATAATTCACAAATATATTTATTAGAGTCTTTAATTAATGATATAAAAGATGATGATAATAGAATGTTTAAAGAACGAAAAGATGGATATACTTTTATGACGGAAGTTAATTATCCTAATAACAGAAATTTGGTTAAACAGAAGATTACGTTATCTAAAAAATTAAAATTAAAAAAAGTTGAAATATATAATAGTGATTCTGTTATTTGTATGACTATGGATTATCATAGTATTGATTTTTCACCGGATTTTAAGAAAAATTATTTTCATTTAGATACAGTGATGAAAACATATTTAACAGAGGATACAATGTCTACTTCTGATAGTATATTAAATAGTATTTATCCATTAATGTTGCCTAGTGGAACAAAACTTACAAATGAGGAGAAGATTGATAAGGGTGATGGTGAAAGAATTATTATGACATTTGAAGGAGAAAAACCATTTCTATTAGTGGAAGAGACTGCTAATGTTGAAGATGAGTTTACCGTTGTTCCTACATATGGAGAACCTTATTTCTTAATGGATACTTTAGGAGTAATGACAAATAATTCATTAAATTGGACTAGTAATGGTATTGAATATTATTTGGTTAGTGATGTTATGAATCAAGAGGAAATGCTTGATGTTGCACAATCTATTGGTGTTGTTGCGACTATGAAATAAGAGCTTTACCTCTTTTTTTTCTTGTGATATAATTTTTTTGGGTGGTAATATGGCAAAAAATAGACAATATAGAAGAAAAATGCATGAGAAAGTAGATAGTATGCCTAGTTCATTTGATGGTAATTTTAAGCAGATATTTATTGTGGCACTTGTCGTTGCTGTGGTCTTAGTAGCTTTTTATTTTATTACCGTATATATTTTAAGTCATGATACTTCTACTTCAGATATTATTAATGCAAAGCCAGCAGAAGCAGATATTCAATATCAAGAGATTTTAGCTGGAAATAGTTTTTCTATTGATAAAGATCATTATTATGTATTATATTATGATATGTCTTCTGATGAGGCTAAATCTACCTATACTAATATGATAACAACATACGAAGATATGGGAACACAAGTACCTATTTATACCGTTGATATGAGTAGTGCATTTAATAAGAAATATGTTTCTGATACTTCAAATGATAGTGTTGATGATTTATCTGATTTAAAAATTTCAGGACCAACCTTGATTGAATTTGAGGATGGAGATGTTGTTCATTATATTGAAGGTCAAGAGGCTATTCAGGAAAAGTTAAATGAAGGATAAATATCCTTTATTTTTTTTGTTTTTATGTTAAAATGAATATAGGTGTATCGAGGTGATAATATGCGTAAGTTTCCGTTTATTAAACCTAATTTTCGTAAAGTTATAGTAACTGATGAGGAAATAGATAAAGATGATGAAGTTAGAGAAATTATTGTAGAAAAGAAAACGGGATTTAATACTTTTGAGGTTTTAGTATTACTTCTTTTGGCTATTATATTTGGTATTGTCATTGGTAATAGTTTTTCTTTATTTAAGAATGAGATACAAGGAGAAAAAGTTTCTTCAGAGTTACAAGAGTTGGTTGCTGTCTATAATCATATTTTAGATAATTATTATAAGGATATAAAAGAGCAGGACTTAGTAGATGCTGCAGTTGATGGTATGCTTTCTTCTTTAGATGATCCTTATTCTGTTTACATGGATGAAGAGAAGTCAGAGAGTTTTAATGAATCTGTTGATGGTAGTTATACGGGTGTAGGTATTACTATTTCGGCGGTTGATGATAATATTGTAATTTTAGATGTATCTAAAAATTCTCCGGCTGAGAAAGCGGATATAAGGGTAGGAGATATTTTGCTTAAAATTAATGGTGATGTTGTTACTGCTGATAATATGAGTGACATTACGGGTAGTATTCGTAATAGTTCTAATGATGAAGTAAAAGTTTTAATTCGCAGAGATAACGAAGAAATTGAGAAAACTCTTCATGTAGAAGAGATTGATTTGGTAACGGTTACTTCTAAAGTATACGCATTAAATAATGGTAATACAGGTTATATTTCTATTGATAGTTTTGCGGCTAATACTTATAAACAATTTAAAAATGAACTTGCTAAATTAGAAAAGAAAAATATCCATTCTTTGATCATTGATGTTCGTTCTAATCCTGGTGGACATGTTAAACAAACCAAGAAAATATTAGAGTTGTTTATGAAAAAGAATGAAGTTTTATATCAGGTTCAATTTAAAAAAGATAAAACAAAAATAAAAGATAGTACAAAAGAATCTAGAGATTATCCAGTAGTGGTTTTAATCGATTCTGCTAGTGCTTCTGCATCTGAAATATTAGCTTCTGCTTTTAAGGAGTCTTATAGTAATTCTTACTTGATTGGTGATACTACTTATGGGAAAGGAACTGTACAAACTGCTTATACGTTATCTGATGGAACTAGTGTGAAGTATACTACGGAAAAGTGGCTTACTCCGAAGGGAAATTGGATTGATGGTAAAGGTATTTCACCAGACAAAGAAGTTTTACTTACGAGTGAATATTTTTCAGCACCTAACGATGAGCATGATTTTCAATTACAAACAGCTTTAGATTTTTTAGAAAATACGAAAGATACTAGTATAAACTAGTATCTTTATTATGCAATTAAATTACTATTAATTATTAGTTGTTTGTTTTTTTTATGAGGACTACAGGTTGTTAGTACCAGCTGTTTGTTACTACTTTTGTTAATGTGTATGTAACCTGTTTTTTCTTCTTCCCAGATATCATCAATTCTATAAATATATAATTTATTATTATAATTAATTTTTATTTTATCTCCAATTTGTAATTTATCTAAGTTGTTAAAATATGCTATTTTTCCTTCTCCTGAATGAGCTGCTAAAAATAATATACTGTTTTCTTCTTCTGGCAGAATAGATTCTTTTAATATTGTTACATTTTCTTCTACATTATTATGTATACTGTCTATTTGATATAATGGTTGATTTAGTTTAATTTTATTGATTGCTATTGTACCTATTTTATCTTCTTCGTATTGAATAGATGGTGTTGTAGATAATTCTTTTTTTGATACTTCTGTTTGTTTTTCATATATATGATGACATACTAAACAATATAAAAATAAGATGCATACTAACCCTAAAATTCTTTTTAAAATAGATTTAATAAGCTAATAATTAGATTAATAATTATTGTTATAAAGGTAGAGTTAGTATTAGGTACTTTTATTTTGTAGTCTGTTAGAATAATATTTTCTGGTATGTTGTCTATTACATTTATAGAAAAGTCATTTACTTTATGATAACCAGGCGTTGTGTTATCTTGTACTATTTTATATTCACCATATGGTAAAGTAATTGATGCTTTTCCGGTTTCGTCAGTAGTCATTGTAGCAACTAGTTTATTGTTTTTATCATAAACTGAAAAAGAAATGTTTGCTTCTGGAATTTTGTTATTTTCATCATATGTTTTATATATGGTTATTTCTTTTTTTATGATTTTATCTTTTAATGTAATTGTGTGTTGATATTTTTCTTCTGTTATTTCTATAGGGTATTTGTTTGTATCTAATTCATACCCTGTTGGGGCTTTTATTTCTTGAATATAATATTTGTCGAAGGGAATGTTTTCTATTAGTCCTTTGTTATTTTCATCTATCGTTACTGTAGCAATTTCTTTTCCTTCTTTATCGTATAATCCGTATATAGCACCAGCTAATTTTCCAGCACCACTTGGTGTTGTTGAATTAGTATCTTCATCTAATTTTGTTATTTCTATTTTTGTTCTTATTACATTTATATTTAGTTTTTCTTGTTTTTCTGGTATATCTCCAGTTTGCATTAGAGCTTGACTATTTTCTGATTGATAAAATAAAATTGGCATATTGTGATTGTTTTCTTTTCTAGATAAAGTGATTGTATAATTTCCTTCTTTTAAATTATTAGCTATTAATGTGTTGTTTGAAATCTTAAATGTTGGATTATTCACTTGATAATAGTGTAATAAATTATTTGTGTCTGTTATTTGAAGATTTTGACCTTCTATTATTGTGTAGGTTTTATCTTTTAGTGAAGTGTTTCGATTGTATTCTTGTATTAACCCATTAATAATATTGATTTCTGTATTATATGGTGCGACTGCAGGACCATTTAGTCCAGATGTAAAATAAAATTTACCTGTAGGTTCTGCGGTTTGCCATATCATCATTTGCGTTACAGCATACCATTTTGGGTCTGTATGATCTTTATAACCGTAACCAAAGTAAGCAATTAATTCTATTCTTTGTTTTTGTTCTGCACTAAGGTTATTTGGGGTTATTGTTTGATTATAGCTACTTCCTTCTTTAAAAAACACAAAAGGGTCAATGCAATAAGCATATCTATTTGTTCCACTTTCTCTAAAAAATCGGGCTTTTTGATAGTAAATGGTAGATGAGTTTTGTTGCTGCTTTTTCATATATATACCATCAATATATTCTGCCTCATAAAAGGTTGTACTAGCATTTACATTTATGTAACAACCAAAACTAATAAATATTGCAATTAAGAAAACTAATATTTTTTTCATGTTTTTCCTCCTTTTTTCTTAACGTTTTTGATAATAACAGTTATTTTTTTGAATAGCAAATGGAGGTTTTTTATATTTTTTTGGATTTTAGTTAGTTATTTTTTTATTTCTTTTATAGAATTTTTGCTTTTTTCTATTATTTTATTGTTTGTTTTGCAAATTTCATAAAAGTTTTAAATATGTTATAATGTAGACGTGAGGTGATATATATGACCGATATAGAGATTGCTAGAAAAGCAAATAAAGAAGATATACGTGTTATTTTAGATTCTTTAAATTTAAGTGATGATGAGTATATTTTATATGGTAAGGACAAAGCTAAAATTACAAAGAAGCCGGGAGAAGGTCGTGGCAAACTAGTTTTGGTTACAGCAATTAGTCCTACTCCTTATGGTGAGGGCAAAACGACTGTTAGTATAGGGTTAGGAGATGCATTACATAAGTTGCATAAAAATCCTGTTCTTGTTTTGCGTGAACCGTCACTTGGACCTGTTTTTGGCATGAAGGGTGGAGCAACAGGTGGTGGTTATAGTCAAGTAATTCCAATGGAAGATATTAATCTACATTTTACAGGTGATTTCCATGCAATTACTTCTGCTAATAATTTATTGTGCGCTGCTATTGATAATCATATCTTTCATGGTAATGAGCTTGGTATTGATGAAGTTTGCTTTAATCGTTGTCTAGATGTTAATGATAGAGCATTACGAAGAATTTCTTTAGAAAGTAGAAATGAAAAATTTAATATTACGGCTGCTAGTGAAATTATGGCACTTTTATGTTTAGCAAAAGATTTCGATGATTTAAGGGAGATGCTAGGTAATATTGTTGTAGGATATACAAAAGATAAAAAAATGATTTATGCAAGAGATTTACATATTGAGGGTTCTTTGGCTGTTATTTTAAAAGATGCATTTTATCCTAATTTAGTTCAAACTTTAGAACAGACTCCTGCTATTATTCATGGGGGCCCTTTTGCTAATATTGCTCATGGGTGTAACAGTATTGTTGCGACGAAGTTAGGTTTGTCTTTAGGGGATTATGTCATTACTGAAGCTGGTTTTGGTTCTGATTTGGGTGCAGAGAAATTTTTAGATATTAAATGTCGTAAGGCTGAAATTCATCCAGATGCTATTGTTTTAGTAGCAACTATTAAGGCTTTAAAATATAATGCTTCTGTTGCAAAGGATGATATTTTAAAAGAAAATGTTCAGGCTGTTCAAATGGGATTATGTAATCTTGAGGCTCATGTTCAAAATATGCAATTGTTTGGTATTCCTTTGGTTGTATGTTTAAATGCTTATGATAGTGATACAAAAGCAGAACATGATGTTGTAGTTGATTGGTGTCATAGCCATAATATTGCGGTTGCTGTTAGTACTGCTTATATGGATGGAGGAGAAGGTGCTATTTCTTTAGCTAAAGAGGTTGAAAAAGCAGTTAATGAGCCTTGCAGTTTCCACTTTTTATATCAAGATGATCAAAATATACAAGATAAAATCTTTGCGTTAGCTACTAAAATATATCATGCTAATCGTGTAGAGTATAGTAAGGAAGCTTTGGAAAAGATTAAATTAATAGAAGAGAATGATTTGTCTTATCTTCCTATTTGTGGAGCTAAGACACAATATTCTTTATCAGACGATGCGAAGAAACTTGGTAATCCAAAAGATTATACTATTTATGTAAGAGATATAGAATTGTATAGTGGCGCTGGATTTATAACTGTCTTATTTGGTAGTATTCTTAGAATGCCGGGCTTACCTAAACATCCTAATTATGAAAAGATAGATTTGGTTGATGATGAAATTGTTGGATTAAGTTAAAAAAAACAGAGCTAGTTTTAGCTCTGTTTTTGTTCATCTGTATTTTTATTTTCTTCTGTTTTTCCTGGTGTTTGTTGGTTATTTGGTGTTTCTTGTTGTTCTGTTTTTTGTGGAGAGAAAATAGTAATAGTTCCCGTATAAAGTCTTCCATTATAGGTTACTGTATATTGATAATTAGCTGCTTGTGCTGTATTTACCTTTGATAAGTCTAATGTAATATTTTGTTTTACTTCATCTGTTAGAGGTTCGTTAATATAGTTTTGAATGTCTGTAGATAATGTTGAACCTAATTCAATATTTAAATCCTTAAGTGTTAATACCATATTTGGCAATGGTTTTTCTTTAATGGTAAATGTTCCATTAAAGGTTTTCTTTTTATAGGTAACTGTGTAAGTATATGTTCCTGCTTGATTTACATTGACCATAGATGTATCTAGTTTAAGATCTTCAATAATATCGTTATCTATGTCATTTACATTTTCTAAGTAGTCTTTAATATTTACACTGATTGGTTGATTAATCTCTTGTTCCATTGCTTTAAGTCTTATTTCATTACTTTTCATATTGGCTACTCTTTTTTGTACCACTTTAAATTCTGTTTTTTCTTTTTTTATAGGAGTATCCATCATTGTCATAGTAACTCCACTTCCGATAAAAATTACTCCCCAGACTGCTATAGCACCTGCTATTATATATCTTTGTTTATTTGATAAACCTTTTTCCATTTTTTTGCTCCTATCTTCTATATCATTATAATATAAAAAAATATGATAAACAAGAAAAAGTTATTGAAAAAGACGTTTTCCTATCATATAATTTAAGTAGGTGGTGAAGTTTTATGGCTATTTATTGGATAATTTTATTTGTAGTCCTATTATGTATTGAACTTATAACTGTGAATCTTGTTACAATATGGTTTGCAGTAGGAGCGTTAGCAGCTTTCTTAGTATCTTTCTTTACGGATTCTATTTTGCTTGAGTTATTAACGTTTGTAGTGGTTAGTGTGGTTTCATTAATTGTTACTCTTCCTTTAGTAAAGAAATTTAAAAACAGAGAGAAAATAGTTCCTACAAATTTAGATAGGGTTATTGGAAAAGAAGCGACTGTTACGAAAGAAATTTTACCAGATAAGTTTGGTGAAGTTAAAGTATATGGTAGTACTTGGACAGCGGCAGCAGATGAAGAATATCATGTAGGTGATAAAGTTATTGTTGAGAAAATGGATGGCGTAAAACTAATCGTCCATGGGAAGGAGAGTAAATAATGGGATTTGGATATTTATTGCTTATTGTTTTATTAGTTATTATTGTAATTATTGCAGCAGGTGTTAAAATTATTTCTCAATCTAAAGCATTAGTGGTTGAGAGATTGGGGGCTTATCACAGAACGATGCAAACAGGGTTACATTATGTAGTACCTATTTTGGATCGTGTGGCTTGTACTGTTAGTTTAAAGGAAATGGTTAAAGACTTTGCTCCACAACCAGTTATTACAAAAGATAATGTTACTATGCAGATTGATACAGTAGTTTATTATCAAATTACTGATCCTAAACTTTATACTTATGGTGTTGAAAATCCAATAAGTGCTATTGAGAATTTAACTGCTACAACACTTCGTAATATTATTGGTGATTTGGAACTTGATCAGACATTAACAAGTCGTGATGTTATTAATACTAAAATGCGTAGTATTTTGGATGAAGCAACAGATGCTTGGGGTATTAAAGTACATCGTGTTGAGGTTAAAAACATTTTGCCTCCTAGAGATATTCAAGAAGCAATGGAAAAACAAATGCGTGCTGAACGTGAAAGACGTGAAGCTATTTTAAGAGCTGAAGGTGAAAAGAAAAGTCAAATTCTTATTGCTGAAGGTGAAAAAGCTAGTACAGTTTTAAAGGCTGAAGCTGCTAAAGAAGCAATGATTAAACAAGCTGAAGGACAAGCTGAGTCTATTGTTAAAGTTCAAGAGGCAACAGCTGAAGGACTTCGTTTATTAAAAGATGCAAATATGGATGAAGCAGTATTAAAACTTAAGAGTTATGAAGCTATGGTTAATGTTGCGAATGGACAAGCTACAAAGATTATTGTTCCAAGCGAGTTACAAAATTTAGCAACATTCGGGACAACTTTAAATGAGATGTTTGAAGGACCTCGTCCTCCAAAGCCAGCTGTAAAACCTAAAGCTGTTCCTAAACCAGTTGAACAACCTGCAGATCAAATTTAAAAAAAGAAAAGATTCTGTTGAATCTTTTTTTGTTTGTTATTATTTGTTGCTGTTTACTTTTTTTCCTTGATATGTCTCTCTTTTTACCATTTCTTTATCAATGTCATTTAGTACACAGAATTTTTTCGTAAGCCAATCTGGTTCTATTAAATCATCTAATTTTGGATCTCCAGTAATTCTATGTATTATGATTTCTGGTCTTAAGTATTCTAATTGTGATACAACAATGTCTATATATTCTTCTTTTGTTAATACTTTAAATGGCTTTTTCTTATACATTTTTTCTAATGGAGTATCTTTTAATATACTTAGCATATGTATTTTTATTCCTTGTATATCTAAGTCATTTAAATACTTTACTGTGTTAATCATATCTTCTTTGGTTTCATATGGTAGACCATTAATGATATGGACTACTACATCTATATTTTGCTTTCTTAGTTTTTTAACCATTGTTTCAAAGCAATCTAGGGTATGACAGCGATTTATTAATTTTGCTGTTTTTTCATTTGTTGTTTGTAATCCTAACTCTATTGTTAAATAAGTTTTTTTATTTAATTCTGTTAAATATTCTAGACATTCATCACTAATTGAATCTGGTCTAGTAGCGATGTTTAATCCGATTACATTATCAAATGATAATACTGTTTCGTATAGCCTTTTTAGTGTTTTTACGTCTGCATATGTATTCGTATGCGCTTGAAAGTAACCAATGTATTTAGCGTTTGGCCATTTATGAAGCATCATGTTTTTTATTTCTTCAAATTGCTTTTTTAAAGAATCTTCTTTATTACCTGCAAATTCGCCACTACCACTTTTAGAACAATAAATACAACCACTATGACCAACCGTTCCATCAATATTAGGACAAGTAAATCCAGCATTTAAGCTTACTTTAAATACTTTTGAATGAAATCTGGTTTTATAATAGTAATCTAGGGTATGGTACCTTTTGTTTGCGTTTGAATATTTAAAGTTGTTCATATTACACCTCGCAAATTGTATATAAATATAATGCTTTTAAGAATAACCAAGGATTTAGTAATATTTTTCTTTTTATTCCTTTTTTATTTTCTTTTATATCTGTTATCATTGTTTTTAATTGATTACATTTTTTCGTTTGTTCAGTTTTTAATTTTTTCTTTAATCTTTTGTTAAATTTTCTTTCTGTATATATTTTTGTTTCATCTAAGTTTAAGTCTTTAGCAACACTTTCCATGATTTTTAAATTAATTTTATCTAATACATTTTCTATTGATATATTAGATAGTTTTATTATTTTTAGGAAATCTTTTTTTATTTTTTCACTATTTAGAATGTTAGATAATAGATATTCATATGTTTCAAAATGTTTTTTATAATTTGCTTTTAGTGTTCCTGTTTTAAAACTATAATGTTTTCCTTCTAGTTTATGATATTTTTTTAAAGTATCATTATAACCAAGTTTAATATTTCTTTTTGCACCTTCTCCGTTGAAGTTTAAAAAGTTTGTTAGTTTGTTATTTGGTTTAATCTTTATAGTAGGTAAGTTTTTTGTAGGTTTTTTATTTAGACCAGGGGCAGATAAATCTACTGCTATAATTTCATCAGCGCCCATTTTTATAGCCAAGTTAATTGGCAGATTATCAAAAAATCCTCCGTCAATATATTGTTCTCCTTCTATATTTTTTTGTTTAAATGCAGGATAACAAGAAGCTGATGCCATTAAATAATCTGCAAATAGTTTTTGTGGAATTTCCTTTTTAGTAATTTCTATTGGCTTTTTGTTTGTTAAATTATAAGTAACTAAGCCAAAATCTATTTTTGAGCGTAGTACTTTTTTATAATTAATTTCTTTGGCGATTAGCTTTTCTATTTCTTTAACATCCATTCCACCATTTTTTATAAATTCTTTTCCATACATTTTCATAATATCTATATCATTTGTTTTGTTTGCAGCTTGTTCTCCAAATAATAGTTCTAGATTTACATTGTTCCATAGTTTTAAGGCTTTTCTATAGCTTTTTTGGGTAATTAATGCTCCATTTAAAGCGCCAATTGATGTTCCTGTTACTATGTCAAATTTTATGTGTAATTTTTTTAGTGCTTTCCATACACCAATTTGGTAGGAACCCTTTGATCCACCACCAGATAATACTAATGCACGCATATTTCTATTTCTCCCTTTTTTACGTGATTTATTGTAGCATAATTTATATGAAAATACAATTTCTATGATATACTGGATATAGTAGGTGATGATATGCAAAAGAAGAAATTTCGATTGAAGAAATCTATTATAAAGAAATTGAAGATTGTTGGAGTAGTTTGTGCGATATTATTAGCTCTTTTTATTTTTTATCAAGTACAAATTTCTTCTCTTACTAGTCTAGGATATACTAAAGAGGCAGCTAGAAATATTTTGTTTCAATTTAAGAAAGATTATGTTCTTTCAGTAGGAGAAAACAAGACTTTAAATGCTGCTTTTATGAGTAGTGATTATAATGAAAAGTATTTAGATCAATACTCTAAGATTGATTATCAAAATCATAAACATCTGATAAGAAATATTAATACGTTAATAAAAAAAGGGTATAGTAATGATAATATTTCCATGATTTTAGCTCATGGTAGTGATAAAGATGTTACAGAGTTTGCTAAAAGAGATAAGATTAATTATTTAGAAGAGTTTTATAGTCTTCCTTATGCTAAATTAAGTAATTATGATAGATATGTTGAGTATTCGAATGCCACTGGAGAAAATGATGAAACTACTGTGTTAGCAGTTAATTTAGATATGGATAAAGAAAATTATGAGGATCCTGAAGTTGTTACAGAGTTTAGTACAGAAATGTTAGTTAATAAACATCGCTCTTTGAAAAAGAGTTTTGTACCGGATGATTTAGTATCTATTGATTTGAAGTATGCTAGTGATGATACGCAAGAGGGTAGTAGAATTGCTGTTAATGCATTTATTAGTATGTATAAAGATGCTAAAAAAGATGGGTTTGATTTGGTTATAAATTCTAGTTATCGTAGTTATGAAGAACAAGAAGAAACTTGTGATACTTACCGAGAGCTATACGGGGATAATTATGTTAAAAACTTTGTTGCGATGCCTGGATTTTCCGAACATCAGACTGGTTTAGCTTTTGATATTGGTAGTCGTAACTCTAATGTTTTTGCAGAGTCTCCTGAATATGACTGGGTACAGGAAAATGCTCATAAATATGGTTTTATACAAAGATTCCCTGAGAAGTATGAAGCAATAACTGGTTTTCGTGCGGAGCCTTGGCATTATCGCTATGTTGGTAAAAAGATAGCTACTTATATTTATGAAAATGATATTACGTTTGAAGAGTATTATGTCTTGTTTTTAGATAAAAAAGCCTAGTTTTTATCTTGGAATATTATTTTATTTATGATATTATGTTACTAGAATAATAAGAAGGTGTTGACTATGTATCCACTAGGAAAACAATTTGAAGTTGACTATTCTAGAGCTAGAAGTGATGATAAAACTTTTGTTAAGGGTAGCAACTTTCGTATTACAGTGATTACAGAGCGTATTGTACGATTAGAATATTCTCCTAGCGGAGCATTTGTTGATCGTCCAACGCAGTTAGTATTAAGAAGAAATCTTGGTTATCCAGAATTTAATGTAAAACAAGATACTCAGTTTGTTGAAATAACTACTAAGTATTTTCATTTAGTATATGTTAAAAGACAGCCTTTTGTAGGACCTAAAGTTGATCCTATGAAGAATTTAAAAATTACTTTATTAAGCCGTGAAAGAGATCGTAATAAAGATTGGTATTTTGGTCATGCTGAAGCTAAGAATATGCTTGGTAATTTTATTAGTGTAGACGTTAATTCTTCTAGAGAAATGAATAAAGGATTATATTCTTTAGATGGTTTTTCTTCTCTTGATGATAGTAAAAATAAACTTATTATGGAAGATGGAACATTAGCTGATCCTCCTGCTGATCATATCGATACTTATGTTTTTATGTATGATAGAGATTTTAAACAAGCGTTGTTTGATTATTTTAAAATGACAGGTTCTCCTGCCATGATTCCTAGATATGCTCTTGGAAACTGGTGGAGTAGAAATATTACTTATGATGATAATAGTACTATGGAGTTAATTAAAAACTTTGAAAAGAAGAAAATTCCTTTTTCTGTTATGTTGTTTGATCATGATTGGCATTATCGAAATATTGGCGAGTATCAAGGTTTAAAGACAGGGTATACTTTTAATACAAATTTATTTCGTGATCCTAAAAAGATGATTGATCAGTTTCATCAGAGAGGTATTAGAGTTGGTTTGTGTATTGATCCAACAGAAGGTTTTTATCCACATGAGCAATATTATAAACAAGCTAGTGAGTTTTTAGGTGTTGTTGATAATAAAATTATTTTATTTGATCCATTAAATCCTAAAATATTGGATGTTTGGTTTAAAGCATTTTTGCATCCATTAGAGTCTTATGGTGTAGATTTTTTCTGGAATGATTATAAGGGTGATGGTAATCCTACTAATTTATGGATTATGAATCATTATTTGTACTTGGATTCTGGTAGAAATCCAGCTAAAAGAAGTATGATTTTAGGGAGAAATGGTATTTATGCCCCTCATTTATATCCTGTCTTATATGGTGGTAGTAGTGAGATTAGTTGGGATGCTTTAAAAAAACTTCCTTTTCAATATCTAAATGCCGCTAATATTGGTGTTAGTTGGTGGAGTCATGATGTAGGTGGTAATCATGGTGGTATGGAAGAAAGTGAACTTTATATTCGTTATTTGGAATTAAGTGTTTTTTCTCCTATTTTACGTTTCCATGGTGCAAGAGGGCCATATTATAAACGTGAGCCTTGGTTATGGGATGTAAAAACAGAAAATGTTGCTGCTGATTACTTGAGACTTAGACATCGATTGATTCCATATTTATATACGGAAGCCTATAATTATACAAAGTCTGGTACGCCGTTAATTCAACCGTTTTATTATAATTATTTATGGGTATATGATGATGATTTATATAAAAATCAATATTATTTTGGATCTCAATTGTTAGTTTGTCCAATTTTGGATAAGAAAGATACTACTATGAATCGTACTGTTCATCGTTTCTTTATTCCAGATGGTATTTGGTATGATTTTAGAACTGGTAAGAAATTTCCTGGTAATAAAAAATATGTTTCTTTCTTTAAAGAAGAAGATTATCCAGTTTTTGCTCACGCTGGTAGTATTATTCCACTTTCTAATAGAAGTGATTATAATAATGTAGGGTTGCCTACTGATATGGAAATTCAAATATTTCCAGGTGTTTCTAATACTTATACTTTATATGAGGATGATGGTATTACTTCTTTATATAAAGATGGTTATTTTTTGAAAACTTCTATTGATTATAATTATTTACGTAATAATTATACTGTTATTATTCGTTCTATTGAAGGAAAGAGTGGCATTGTTCCTGAGAAAAGGAATTATAAGTTGGTGTTTAGAAATACTAAACAAGCAGAAGATGTTACAGCATATTTTAATTCTCAAAAGTTAAACGTAAAAGCTTATTCAGATGGACCTGACTTTATTGTTGAATTGTTTGCAGTGCCTACTGTTGGACAATTAACAGTAAACTGTAAGGGTAGAGATATAGAGATAGATGCTGTTAGATTAATTGATGATGATGTTAAGAGTATCTTAGTTGATTTGCAGATTAATACTTATCTAAAAGAAGATATAGCAAAAATAATGTTTAGTAAAGATACTATTAGTCATAAGCGTATCGCTATTAGAAAGTTAAAGAAAAAAGGACTTACTAAGAAGTATATTCAATTGTTTTTAAGGCTTCTTGAGTATATAAGTGAGTTTTAGTTATTACTTAAAAATCTAGAAAAAGACTTGTCAAAATAGTCTTTTTTTACTATACTAATAACAGTTGACATATTGCTGGTAGTAGTAATATATGGACTTATTTTAGAGAGTTTACGGTTGGTGGAAGTAAATATAAGTTATATATGAACTTGACTTGCTATAAGTATGTAGGGTAAGACCTTTATTTCTATAAAGCTGCATAGTTTATCTATGAAGTAAGGTGGTACCGCGATAATTCGTCCTTATATTTATAAGGGCGTTTTTTTATAGGAGGATATGTATGGTTCAAGAATTGGTTTTATTTTTATTATGCTTTATTTTAGTTTTAATAGTTTATGAAATTTTTATTGTAAGTAGAGCAAAAAAAAATAAAGGTAAGAAATATCCTATGGAAGTTAAGTATTTGATGGTAAGATATAAGTTAAATATGAAAAAAGTTGATTATCCGCAGTTGTTACAAATTATTGCATTAGTATCTTCTTTTGATATTTCTCTTATTGTTACTATTGTATCTATGTTAAATACATATTTATGGCAAATGTTGATTGCTTTGGTATTGGTAATACCAGTAATATTTGTTAGTTATCACTTTGTTGGTAAATTTTATATAAAGAAGGGAATGACAGATCATGCGTAATTTTAGTGAAGTTGAAAAGAAATGGCAAAAAAGATGGGAAGAGGATCATCTTTATAAATTTGATAAAGATAGCGATAAGAAAAAGTTATATTGTTTAGAGATGTTTAGTTATCCAAGTGGAGCTAAATTACATATGGGACATTGGTATAATTATGGAGTAACGGATACCTGGGCTCGTTTTAAAAGAATGGATGGTTATAATTTGTTTCATCCTATGGGATTTGATGCTTTTGGACTACCAGCTGAAAACTATGCTATAAAAACAGGTATTCATCCAGCAATTAGTACAGATAAAAATATCGAGACTATGGAAAAACAATTGAAAGGTATTGGAGGATCCTGGGATTGGGATTATGAAGTTAAGACTTGTAAAGAAGACTATTATAAGTGGACTCAGTGGATGTTTTTAAAACTTTATGAACATGGGCTTGCGTATAAAAAGGAAGCTCCTGTTAATTTCTGTCCATCTTGTAATACAGTTCTTGCTAATGAACAGGTTATTAGTGGTGCTTGTGAACGCTGTGGAACTATGGTTGTTAGAAAGAATATGAGTCAATGGTTCTTTAAGATTACAGATTATGCTGAAGAATTATTACGTGATTTAGATAAATTGGATTGGCCAGAGCGTACGAAGAACCTTCAAAGAAATTGGATAGGTAGAAGTGAAGGGGCTTATGTTACTTTTAAAGTAGATGGTAGTGAAGAGGAATTTACTGTTTTTACTACAAGATGTGATACTTTATTTGGAGCTACTTATTGTGTACTTGCACCAGAACTTCCTTTAGTTGATAAAATCGTTACTAAAGAACAAAAATCTGCAGTAGAAGACTACAAATTACAAGCAAGTCGTCAAAGTGAAATTGAGAGAACTAGTACAACGAAGGAAAAAACAGGTGTGTTTACTGGTGCTTATGCTATTAATCCTGTTAATAATAAAAAGATTCCTATTTGGATTAGTGATTATGTTTTAGCAAGTTATGGAACTGGAGCTATTATGGCTGTTCCAGCACACGATGAAAGAGATTATGCTTTTGCGAAAAAGTTTGATTTAGATATTATTCCAGTTTTAGAGGGTGGAGATATTTCTAAGGAAGCATATATTGGTGATGGTGTTCATATTAATTCAGGATTCTTAGATGGTTTAAATAAAGAAGAAGCTATTAATAAGATGTGCAGTTACTTAGAAGAAAATGGTTTTGGTAAAAAGACTGTTACTTATAAGTTGAGAGATTGGTTAGTTTCTCGTCAGAGATATTGGGGAGCACCTATTCCAATTATATATTGTGAAGATTGTGGAATTGTTCCGGTTCCTGAAGAAGATTTGCCAGTTCAATTGCCAATGGATGTTGAGTTTACTCCAGATGGAGAGAGTCCATTGAAAAAGTGTGATAGTTTTATGCATTGTACTTGTCCTAAATGTGGTAAACCTGCATTACGTGAAGCAGATACTTTAGATACTTTTGTATGTTCTAGTTGGTATTATTTGAGATATCCTGATGCTCATAATGATAAAGCTCCTTTTGATAAAGATATCATCAATAAGATGTTACCTGTTGATAAATATGTTGGTGGTATTGAACATGCTTGTATGCATTTACTTTATGCTAGATTCTTTACTAAAGCTTTAAGAGATATGGGATACTTAGATTTTGATGAACCATTCTTATCTTTAGTTCATCAAGGTACTATTTTAGGACCAGATGGTGAAAAGATGAGTAAGTCTAAAGGTAATACGGTTGCTCCAGATCCTTTAGTCGAAGAGTATGGTGCTGATGTTTTACGTGGATATTTAATGTTTGGCTTTAATTATGTTGATGGTGGACCATGGACGGATGATGGAATTGTTGCTATTAATAAGTTCTATCGTAAAGTAGAAAGATTAACGGAGGCATTAGTTGAAAGTGATGAGCGTTATTCTGATGTTGATAAAGTTCTTCATTCTTCATTAAAAGTCATTAGAGATAATATTGAAAAGTTCCAATTTAATACTTCAATGGCTAAGATAATGGAATATACGAATGTCTTGGTTAAGTATGAAAAGAATGGTATACCTAGATATTATATTGAACAACTTTTATTAATGTTAGCTCCATTTGCTCCTCATTTAACAGAAGAATTTTGGGAGGCTATAGGAAACGAATATTCTATTCATAATCAAGATTATCCTATGTACGATGAAAAATATTTAGTAGAAGAAGAAAAAGAAATTGCGGTACAAGTAAATGGTAAAGTTCGTGCTACTATTACTATTCATGTTGATGATAGTGAGGATGAAATTAAGAAAAAAGCAATGGAACCTGATAATGTTAAAAGATTTACTGATGGTAAAGAGATTGTAAAAGTTATTGTTATTAAGGGTAAGATTGTTAATATTGTTGTTAAATAAGTTTAGTTATGACTACACTAATAATTTATTGGTGTAGTTTTTATTAATAAAAAATCTACACATTTTGTTTTGTGTAGATTTTTATGTCTATTTTTATCTTTGCATTGAGCCTTGTTGAGCTCTTTCACTTAGTTTAGTTACAATACTGTCATAATCTAAGCAGTCGGTTGTATCGGTACATAAACTTTCTTTAAAGTGAAAACTAATATTTATAATATTATAGTTACCAAATTTTGATTTGTTTGTTTCTATTAAGTTTAAACAACTTTGTGCTTGTTCTGGTGTGATTTTTTCTGAGTCGTCTGGTAATATGATGTATCCCATATCAGTTGGTTGAGCGTTTAAGAAACGATTTACATCTTCTGGTCTTACACCTAAATATACTATGTGGTTAAGTTCTGTTAATAATCTTATACCTCTTATTATATCTAGATAAGTTTGGTTTGGTTCTTCAAGATATTCTTTTAAATAGTCGGTGAATACTGAACTATGATCTTCATTATCCTTTATATCCACAAATTCACCATCTGGTGTAATTACATATCCTGGGCATAGCACACTAATATTATCTTTGTTTTCAGTTTTAAATGAAAATTCTTTTCCTGTAATTGTTTTTAATGTTTTCATATTTTCACCTCCCGATTAGAATAGCACTAAAAAGGTAGTTTGTACAGTTATTTCGATATTTATTTTGCTTTCTTTTATTTATAATTATATTGGTGATATTATGAAAGTGAAAATATTTGATGAAGAGGATGAAAAAGATTTAGAAGAGGATATTAATGAATTTTTGAATTCGTTAGATGGGGAAGTTGTTGATATTAAGTATCAAGTTAGTGTAGGTGTTTTTAGTGAAGAGCAGGTATTTTGTTTTTCTGCTATGATTATATATTATTAGAGTGTCTTTTTCTTTTTTTTCTTTTGTGTTATTATTTAGATAATGGAGGCAGTTTATGGATAAGAAAAAAAAGAAAGGTATTCGTAAAAGTAGTTTTGTGAAGGGAGCATTTATTGCTACTTTAGGAATTGTTTTAACTAAAATATTAGGTATTGTTTATGTTATTCCTTTTCATGCTATTATTGGTGAGCGTGGTGGAGCTTTATATGGTTATGCCTATACTATTTATATTCTTTTTATGTCTTTATCTTCTGCTGGTATTCCTTTAGCAATTAGTAAGATAGTTTCAGAGTATCAAACTTTAGGATATTATAATGCTAAAAAAAGAGCTTTTATTATTGGTAAGAAAGTGGCGTTGTTATTAGGTTTTATTTGTTTTTTAATATTAATTCTTTTTGCACCATTTATTGCTCGAAGTATTTTGGGTGATTTAACAGGTGGTAATACTATTGAAGATGTTACTTTTGTTATAAGAGTAATTGCTAGTGCTATTTTGATTGTTCCTCTTTTGAGTATTTATCGCGGTTATTTTGAGGGACATCGTTTTATGGATGCACCTTCTTTTTCTCAGGTTTTAGAGCAATTAGTTCGTGTTGTTGTTATTGTACTTGGTAGTTTTATGGCTATTAAAGTTTTTGATTTATCGTTAACTTCTGCAGTTGGTATTGCGGTCTTTGGAGCAACTGCTGGAGCTATTGCTTCTTACTTATATTTAGTTTATAAAAAAGTTGAAAATAAAAATAAGTTTAATGAAAAAATTAGACCTATTAATGAGCCTATTATTACTAATAAACAGATATTTAAAAAAATTGTTATTTATGCTGTTCCTTTCATTTTAATAGATGTTTTTAAATCTTTATATAGTTATGTAGATATGGTTACTGTTGTAAAGGGATTGGCAGAAAATGCTCATTTTTCTGTTACCGATGCAGAAGAAGTTATGAGTGCTTTGTCGACCTGGGCTGCTAAATTTAATATGATTATACTTGCTATTTCTACAGGGATTATTGTTAGTTTGATTCCTAATCTTACGCAAAGTGTTGTTAAGAAAGACAAAGAGGATATTAATCATAAAATAAATCAAGCTTTAAGTATTTTAGTATTTTTTACTATTCCTATGACTTTAGGTATTAGTTTATTATCTCCTGCGATTTGGAATCTTTTTTATGGAGCTAGTGAATATGGGGCTAATATTTTGTCATTTTATATTTTTGTAGGACTTATGATAGGACTTTTTACGGCAACAATTACTATAGTTCAAGTTTTAAAAGATTATAAAACTGTTATTGTTAGTTTGGGTGTTGGTCTAGTTATTAAAATATTATTAAATTCTAATCTTATGATTGCCTTTTATAAGATGGGATTACCTGCTTATTATGGTGTTATCTGTGCTAGTTTGTTAGGATATTTTGTTTCGTTTTTAATATGTATTATTATTTTAAAAGTAAAATACCAAATTGGATATGAAGTATTTGTTAAGAATTTAATTGATGTTATATGCGGTTCTATGTTGATGTTTATTGTTTTATATTTTGTTCAATTTCTTGTTCCATTATCCTCTGATGTTCGAATTTATAACTTATTTATATTATTGGTTTACGGTGTTATTGGTATTGTTGTGTACTTTTTATATGCTTATCGTTTTAAAGTTTTTGAACATGTTTTTGGAAAGAAAATTCGTTTTTTTAAAAAGCGTTAAATTTTACAGTATCCTGTTTATGTTTATTGTTATTTTGTATTATTAATGATAATATTAAGATATAAGATTGGAGGTAATAATATGGTTAGTAGTGGTAATGTTAATTCTGATAAAAGTAGTGTTTCTTCTTCATTATCTAGTTATTCTTCTAGGATTGATGAGTTATCTTCTTCTTGGAGTGGGACATCCTATGATAGTATTACTTCTCAAGCTAGAGATTTTGCAAGTACTTATTCTAATTCTATTTCTAATCAAATGAGTGAATTTGCAGCTGCTTGTGATTTGTATGAAAAATATGTGTCTATCAAAAGTGAATTAGAAAATGCTCGTAGTATGTATGCTCGTGCTTCTAGTAATAATGAGACGAAAGTTGCTGGTGAATGGCAAGCGAAGATTTCAGAATGTCAAAATTCTTTAAATGATTTGAAAACGCAAATTAATAGTAAATTGTCATCTGTTACTTCTGTTAAATTAGAAGCAACTGCAATTTAGTTAGGAGTGGTGGTATGAAAGAAGAATTTGAAGTTGGTAATTATGGTATATTCACCGATGGTGTAGTACTTACTAATTCTTTAAAGGAAAACGTTGGTGATTTAGATACTTGTATTACATCTTCTAAGTCTGTTTTTTCTAATCAGGATGTTTTTTTAGGACCGGTAGCTGATTTTGTTAACCAAAGTGTTGAAGAGTTGCATAGTAATATTAGCATTGTTAGTGATAATTTTCAAAAGATTAGTGATTTTTTGATTCAAGTTAATCAAAATTATCAAAATAGTGATAGTGAGGCTTCTATTAATTTAAGATTAGAAGGAATTGGAGCAATTGCTAGTGATTATGAGAATCCTGCTAATTTGTCAGGATATCGTTTGGATTTTATTAATTCTATTAAAGATGGAGCAGTAGAGGCTTATAATGAGTATGGAGTATTACCTTCGTTGACTATGGCTCAAGCTATTTTGGAAAGTGGCTGGGGAAAATCTAGTATTGGTAATAATGTTTTTGGAATAAAGGCTGGTAGTAGTTGGACAGGAAAAAGAGTAAATTGTCTTACTAGTGAACAGAGCTCTGATGGTTCATCTTATCAAATTTATGCGGATTTCCGTGATTACGATTCTGTTTCTGATTCTATTGTTGATCATGCAGAGTTGTTATCTACTGATTTATATCGTCCTGTTATTGAGTCTACGAATTATGTGGATGCTTGCCATGCTGTAAAAAATTGTGGTTATGCAACGTCTTTGACTTATGCGGATGATTTAATTAATGTTATTGAAGATTATGGATTGGATCAATGGGATCCTATTGCGTAAGAAAGGAGTTTTTATGGCTAAATATGTTTGTGATTATGATCAATTAAGTTCTGCTGCCACAAAGTTGAGTGATGCAGCAAATGTGTTAAAAACAGATGTTAGTAATTATGCAACTAATATGACGAGCAGTTTAAGTACCTGGGAGGGAAGTGCTAAGAACAGTTTTACTAAACAGTGTGAAGGACAAGTGAAATTAGCAACTGCTAAAGCTGATGAGGCGTTGCAACTTGCTCAATATATTAAAACTGCAATACAAGAGATTCAGAAAACAGATGAGGAAATAGCGGCTTTAAAGATTTAGTGTAAAATATTGTCATTTTTTTCTCTTTTGTTTTCTTTCTTTGTTTTTAATGTTATAATCATTTTAAGTTAGGTGTGTGATGATATGTCAGGATTAAAAGCTAATACAGCTGGTATGGATATGAATAGTCAAAATACTATTGCTAGTAGCGAAGAATTACAAAATATATTGAGTAGTTTGAGAGCTAATGTTGATGGATTGTTATCTATTTGGAGAGGACCTTCTGCAACAGAGTTTAACAATTCTTATTTGGAGCAAGCAGATAATTTTAATAAGTTTGCTATTCTTTTAAATGATTTAGGAGTTGCTATTGGAAAAAGTGCTAATATTTTAAATCGTGCAGAGGAAGACAATGAAGCTGCTGGAGCTCATTTGTTTTAGGAGGTTAATTTATGAACGAATTTGAATTACAAGATTATGGTTCTGCAAGAAATTATGCAGATGCAATTTATAAAAATGCTACTGATATTATGGGAATCTTTGATGATATTAATAATACTATGAATCAATTATATGGTGAAAACTGGGCAAGTAGTGGAGCAGAAGGAGCACAAGATCGTTATACAGAGATTCGTAATTGTTATGATGGTTTCTATCAAAAAGTTGTTGCTATGAAAAATCATATTAATTCAGTAGTTGCTGCTGATGAAGCGGCAGATACAAGAGCAGCACAAAATGTAGAAAATATATAAAATGTAGGAAACTACATTTTTTATTTTGTTTTTTTCTTTTTTAAGTTATAATGTTTTTATAAAGTAAGATATCGAGGTGTTGGCATGAATGAATATGAAGTAGAGGATTATGGGATCTTTTCTGATGCAGTAAATGTTACTAATGATATTAATCAAAAAGCAAAAGAGTTCTTGTCAGTTTATGATACTACAGATGGTGTTGTTAGTGATGATTCTGTTTTCCTGGGACCGGCTGCTGAATTTTGCCGTGGAACTTTTGATAGTCTAAGAGAAGATACTCAGACTGTAATTGGTAATTTTGATATTGTTATTCAATATATTACACAAGCTGCTGAAAAGTATAAAGCAGGGGATTATGAAGCGGCTAATCAAATTATGGATGATTTAGCTATTACTCATGGTGATTTTGTAAATTATTATCAATATCAATATGGAAATGCTTATGGTGATGGTACGATTGCCACTTCTGGATGTGGTCCTACGGCTATGGCGATGGTTTTAACTTATTTAACTGGAGAAGAGATTACTCCTATAGAAACAGCTGCTTATGGTGATAATAATGGCTATTATGTTTATGGTGCGGGTACTGCTTGGTCATATTTTGATGCTATTGCAGATGATTATGGTGTAGATTGCTCACAAACATCTGTTACTAGTGATAATATTATATCAGCTTTAGAAAGTGATAAGACGGTTATTATGTCCATGGGGCCAGGTACTTTTACTAGGGGTGGTCATTTTATTGTATTAACTGGTTTAAATGAAGATGGTACTATTTCTGTTGCAGATCCTAATAGTGAATCTCGTTCTAATACTACTTATAATATTGATGTGTTTCTTAATGAGGGAAAGGAGATGTGGAGCTTTTGTTAGATAAAGATAAGAATATTAAAATAGCAACAGAAATGGTAAAAAAACTTAATGAAAAAGATAATCTTTTTATTCCTATACTAGATGGTTTTCAAATTGAAAAGGAAATGAAAAATGGCTTTGTTGCTAGTAATGGGAAAGGAACTACGGAGAAGTTTATTTGGGAAGAGAATACGTCTTTTGATTTCAAAGAAAAAATAAAACGTGTTCTTGGGGAAGCGATGTCTTTTGGGTTAAAGAATAATTTAACTATTGATAATATTTTCTCTTTAGGTGATTATGATATACCATTTCATGGAAGTACATATATGTATGATATTATAATGTCTCCTAATCAGTTTGTTAGGGAAATTACTTATTATTTTTTAAGTGATAATGGTAAGGTTTTTAATCAGGTATCTTTTTCCAGCGGACCTTATGATGTTAGCAAATATAAATTGTTGAAAGATATTCCAACGACAGAGTTTAAAAATGAAAAGTTAACAAAGTCTTTATATGGTTTAATGGCGTTAGTAATGAAAAACATAAAAAAATAATCGAGTTTATTCGATTATTTTTTCTTGAGATTTTTTAATTTGTGATAAGTGGCAAAGGCTATTTTGTAAGTTCTGTACCAGAATGGAGAAATAATATAGTCAAATTCCCCTATTAATTCTACTACATGCCCACCAAAACTTTTTTTAAATAAGTATAATCCATATAGAGGGTTTTCTTTTCTAAAGTCTCCTGTTATACCATAGAAGTTATATCTTTTATAATGGTTTTCTACAGCATATTTTACACCAGCAAAGTGAATGGTATATGCTGATTGAAATTGCATCACGTCATCTAAGGTTCCACCATGCAGTGATAACACTTCATTTCCATATATAAGAAATAGTATCCCTCCTAAAAGTTTTTTATCACCATACTTTTCTTTATAGTTTTTAATTTTATTTAATTGATTTTTTAATCTTTCTATTTCTTGTTCATTCTTTTTGTTGTGTTGTTCATATTTCTTAGGATTCATTTTTAGAATATTATTTTCATGCTTATAAATTCTGTCTTTTAATTCTTTTTCGTTAGTTTCTAATTCTGCTTTAGTATTTTCTTCAAATTTATTAAAGTCTATTTCGGCAACTAGTATTTTTAGTATTCCATCGTCATGTAAAGCGTCCCACATGTTTTGATAGTAGGATAATGGTCTATCTACAAATTCTCTTCTATCACTAGTATGTTGCATGATATCTTTAAAGATTGGCAATTCTTCTTTCGTAATTTCTCTTGTAGTAATTCCAGAACGTTCGTTTTTGCGAAGTATTTGTCTCGTTTTTGATTCCATATCTTTCATGATATCATCTAGAGTTTTATTTTCTGTTTCGATTACGTGCATCCATCTTGGTTGTAGAGTATCTTGCATTAGATTGAATCCAAAGTGTTTATATCCTATTTTTTTTAAATTATCAACGCAGATACTATTATCGTTTCCATTTTCTACAATTTCTCCATTGTTATCTCGTTCTTTATATTCTACGTAAGGATCGATTTTTATAAATATAGCATTTTCTTTTTTTGCATATTCTTTTATTTGCTTTGTGAATTCTTCTAATAATTTTTTATTATTATAGTCTATTAAGAATCCTCTAGGGGCATAAAACATTTTCTTTTTTATAATTGGTAATGTTTTAGCTAAAATTAGCGTTCCTGCCATTATTTTTTTATCTTTTTCTAATCCTATATAGTGAGCGTCCCAACCGTTTTTCTTTTTTAAATTTGCCCAGGATGTTGTTTGATAAAAAGTAATTTCGGGATTTTTATCTGCAAATTTTTTAAATTCTTCTTCAGTTATTTTTTTTAACTTCATTTTCTATCTCCTTTTTACTTTTTTTACGGATTATTTTTCTATAAATAGGTACTAGTTTAGTAAATATAAAATACATTGGTTTATTTGTTATATAGTCAAATTCTCCTAGGAATTCAATATAGTCTCCTCCAAATTTCTTTTTAAATTCGTGAAGTCCAAATCTAGGGTTATCTTTTGATAAATCTCCTATTGTACCAAATTGATCGTAGATTTTTATTCCTTTTTCTTTGCAGTATTTAATATGTTCTAAATAAGTATAGTAATTTACATAAGTTTCGGTTAATATGTTGTGATTACCTGCATATAGTACCCAGGCTTTGTCGGCGTATTCTACAATCATGTGGGCACTTAATGTTAATTCATTTCCATATTTTTCTTTGTAGTTTTCATATTTTTTAATTTCTTCATTACAATTATCTTTTTGCCTTGTTAACTCTTTTAGTTTGTTTTTAGCACTTTTACTTAGGTTATCTATTGGTAATATAGAGATTTGATTGTTGATAGTTTTTAAGTTATCTTTTATGCTTTCTAATGTTTTATCAATATTTACCTTTCCTAAAAATAGTGTTGCTTTGGCATTTTCACTACCATTCATAATTTCATATAGGGTTTGATAATAATCTTCATTGTATGATACAAAGTCTTTTCTTGTTTCAGTTAATGTCATTAAATGATAAAATTCTTTTATATCTTTTTCTGTCCCTATTTCTACTATAGTATTTAATTTTTTTGCTTTTGCAATACGTTGTTTTGTTGTTTTTGAAAAGTGATTTTCGATGTCTTCCATACTTTGGGTTAAATCAATTCTAAAGGTATATCGTGGCTGCATCGTTTCAAAATTCTTAGTAAATCCTTGGTGTTTATATCCTAGTTTTTTTAGAGTTTCAAAAATCTTATTTGTATCATATGGAAGTTTTTGTTCTTCTCCTAAGTAATTTTCATCTTTATAAATTAAATCGGGATCTATTTTTATAAAAATGGCATTTCTATTTTTAACGAATTTTACTATTTCTTTGGTCATTTCTTTAACTAATTCTGCATTTTCATAGTCGATTACATATCCTCTTGGACAGTAAAAATAGCTATACTTCATTGGTAAATGTTTTTGAAGTAGTAGTGCTGTTCCTAAAATATTTTTATCTTCATCTATTAAACCAAGGTAGTATGGAGTTAACCCTTTTTTCTGCTTTGATAGTTCTCCCCAAGCATAAGATTGTAGGAAATGTGATTTTGGTTGTTTCTTTAAATAGTTTTCATATGCATCTTCTTTTAATTTTACTAATTTTGCCATTTTATCATCCTTTCTTTTCATTCTTTAGTATACCATAAACCCTAAAAAAAAGAACACTTTTTGTGTTCATATCATATACATTCCATCTTCTTTTTGTAAATATTCGTTTTCTTTATTTTGTTCTAGTTTTTTTATTCTTTTTTCAAGTTCATTTATTTCTTGTTTTATTTTTTCAAGTTCTTTGTATATATTGTTTTCTTTGGGTGGTATTGTGGGAATGTATGGAAATGGAAATGGATTCATAAAGCCCTCCTTTTTATTGTATGCATTGAAGTTTATTTCTGTTATAATATATGATGGATGTGATATTATGAGACTTAGAAATGTAAAAAATAAAGAAGAAATATTATCTTCATCAGCTTTTTTAGTTAAAAACCCTAAAGATTATTGTGGAAAGTGGCATGAGTATTTTGGAAATAATCATCCTATTTATATTGAAATAGGTATGGGAAAAGGACAATTTATTCGTGAAAATGCTAAAAGATATCCTGATATCAATTTTATTGGTATTGAGAAATATGATAGTGTTGTTGCAAAGTGTTTGCCTAAAATAGACGATAATCTTTCTAATTTAGCTATTATTCGAATGGATGCTTTAGATATTGATTCAGTATTTTCACAAGAAGTAAGTAGAATTTATTTAAATTTTTCTGATCCTTGGCCTAAAAAACGACATCATTTGCGTAGACTTTCTAGTAAGGTTTTTCTGGAGAAATATAAATCTATTTTTTTAGGTGATTATGATATCTGTATGAGGACAGATAATGCAGATCTTTTTTGTTATTCTTTAATGAGTTTTAGTGAGGCAGGTTATGTATTAAAAAATCTTACTTTAGATTTGCATAGTGATATTCCTCTTGACTTTATTACGACAGAGTATGAAGATCGTTTTTCTTCTAAGGGAATGCCTATTTATGCTGTTGAAGCTATAAAGTGTCTAAAAAAGTAAAGATTGGGAAAAAATTTTTACATTTACTAAAAATTTGATATAATGTAGTAAGAGTAGGTGAATTATGAAAAAAAGATTAGTTTTACTCTCTGTTTTGTTATTATTTGTATCTGGATGTAGTATTAAAACACTTAGTATAAGTGATTTTCAAGAAAATATTGATACTATATTGTCAAAAGATACAAAATTGACAAATGTTAATTTTGATGGATATGAGTATTATGTACCAAGTGGTATTAGGTTTGTAAATAAAGAGGATTATAATGCTATTTTATCAGATAGGTATGATAATCAATATTATTTATATGTAGATGCGATTGGGTATTATCATAAGTCTAAAAATACTTATAAGGTAGATAAGGATGCTTATTATTCAGAAAAATTAAAATATGGAAAAAAGAACGGTTATATTGAGATTAATGAATATGATGATCAATATTTTGTAGAAATGGTATTTAATTATTGTAAGATAGAAGTGATTACTCCTAAACAATATTTAGTTCCTACCATTAATAATATGTGCTATTTGTTACGTTCTGTTAAATTTAATGATAAAGTATTAGAAAGTTTAATTGGAGATAATGTATTAAATTATAAAGAAGAAAGTTTTAATATTTTTGAGTCTCAAGCTGAAAATGATAAATCTGTTTTGAAGTTTGAAGATTGGCAGAATGCTGAAATAGAAAATAATGGTCATATTCCAGATGAAGATAATTTTGAATTAAATGATATGGATTAAGAGGTGAAATCATGGGTGTTTTTGATAAAATTAAAAATGCACTTTTTGAGGAAGAGTATGTTGAAGTAGAAGAAAAGCCTAAAGCAAAGCCAAAAAAAGATAAGGTAAAAAGAGAAAAAGAAGTAAAGGTTCATGAAAAACCTATTGCAAAGAAAGTCATTTTACCTGAGAGAAAAGAAGAAGTAGAGGAAGATGATTATAACGATTATAAACCAAAGGATGAAGATTTTGAAATAGTTCCAGAGAAGGAGGAACATGAAGAATTTAATTTTGTAGATGATAACGAATTTACAGAACAAAATTATTATCATGAAGAAGAAGTTCCTGAACCTCGAATTGTTGAAGTGGTCAAGAAAGAGGAGGCTCCTGTAGTTGAAGAAAGACCACAAGAAAAGGAAGTAAGTTCTTATTATTCAAGTTCTTTGGATGATTATCATAGTAAGAATTTATATCATGGTGGAGATTATACAGATAATTTATCTCATGAATATGGTACGTATGAAAAAGAAAAGAAAACAGTATTTAAGCCTTCACCAATTATTTCTCCTATTTATGGTATCTTAGATAAAAATTATAAAAAAGAAGAAATTATGCCAAAACGTGAAGTACATATTTCTAGTTATACTAGAGAAAGAGTTACTGTTGATGAAGTAAGAAGAAAAGCTTATGGAAATTTAGCTGATGATATTGCAGCAGATATTAATGGGGACGAAAAAAAAGAAGAACCTAAAGAAGAGGTAAAAGAAGAAGATAATTTATTAGTTGATTTAAGTGATGATGAAAAACCTAGTGTTTCTTCTGTTACCATGGGTGATGCTGAAGAATATTTTAATGATTTAGGGTTAGAATATAATATTGATTATAAAGATTCAAGTAAAGAAAGAGCAACAGGTCGTAGAGTTACGGAAGATTATGATGAAGAAGAAAAGAAAAAAGAAGATTCTTTAGTAACTGATGCGAAAGTAGAAAAGAAAGCAACACCTGATCCATCTACTGATGATAATCTTTTTGATCTTATTGATTCTATGTATGAAGATGAAAATAAAGAATAAGGAGGTTAGTTTATGGATGTATTAAGTGCTATTTTACCAATATTACTATATATATTTGGTGTGATACTATTAATTGTTTTAATTATTTTAGGAATAAGAATGATTCAGATTTTAGATAAGGTAGATAGAGTTTTGGATAATGTTGATGAAGTTGTTCATGATGTTTCAGCCAAAGTAAATTCTTTTAATGGATTTTTCGATATCTTAGATAAAACTGGATATAGTATTTCTGTAATTGGAGATAAAGTAATTGGACTTTTCTCTGGAATTATTTCTAAAATATTTAATAAGAATAAAAAAGAAGAGGAGGATTTTTAATGAGTAAAGAAAAAGGAAATAATGGCGTTTTTAAGTTTTTAGCTGGTGCAGCAGTTGGTGCAGGACTTGGAATTTTGTTTGCTCCTAAAAAAGGTAGTGAAACAAGAGCAGAATTAAAAGAGAAAATGAATGAATTAATTGCTCAAATTAAAAATATTGATATTCGTGAAGTTAAAGAAGAATTCAATGTTAAAGTAGAAGAGATTAAAGCAGAGATTGCTGATTTAGACAAAGAAAAAGTTTTGGAAATTGCGAAAGAAAAAGCAGAGCAATTAAAGGAAAAAGCACAAGAGTTAGTAGATTTAGCAATTGATAAAGGAACACCTGTTCTTAGAGATGCTGCTGAAGAAGTACGTCTTAAAGCAATTGCTGTTACTAAAGATGTTTTAAAGAAGTTAGAAAAGAAAGAATCTAAATAATTCTTTTCTTTTTATTTGCAAATATAAAAAAGTATGGTATATTAGATACAACAATTTTTGTTGATGAATGAATAGTAATAATTATTTTAGTTATATAGAGATTCAGTGTTGGGTGGAAACTGAAAGCAAATAATTATGAATTACACCATTCGGAGAAAAATCGTTTATCGCGTTAAGATATTTGAGGGTATAGAGTTAATCTATAAAATAAGGTGGTACCGCGAACTATTCGTCCTTATAGGGAGAATAGTTCTTTTTTTTGGAGGTGAAATTATGCATACAGAGTATGAAGTTAGGGTATTAGAAATTAATAAAGATCAAATTTTAAAAAAGTTAAAAAATGTAGGTGCAGAGTTTTGTTGGGATCATTTACAAAGACGATATGTTTATGATTTTATTCCTAAAATTGAAGGTAAATGGATTCGCTTGAGGACGAATGGTGATAGGACTACTTTAACTATTAAAAATATTGTTTCTTCAGAGATTGATGGAACACAAGAATTAGAGGTTGAAGTAGATGATTTTGAGAAAACAAATTTAATTTTAAATGAGTTGGGTTTTGTTGCTAAAGGTTATCAAGAGAATCGTCGTATACAATATTTGTTAGATGGGGTTGAAATTGATATTGATTCTTGGCCACTTATTCCTACTTATTTAGAGATTGAGGGAAAAAGTGAAGAAGATGTTTATAAGGTCTTAGAAAAGTTAGATATTTCTAAGGATAGTGTTACTAGTCGAGATGTTGAAGGTGTTTATTTAGACTATGGTTATCGTCTAGATGATATTTATGAATTGAAATTAGAGGAGGAAAGAAAATGACATTATTTGAAGAATTACAATGGAGAGGTTTAATAAAAGATATGGCAGGAGAAGATTTAGAAAAAGTATTAAACGGTAAACCTATTACTTTTTATTGGGGAACTGATCCTACCGCTGATAGTTTACATTTAGGACATTATTCTTCTTTGGTAACAGCTAAAAGACTTGCAAAAGCGGGGCATCATCCTATTCTTTTAGTTGGTGGAGCAACAGGTCTTATTGGTGATCCACGTCCTACTGCTGAACGTGAGATTATTTCTAAAGAAACACTTAATAAGAATTTAGAAGGAATACAAGCGCAAGTTAGTAAGATTTTTAACGGACAAGCAGAAGTTGTTAATAATTATGATTGGTTTAAAGGATATGAATTGACTGATTTTTTAAGAGATGTTGGTAAATATATTAATATTAATTATATGTTAGATAAAGATATTATTCGTAGACGATTAGATTCTGGTATTACTTTTGCTGAGTTTACTTATACTTTGATTCAAGGTTATGACTTTTTATGGTTATATGAAAATAAAGGTTGTGTGTTGCAAGCAGAAGGATCTGATCAATGGGGAAATATCACGACGGGTCTTGATTTGATTAAGAAAAAGACTGGAAAAGATGCTTATGCATTTACTATGCCTTTGGTATTAGATAAATATGGAAATAAGTTTGGTAAGAGTGAAGGAAATGCCTTATGGCTAGATGAAGAGAAGACATCTAGTTATGAGTTATATCAATATTTAATTAATGTTGATGATGAAATGGTTATTTCTTATCTTAAGATTTTTACTTTTTTAACACCTGAAGAAATTGAAAAGTTAGAAAAGTCAAATAATGAAAATCCACATTTAAGAGAGGCTCATAAAGCATTGGCACGTGAAATTATTACGGACTTACATGGAGAACAAGCTTATTTAGATGCTGTTAAGATAAGTGAATCTTTATTTAGTGGAAATATTAAAGATTTAACTTCTAAACAGTTAGAAGATGCTTTTAAAGGTATTGAACCTTTTGTTGCGGAAGAGGGTAATCTTGTTGACTTCTTAGTAAAGTTTGATGTTTGTTCTAGCAAGAGAGAAGCGCGTGAATTTATTCAGAACTCTTCTATTAGTGTTAATGGTGATAAGATTACTGATTTGGAATTTCAAATTACAAAAAATGATGCAATAGAACATAAATATGTAGTTATCAGACGTGGAAAGAAGAAATATTTTATTGGAAAGTTTGAATAAATGGGAGGTTTTATGAAAATTACTTTGGTTAGACACGGTCAAACTGAGTCGAATTATCAAAATGTTATTCAAGGTAGAGCTAATCATCAATTAAATGATGAAGGAAGGAGACAATGTCAAAAGCTTAGAGAGAAATTGAAAGATGTTGAATATGATTTTTGTTATATGTCGCCTTTAATCAGAACAGTTGAAACAGCGTTTATTTTAGTAGGGGACAGAGTGGAAACTTTTCCTGATAATCGTTTAGTTGAAAGAGAAATGGGTGAATTAGAAGGTCAACCTAGAAGTCAATATGATGTTTTAAAGTATTGGGATTATGATTTGAATTCTACAGATTTAGGTGTTGAGGGTGTACAGAGTATTTTTAAAAGAGCACAGGACTTTTTAGATTATGTTATAAAAAAGCACCCTCATCAACATATTTTGGTTGTTTCTCATGGAGCTGTAGTTCGAGCTCTTCATCATTTATTACGTCATCATGATTTACATGGGAATTTGATTGATGTCGATATCAAGAATTGTTATTGTGAGACAATTGAAGTTATGGAACCACAAAAAAAATAGGCTTTTGCCTATTTTTTATTTGTTGTAGTATTCAACGATTAATGCTTCATTAATATCAGCATTAAGTTCATTTCTTTCAGGAAGTCTT
>CALVSC010000003.1 GCA_944358855.1 uncultured Bacilli bacterium | reverse complement strand
GCTACTGCTGTTGGAGCAACTGCTTGTGCTCCTGCTTGAGCAGGTTGTTCTGCTCCGGCTGTAGCTTGTTGTGGTGCTTGCTCATTAGCATTAGCATCCTTATTTTTCTTTTTCTTTCCGGTTACAATTAAAAGAATAATAGCAGCTAGTATTGCTATAACACCGGCTGTAATTAGCATTCCTGGAATTGTTGTAAACCATTCTAAACTAAAATCCATAATTTATCGACTCCCTCTACTTTTTATTCTATATTAATGATAACAAAAAAAATTTGCAATTGCAAATCATTTTATCTATTGGACATACTTTGACACTGTAAATTTTGTCCAATCATCTATCTTTGGTGGAAGCACTGTAAATTCTAGCTTTTCTTTCGTGGTTGGATGTTCAAAAGAAAGCTTATATGCAAACAATGCAATTTGTTTTTTTTCACCGTTTCCATAGCGTTGATCACCACATAATGGATGATTATGATAAGCAAACTGAACTCTTATTTGATGATGCCTTCCAGTCTTTAAGTTAATTTTTACTAATGTCATATTTTCTTTCTTGTTTCTGTCTAAAACTGTAAAGTCAAGAATTGCTTCTTTCCCATCTTCACTAATAATACTATTTCCATTATCTAATTTTTTTATTTTATCTGTCCAAGTTGTGGTGCCTTCTTCGATGATTCCTTCTACTATTGCTAAATAGGTTTTCTTTAATTTGTGATTTTTTATTTGGTCTGATAGTCTTGATGCAGCTTTAGAAGTTCTGGCAAAAACCATTACTCCTCCTACTGGCCGATCTAGACGATGAACAAGTCCTAAATAGACATTTCCGGGCTTGTGATATTTTTCTTTTATATATTCTTTTAATAAGGTTAATAAGTCTTGGTCTTTGGTATTATCACTTTGACTTAACATGTTTATTGGTTTTTCCACAACTAATAAGTGATTGTCTTCATATAATATATTAATTTTCATCTTTTTCCCATCTTCCATAAATACCACATGGTAATATTAAATTATCTTTAGTACCTTGTAATCCTATTTCTCCACAGGTTATTTTTCCTTTTTTCTTTTTATCCACAGTTAATGTTAATATGTTCTTTAATACTGTAGAAGATAGTCCTGTTGTATAGGAATTAATAATAAAGAATAAAGGATCGTCTGATAATATTTCTGTACATAGGGTAACTAAGTAATTTAGACTTTTTTCTATATCCCAGACTTCCTTATTAGCTCCTCTTCCATAACTTGGTGGATCCATAATAATGGCATCATATTTATTTCCTCTTCTAATTTCTCTTTTTACAAATTTTATAACATCATCTACTAAATAACGAATTTCGGCATTTTCATAACCACTATCTTTGACATTTTCTTTGCACCAATCTACCATTCCTCTAGAGGCATCTACATGTGTTACAGCAGCATTGGCACTTAGACAAGCAACGGTTGCTCCTCCCGTATAAGCAAATAAGTTTAATACTTTTATTTTTCTATTTTCTTTTTTTATTTTATCAATCATAAAATCCCAATTTATCGCTTGTTCAGGGAATAATCCAGTATGCTTAAATCCCATTTGTTTGATATTAAATGTTAAGTTCTTATAATTAATTTTCCAAGATGCTGGTACAGGTTTTAAATTTTCCCAGGAACCTCCCCCTTGTTTACTACGATGGTATACAGCGTGTATTAAGGAATGATACTTTTCAAGCAAATCTCCTTCATCCCAGATTACTTGTGGGTCTGGTCTTAGTAGATAGATATCTTTCCATCTTTCTAATTTTTGACCTCGTGAAGTTGCGATTAATTCATAGTCTTTCCAATTGTTTGTTGTTAGCATAGTTTGCCCCCCTTATAATATTTCATCTTGTTTTAATACTTTAGATAATTTTTCTTTCATTTCTTCTTTCGTGAATGGTTTGGATATGTAACTTACAAATCCTTCTTTTAGATATTTTTCTTCCGCTCCTTGAATGGCGTCTGCTGTGACTGCTAAAACAGGAGTTTTAAAGTTTTCATCCTTTTTTAGTTCTTGTAGTGTTACTTCACCATTCATACCTGGCATCATAATGTCCATTAAAATGGCGTCGTAATGATTTTTAGCATGAATTTTCTCTAAGCATTCACTTCCGCTCATTGCTTCATCCATTTCTATATTCAATGATTCTAATGCTCTTCTTGCTACTTTTAGATTTAATTTGTTATCATCTACTACTAATATTTTTTTAGATGCTAGATTAGTTGATGTTGTCAATAATTCGGATGTAGATTCTGTTTCTTTATCAAGTGGACGTGATAGTTTATCAATTTTTTGTGGTAGTTGGACCATAAAGATAGATCCTTCTTTATATCTACTTTCTACATTAATAGTACCATGCATTAACTCCACTAATCTTTTTGTAATGGCAAGGCCTAGACCAGTCCCTTCTGTAGTCGTGTTTTTTTCAATACCAAGGCGTTCAAATTTTGTAAATAATTTGTTGATGTTTTCCGCTTTTATTCCTCTACCACTATCTCTAACACTAATAATTAATAAACAGATATCTTCTTTGTTGATACATTTTACATTTAGTTCTACAAATCCTTTTTCTGTATATTTTAAAGCATTCGATAATAAGTTTGTTATTATTTGTTTTATATGTGACTTATCTCCAATTAATCGATATGGAATATCGTCTGCAATATTAATTCTATAGTCTATTGGTTTATCTTTTATTCTAGTTTTTTCTACTCTAGCAATTGTTTCTACTTCTTTTTTTAGATCATATGAGTTTTCTGTAATTTCTAGTTTATTACTTTCTATTTTATTTATATCCATGATATTACCAACAATTTCAAGTAGTGTTTTTGAGGCCGCAACAATATCATCTAAATCTTCTTTCATACTTTCTGGACAATCTTTATTATCTCTTACATCTTCTGATAGTCCTACAATAGCATTTAATGGCGTTCTGATTTCATGTGACATGCTAGATAGGAAATCACTTTTAGCACGATTGGCACGTTCTGCTGCTTCTTTGGCAATGTTTAATTCATTAATCATTTTTACATCAGGATTTTCAATCGTAAAATACATAATTAATAAAGCAAAAGCAATACAAAATGTTTCTGTTGTTACTTCTGGGAAATACGCTCTTAATGCCAAGGCTGATATAAACATAATAAGTAATATAATAAATGGTAAGGCTTTTTTTATTCCACTTTTTTGGGATATGATATAGCGAATACTTAATATTATTAACGAAATAAAATATATAATTAAAGTTCCCATCATAATTTGATATGAAGTACCACCTACATCTAGTATTTCTCCATCAATAATGGTATTTATTGGTGTTACAAAGATTAAAAATACGATGATGGTGTTTATTATTATTAATATTTTTTTTAGTTTTTGATATATCTTTTCATCAAAATTATTAATAATAATATTGTATACTAGCAGACAACATCCTACTGTTAATAGTAAACTTAGGTGAATTCTTTGCAAAAAAGACACAACAGATACTAAGTCTGTTGTTTCGGCAATAATATAAGCAAAGGCTGCATTTATACTAAAAAATAAATTAATTACTAATGTCCATTTATATAATCTTACTTCTGTTGAATTTACATTCGGTTTTGTAAAGAAAATAATTACTAAAAAAACACTTATTGTTACAGCTGCAAAAGGTAACCAAATACCACTCATAAAACTTCACTCCTATTATTTATAGGATATCATTATATTACTTTCTTATCAATACCCTAGCTAAGCGTTTTCTATCTTCTTTTGTCATATCTTCAAATAAAAAGTTGTTTTCTTCTGTTCTTTTTATATCTAATAAATGAGCAAAGGCATCGTCTGGTGATGTTTCATTTTTATCAATAAATCTAGTGGCATTTATTACATCTGTTGTATATCCGTTATCGGAGTCTTTCATGATACCATCTAGGAACTTTTCTCCGGCATCAGGACTTAACTCGCTTCTTATAATTCCTCCTTCTTTAGAATCAATATGTTCCCAGATTCCCCATTTTAATGTTGCAAGAGTATCACGTAAATCATCGGCATGAAGTCTTTTATCTTCTAGTTTCATATCTTGAGTATCAATATTTTTACCAACTTTTACATAGTAACAGTTGTTACTGTCTTTTTCTACGGCCATTGGAACAATATCTGCTCCTCCTCTAATCGCTGCTTCTATTACTCCAGTAAATAATTTCATTACCACTTCATTTTCTGTTATATTCCATGCTCCCTCTGGAAAGATAATTACGTTTCCTCCTTGTTTAAGAAGTTTTACCATGTTTTCAAGTGAAATGTGTCTATCTTCTTTATTATCGGTATCAACATATAACATTCCTATCATCTCTAGAAAGATTCGTTCTGGATTACGATATAATTCTCCAGGGTCTCCCCAGACAATATAGGCTCCTTCTTTAGCAGCTTCTACTGCAGCTTCAATATCAAATCTCGCAACATGGGTTACGGCATAAACTCTTGGTCGAGGTCCTTTTGTACTTTCATCACTTAGTACTTCTACTTTAAATCCTTCCATTAGTTTTTCAACATCAACAATCTTTTGGACTAGTCCATGAAGTTTTTTTCTAGCTTCTACTCCTTTTATAGGTTCTCCTGCTTCATACGCTATTTTTCTTAGTTCACGATAATAAGCGTTTAATTCATTTAATGGCATATGTAATTGTTCTATTATTGACTTATGTTTCATCGCTTTCGCCCCCTAAATAATTAGGCTTATTTTACCATAAAATGTCATTTTAGTCAAAAAAAGAGTTTACTATGCTGGTGTAAACTCTTTTCCATAAGTTGTAATTAAAATACTTGGTCCATAATATAATATCTTTGGTTCTTCTTTATAATACTTTGTCAAAGTTTCATCTTTTTTCATTTTATAGTTGCAAGCAACATCTGCATATTTTGTACACTCTTCTTCATTCGTTGCTTTCATACGATAGATTTCGTTTTCTGTTTTAATATAGGTTGTTGTACTATCTCCTGCATAGTTAAAGTCTATAATATTTCCATATTCTGAACTAGAGTATACTGGTATTTTAGATTGTATTTGATATGGAGAAGCATTATCTTGTTGTACTAAGGTATATTCATATACTGTTCCATCATCTTCTAATACGTAATATATTCCTTGTCCAGTATTTACTGTCATCACTTTTTTTACTGTTGGACTACTAAGTAATAAGTTATAGATCTGATATTCACTATCCGCTGTAGTTACTTCACTTAATGCTGGTTGATTACTTGATCCAGGTGCATAGTAATATTTGTTATCAATTCCTTTTAATATTTTATTATCCATATAGGCTATGATATCTACAGAGAATGATATTTTACGACAGTTTTCTTCATTACTATATGGTTGTTGTAAAGATAGTTCATATAGTCTTCCTGATTCGGTAATAGCAAAAGATCCGTCTGAATACATAATTGTCTCTTGGGCAGGGGTTTCATCATCAATTGGCATTAATGTAGAACAAGCAAATTCATTACCAGATAGAGCAAAACCAGCATGTCTAATATCTCTTGTTACATTTCCATCACACCCTGTTAATAGTAGTGTTGATATTATTACTCCTAATAAAAGTATTGTCTTTTTCATATCGTCACATCCTTATTATGAATATATCATATTTTTGCTATTTTATAAATATTTTTCATTCTTGTATTATAAGTTGACACTTATTATGATAAATTATATATATACTAATCATAAGTTTTTATTTTATTTACCTTTATTTTATGGTAAAATTTATCTATAAGGTAGGTGTACCTATGAAAGAAGAAAGTAAAAAGAAAGATATTTGGTTTATTCTTTTATTTGTCATTATCGTTAGTGTTTGTTTAATTTATTTATTCCAATCTTCTTATGCTAAATATAGACGTGGTGTTAGTGGTAATGTCGAAGGAGATATTGCTAGTTGGAATATTAAAGTAAATGGCGAAGATATTATGAACAAAAAGACTTTAACAACGACAATTACCCCTACTTTTCCAGAGGATTTATATCATAATGAAGGTGTAATTGCTCCTGGAGTAGAAGGTTATTATACTATTTCTATTGATGCTAGTAATGTAGATGTTCCTTTTACTGTTACTATTCGTTCAGAGGTAGCGGATAATTCTAGTGTTTCTGATTTAAAGACTGAAACATTCGAGTATAACCCTACTAGTAATGATATGGTACCGGTTGAGGATAGACGAGAGTATGTTGCAGATACAGGTATTGTACAACAGATACCTAAAAATAAAGCTAGTAGCGTCTTTCGTATTTATGTAGTATGGGATGATGAAACTGGTACTATGGATAATTCACAAGATACTGATGTTGGTATTGATAATAGTAGTAAAGCACTAATGAAAGTTACATTACATTTTGAACAAATAAAATAGCACTTCTTTGAAAGTGCTTTTATTCTACTTGTGTAGCATTTAATTCAAATTCTAGTTTTAAACATGGTTTTCCTGTAGAGTTTTCATATTGTCCACAAGCATATCCCCAGAAACTATCAGCATCATCTTTTTCTAAGTATAGTCCTTGAGATACTTTTTCTTTAAAGTTTTGTTCCGTTACCGTGTTATCTATTTGATATGTTCCATTATTTAATGTGTAATAATATACTCCAGCATCATAAGTATAAAAATCATTTAATTTATAAAATTCATCTGCTTCATAGTCCCAGTTAATAGAGATATCAAAGTTTCCACTATCAAATGGTTTTACTATTGTTTTGTCTAAGTTTAATACTAATTTAAATGGATAATCATTGGCTAGACTTTGATGGATTTCATCTGTTGATTTATCTAGTTTTATATCTTGCCCTAATAATGTTACTGTTTTTAAAACATAAGTAATTTTCGCATCTACTTCTCCACCATTTTTAATACTTACTTTTCTTTCTACTGGTAACATTCCTGGTTTCATATCTTTTACATTAATAACAATTTCTCTAATTACATTCGTTTCTTCTAGGAATGTTACATCCCAGTTTACTACACTTGCATTTAAGGTAACTCCTGCTCTTGAAATATAAGTAAACCACGCAAAGGTGTTAATTGCTAAGAGAAAGGCAACAAGTAGTAGACTTCGAATGATGATTCGTTTACGAATTCTTCTTTTATCATTTTGTTCTTTATTGTCAGATAATTTCCTCCGATTTGTCTTCATCCTTCTCCTCCTCTTTTTTCTCATTTTCATATTCTAGTTTATCCTTCTTTATATCTGTTACAGTATCAGCTATTTCTAAAAAGATAACTAAAACAATTGGCAAAAATATTAAAAAGAAAAAGCCATATTGATTTTTTACTATGTGATTTATTTCACTAATAATTGGTACTTTCCCAACTACTTTACCATATATTTGTCCATCTTCAATGACGGGATCTTCTACCTCATTATTAATACCTTTCGTTATATATTGTTTTTTTCCATCTTTATTTACTATTTTAATAATTCTATGGGTAACAATTCGACCATTTACATCTTGTTTTGTTCCTAGATATGTAATATCGTCCCCTACTTTTAATTCATTATGAGATACTTTTTTAATCGCTAGCACATCATTTATTTGATAATCTGGAACCATACTTCCTGTTGCGACTGCAAATAGACGATATCCACATATACTTTTATTTCCAGATAATCTTTGACATAAAATAAAGGCTAAATAAACAATTAACATGATAAATATTATTGTTTTTATTATTTTATATGGGATTTGAAAATACTTACTATCTAATACTTTTCTTAGCATATTACCGTCTCCTCTAGTATTTTCCAATCTTCTATATATGATTTGTTTTCATCATTTAGTTTATCTAAAAGAAGTTTTTTAATTCTTCTTCTTTTCGCTTCATTTGCTTTTTTAATTAGTTTTAATTGTTTATTGAATAAGTCTTTTATTTCTTGTTCTGTTATTTCATAATTACTTTCTAAGATGTTTTCGATTAGACGATTCATCGTTTTAGAAAGTAATTTATTTTCAGACATTGTCTTATTTTCATGATCTAGCATTTTATTTGCCGTATATAGACTTAAAAATGCTTGATTGTATTCTTTTTTTAGAGAACCTGTATCATAGTATTCTTGATGATCGTTTTCACTAATATCTTTTTCTTCATACATTTGCATGTAGTTCCATAAAGCTTCTGCTTTTTGGAAGTTTGGATTCTTTAAAATTACGTTTGTTTTTCTTATAGGTGAACGAACTGGTGGTACATGTAATTTAGCTAGTGTTTGCATTAATTCTGACATTGTGAAACCATCTAGTTGTACTTTTATTCTTTTTAATCTGTCAGCAACACTTTCTTCCCCAGCGTTTTTCTTAGTATCTAGTTTTGCTTCATTCTTAGAAGAAATGTCTAATGATATTTGAACTTCTTCTGTATCTATTACTGTGTTTGCTTCAAATTTTAATTGTTTTTTGTCTTTAAAATAAGAATAGTCCCCTGTTTCTGCACGCCTTTTTTCATAGAAGTTTCTAACATTATTAATTAATGTATAAATAAATCTATTTTCATAAGTATCCAAACTTTCTTCTTTGTTGATATTTAGAATTTTAGAGGGTTTTACATCCCCATTATCTTCTATTTTTTGAATATAGTTTGTATGTTGTGATAAGTGAATAATACTTTCTACTGTTACTTTTTTGGATTTTTCTACTTTTACTACTTCTTCTTCATTAATAATAAATCTTTTAGGATTACGTAAAATGTTATCAAGATAAGGAAGAGTTTCGTCTATGATATCAATCCACTCATAATCATATTCTCTTTTTTCATAGTCTGTTTTTACAGATAAAAGTGAATTCATATTTGAGAAGAACTCATCTTGATTTAACGATTCATTTAATACTTCTTGTTCTTCTTTATCCATAGTTACCCTTCCTTTCTATTAAACTAATTTCTTAAGTCTTAATAAGTAGTCTTTACATTCATTAAAGTTTTCTTTTCCAAATTCTTTATTTAAGAAATCAATAAAGCCATCAATTTCATCTCTGATATAGGCTAAGTTTAATTGTTCAAACTTTCTTAATATCTTTCTTGCGATATAATAATCAACACCATCTACTTCTGTTCCACCACATTCTACATAGGTTGCGACAAAGTCTCTCATCTGTTTAACAATACGGTTACCAAAGGCGATACGGAAATGTTTAATAACGTAGTCATCCATTTCTGATATTTTTTGTTCCATATCTTCTGATAGAGGATGTTTTTGTTTAGCATCAGCAAATAATCCTTCTAGGTAAGAACTATTAATGTTCATTGCTTCTGTATCCACTGGTTCAAATGGTTGTCCTTTATCGTTGATATCGATTGGCATAGCACGGTCGTATACCTTATCTGTTACAGCGAAAGTAGAGTCATCGTTGTTGATAGTACCAATATACCACATGTTTCCAGGTATTTGTAATTTACCATTTTTTAATTTTTTAGGGTCGGTATCCCAACTACTTGGTACAAGTTCGATAATCCATTCATCTCTACTAGGCATTTCTAGAATAGATAACATTTCGGCGAAATAATATTCGACACGGGCAATGTTCATTTCATCTAGTACAGTTACATAGACATCATCCGTATATCCAGCAACATATAATGCTTTTAATACGTCTGTTTCATTAAACTTCTTGGTAAACTCGTTGAAGTATCCAAATAATTCTGTACGGTCTCTCCAAGATGGTTGAACAGAGGCAATGATTGCATCTCGTTTAATAAATTTACCCCAGGCATATGCAAGGGAAGTCTTACCAGTACCAGAGATACCTTGTAGGATTACAAGTTTCGTTGCGGATAATGATGAAATAAATAAACGTATCATTTTAGTTGTGTAATATAGTTTTAGCTTGGAAGCGGCGAAGTTTCTAAAGTTATCTACTAATTCTTCTAGCGTAAATGTATTATTGTAGTTTTGAACTTTATAATCTCTATACTGTAAATCAATGGCATGTAATTTAGAGAAACGATATTTACTGTCATCTTCATCAAGTTGTGGATCTTCTCCTTCTTTTGGCTTTTCTCCTGTTTCTTCTTCACTAATAACATTCGCTTCGTCTGGCTTTAATCCAAGTTGTGACACTTTCATTGCTAAAATATCTTCTTTTTCTTTTACAAGACTAGCAACTTTTTGATTCAATTCCCCTATTTCCGTTAACATAGATTCTTGCTCTACTAGAGTTTTTCTAAATCTAATATATTTTCTTACTATTAAATATAATACTAGGATAATTAAAGCTAATAGAATAGCTAAAACAATAATTGCGACAATAACTAATATCCATTCTGACATTTTAAAGTCATTTTTATAAAATTGAATAATGTATAGGTATTCACTAAAATCAAACATCTGCATGAAGCCGGATGCAATACCTTTAAATATTGTAAACAGTCCGTTAAAAAAGACGGACATAAATTCATATAAAAATCTGATAAATGTATCCATACTATACTTCCTTACTAATCATTATTTTTTTCATTATTGTCGGTTCTTGTTTTTCTATTATTGGTAAATCTTTTGCTTTATATCCTGTAATCATCAAATAACTAAATAAGTTAGATGAATCAATCGTATCTACTTTTGTTGGTATATCTAAGATGTAGGTTAAATCTTGATAACAAGCGAAATGATATCCAGCTTGTTTTTTCTCTAATAGTTTTTTACTTCCTAATAATTCATTATAACTAATTCCAATAAACACATGGTCTTTTAAAATACTATCGTCTAATAAATCAAATAGTTCTTTTAATTCTTCTTTTTTAGACCAAGCATTTTCTGATATTGGAATAATATAATTCCCTATTTTTTCTTTTAATACAATATCTCTTAATATAATTTGATTTAATATTAAAGCAACTAGTTTTATTTTTTCAATTTCTACTTCACTTTCACTATTTACTCTTTCTATTAAATTTCTTTTATAAATATTGATCTGTTTTACTCTTGTTAGTAGAGTTACTTCCCATAAATCTTCATCATATGGTACTTGGCGTAAGATAAAGTTTTGTTTTTCAACTATTAATTTCTTTATCGTTTTTTCAGTCTCTTTCCACTTTTTTATCCAGTTGGGAATAGCATTTTGTAATACTGGTAACTTTTGACTAATACTAGTTATTAGTTTTGTAATTATTTCTTCTACATTTTCTGGTGTTACTAGTTTGCTATCAAAAGCAATTACTACTTCCATATATTTTTTAGTGATGTTAATAATTTCTTTTTTTCTAATAAAACTTGCGTTACTTTCTAAAATTTCTCTTACATTTAATTTATCAAGTAATTCTAATCTTATTCCTTCTTGTTCTTGTTCTATCGCTTTATTATCTACTGGTGTTTTATTATCTAGTGTTTCAAATTTCTTATGATAATATACTTCAATATAATTATTAGCATAGCGATTTAAACATTCTATTTCATAGTCTAAATAAGTATTATCTTGATACATAGATAAGGCGTATGATACTAAGCGTTTCTTTTTATAGTTTAAATATCTTGTAATTAAATTTTTACTCACATTACACCCTCCTTATCTTATGCTAGAAAAATTATAACATATTTTTTTTTAATATCATAGTCTATTCTGCTATGTTTACATTTACATCTATTACCGAGTTTTCATTTGTTATGGGATATGTATAATCTTCTTTTGGATCTTTTTTATAAAATATTATTTTTTCACTAGAACTAGCATCCATTTTAAAACTAAAACCACTTACATAATTATGATTATTTACTACTTCTAGAGTTTCACTATTAGCGTCTCTATCTAGATATTTTCTATTTGTCATGTCTAGGTAGATATCCTTTGGTACAAAGGATAAAGTTACTTCTGCAGAAAAGCAATTTTCCTTTTGGTCATCTGTTAAAGCGTTATATTCTTCTATTGTTAAATGGTCTCCGACTTGGTATCCAGAAAAAGCTTTTGTTACTTCATAATATGTTGATGTGTTCGTTAGATTTAAAGTAAAGAATTTATCACCTACGTTGTCTTCAATATTATAAGTAAAATCCAGGGTTTCAATTCCTATTGTATAAGTACCTTTTAATTCTTTTACATAAGGAGAGGTTGAAGTTGCTTTTGTTTCTACGACTACTTCATCTCCTTCATGAAACGTATCTTTTGGCGTTACTGTAATTTGATAAGAATCTGTTCCAGATGCTTCATAAATTACTCCACTTGTTTTATTTAAAGTACAAGTAACAGAACTAGGACAACTTACTTCAATATCATATGAAATATCACTTTTCGTTGATTTTAAAGTATTTTTCTTGTTGTTGACATCGATGGTTAAAGTATAAGGATTTACTCCATCCCAGTTATTTATTTTAAATTCACTTCCATCCATACTTAGAACACTACTATTAAAGTAAAACTCATTACTTTCTAAAATATGATTATGAATAACATTATAAACATATCTAGCAAATGTTGTTCCAAATAGAAGTAATAATATGGCTACAATAAGAATAATCGTGCTTAATCTTTTATGTTCTCTTACAAAATCCATTTTATCACCTCTAATCTACTATTTGGTTTGATATTATTTCTACTTCTATATTTTCAATATTGTCCGCATAATCGGTTGCTAGTTTGTGGTTTTCTGGGAAATATACTACTAAAGTATAGATATCTGTTTCATCTTCTGAGTATAGAAATTGGTGTTTTTCTTTTCCTTCTAAGTAATTATACCAAGCACCATCTACATCCTGGGTGGTCGTTGCTTGATTAAATAGATTAGTGGCTCCTGCATCATCATAGTTTTCATTTCTATAAAGTTCAAATGTTAAAGGAAGATTGGTGGTTGTTCTTATATTTAGTTGATATTCAATATCTACTTCACTGTGTTTGTTTCCTTCAAAGTTTGAAATACTAAATTTATATATATATGGCTTTGAAGATGGTTCAATTTTATTTAAATCTATATTAAAATCCATTCCACTAGGCTTTATTAAATAAATAGCTTTATTGATATCAGCTACTAATTTTGCTTGTGATTGATAGGATGCATAAGCTATTTGAAGTAAATATATGGCCAAGACAATTAATAAGAATAGACCTATTACTACTAATAAGAAACGTTTTTTATATTCAAAATATGGTATATTTTCTTTTTTTAATTTATTTAATATTTTTAATTTCTTAGCCATAGTTTCACCTCCTATTTTTGTTTTTGTGATGCTTTAAAGTTTACTTCTAGTAAATCACTTGGTTCAGTTATTTCTGTAGGGTCTACTTCTATATCTTGTCCATGATCATCCCAGATTGCATATAGTTTTATTTCATCTTTTTTATTATCTTTTATATCTTTTAATGACATTGTTCCTCGGTAGATATTTCCTTCTTGTACTAAGTTATTTAAAGAACTTTCTACTTTGGTAATTGTTAGTGTTTTATCAGGATTTACTGTCTGATCTATAATTTCTAAAGAATAGTCGAAAGCCACTTGCGTTGTTGTAGGGTCTATGGTGATTGTAATTACACCTGATGTTCCAGGAGATATTGTTCCTTCTTTGGTATGGTTTTCATCCCAGTCAATTGTATCAATTGCTATTTCTTGTTGTATATCTGATGTTACAAGGGTGTTATTTACTTTTATTTTCCAGTCTGCTATTTCACTATTTACATTTGCTTCTGTTTCACTTTCATAAGCTGTATATGTCGTCTTTGTTTTTAAATAAGCAAAACAAGCAAGTATGATTACTAAGATAATAATTACATTTTTATATTTTCTCAAGTTTCTCACACCCTCCCATATTATTATTATAACACAACCTTTTTTGTTCCAAAAGAAAAAGATAGAACTTCTTTATAGAAGCTCCACCTCATCCTCTTTGTCTTCTTTCTTTTCCTTTTTTGGTGTTTCTTTTTTCTTTTTCTTGGCCTTTTTCTCTTTTTTGGCTTTTTTTCTTGCCTCTTCTTGTTCTATATCTTCGTCACCATATTTGATTACAATAATTAGAGCGTATATTTGATACATAAAGATTAATAGGATTGGTAGTATTACTAATAATAAAAATCCAATTTTTGATTCTAAAACGTCTAATACACCACCGATATTAGGATAAATTGCTGAATATTTACCAAGAACTCTATTACTAGCAATTGGGGTAGATTCTTCATCGTCTAACTGATAGATAGCCATTGTATCATCTTGGCTTACAATCTTTCTGACATGAGCTGTTTCTACAGTATATTTATTTTCGGCAGTTCCATAGTAATAAATTTTATCTCCAACTACTATGTCATTAGGTGTTCCTTTCACAATTAATAAGTCATTTACTTGTGATTCATCTAAATATTTTGCTCTAAACTCATCAATCGTAACTAATGTTGTGTTATTAAATTGTGTAAATCCATATTTATTTGTTGCTAGAAGGCAAGCTGTGATTATAATTACATAAATTACGATTAGTACTTCAACAAATCCCCATAAACCTTTTAAAAAACTTTTCATTCCAACACCCATTTCTATATTTTGCTCTATTTAAGAGTACCACATTTTTTTTGGCATTTCAACAAATAAGGGAACATATTTTCATGTTCCCTTTCAACTAGACAGTTATTTCTTTATAATTATATATTCTTGGTCTTCATCTATTAATTGATCACTATCATATAATCTAAAGATTACGCGATATGTTCCACTAATTAATGTATCACTATATTCCCAACTGTATGTTTCTTGTGTTGCTAAAGTATTGGTTATATAGCGCTCTTCTGGAGTTTGAGCAGTTAAACCTTGTTCTCCTGGTAGTGGAAGAATATCTTTAAATACTTGATTAAAACTTACTTCTGTATATGTCGTTGTGTCCTTGTTGTCTATATTTCTCTTGTATATAGCTACACGTAAATTTGGATTTTGTAAGTTTTCAGAAAATCTTACTTTAAATGTTGCTTCACTTGTATCCAATTCATTTAATCTTGTATTTCCGTCTACTACTTTGTATTTATCTTCACTTTTTACTTCTATGGCATTTCCTGATGGTACTACGGTGATTTCTATTTCCTTTTCCGAACTACTTAGTCCACCCGAGTTATGTAGTCCATCTGATGATGCAAATAAGCTAAATACCATTTTATATTTTCCTGCTGGTAATATATCATTGGTTAAGAAGTATAGAGATTTATTTAAGTTTGATATCTTTCCTGCTAGTTTTATTCTAAATACTCCCTCACTATCTGCAAAGTACGATGTACCATCCATTTGGAAACTGGAACCAGTTAGTTGTGAAGATGATACTTGGTTACCGGCAGAATCGTATAGGGTTATATTTAATCCCATACTTTGTGATTCGTAGTTAGTATCGATTATAGATTCACGGTTTGCTGTTTGATCATAATTAACATCCGTTTGATATTCAATATGACGAAGATTATTTGGATAAATATTTAAGTTATCAAAATTAACTTCTTGTTGTAAGACCATATTCGATGAATCATATAAGTTAAAGTACATATAGTTTTGTCTAATACCTAGTACAGAAACTACTGTTCTATCTTCTTTATTACGTAGTTCAAAACGAATATACTTATTTAGATTGGTACCAGTTGTTTTAGTTTCTTTAAAGTCAAATATAAAGATAAATTCTTCTATTGTCCGTTGTTTTGATTCATCATAATAAGCATTATTCTGCGTTTGCTCATCGTAGGTATTATCTTCATCTGTACTACCCATCTTAATAAACTTATTAATCCTGTAGGTTATTTCATTATCGGTTGCTAGTTGATTGATTGCTCTATTATACTCTTCTTCATCAATTGTGTAGTAATAATACTGTGGAACACCATCAATAGAACTATAATCTAACATCGTAATTTGTGTTCCTACTGGTAGAGCATAATCAGTTACTAAAGCATGGTAATTATCGTTATCTCTTCCATATAAGTTTTCAAATGTGTCTTCTGCATATAAATCAAAATAGGCAGTAAACTGACTTTGGTTCGTAATATTTACAGAAGTTGCTGCTGGTATCTCATATTTTTTATCATATGTAATACTTGCATCGTATGCGTTACCATCGTCATATAGTTTTGCTGTTAAATCAATCGTTATCGTAATTAGTTGAACATCATACTCTATTTCATTTTTTGGAGTTAATGCTTGCATTGTTATAACAACGGTACCTAGTTCTTGATTTAAAGATATGTTTTTAGCGTGATATAAATAGAACATTAGAGATGGTGCTAATTTTTGACTATCTGTTTTATAGGATTTAGTTCCGGTATATTTTCCACCATCATCACTTAGGAATTTCGTTGTTCCATATGAAGTCCATTCACTTGTTTCAGTCTTCATAGATAGTCCTAATATACTATTTGCTTCTTCATCTGTATCAGCAACCTTTGGTACATTGTTTGAATCAATTAATCCTACTCCATTGGTTAGTCCTTCAGAGTTAAATCCAATTACTTCAAATGTAGTGTCTCCTTGAGAGAACTCTCTCATAGATAATTCATAGGTACCTAATGAAGAGTATTTAGATGCTGTCATTGTAAAGTTATAATTGATTGCAGAAATACCAATCGTCCACATATAGTAGTTAGAGTCTGGTGGCGTTGGATTTATGTATTGGGTTGATATTTCTGTATATTCATCATTGATAAAGTTACTGTAGAATCCATCTACTGTAATATCATGATCTACTTTATGAAGTCCTAAAACATAAGAACCACCAATGATGATATCTCCAGCATCTCCACTATCTCCATAATTTACATCATAATCATATAATCCATATGAGAAAGCTCCATTTCCATATTTTTGGTACATTCCAAAGAATGTCATTCCTGAAACTTCTCCATATTCTGTTGCTGCTTCATTGGTTGTTACATTAAGGTTACGATTTGCTAACATATAAATTCTATTATCTACGTTTTTGTCTACTGTTTTATTATCGTCATTGATAATAACAGCAGCTTTTTCTTCTTGTCCATTAATATCTACAGTACTCTTTAAACTTTGTAATAAGTTGGCATTGCGTTGTAATAGTAAAACACTATTATTTTTTATATTTAATTCATCTATACGGTTAAATGAATATTCAATATCAGAGTATTCGTTTGTTCTATCGGTTGTTCCTTCTAGTTCTATTACAGAGTTATCAATGATTACTTGGTTTGCTCTTTGAATGGAGATGTTTTCGCTTGGATGTTCTTTGGTTCCAAGGTTTGCTACATAGATAATACTGGTTCCACTTGAAGATGAAGCATTTCCTGAACCGAAGATAGATCCTGACATAATAAATTCATGATTATTATCTAGGTATCCTTCTCCATCGATATCAATATCGATTGCTCCTGTAACGGAAATAAATGAGAAGTCGTAGTTTTCAGAACCTTCGGCGTTGGCTTCTCCTCCACCGAATATAGTTCCACCTATATTAATCGATTGTTCTTCTAATCCGTTTTTATTTACTGCCTTGGTTCCGATATTCGTATCTGTTTTTCCATATACGACAGAGGTGTTCGCTCCACCATAGACATTTCCATAGATATGTCCACCTACTACATTTACAGTTGCGGTTGAATTATTATTTGCTTCTGTTCCTGTCGCAGCAGCGTTTCCTCCACCAAATAGACAACCTTGATGTGGTGCTTTGGAAGTCGGTGTACCAATTACGGTATTACCATCTACGGTGATTTCAGTGTTTCTATTAACAATGGCACTTTGTCCATTTCCTCCACCATAAGCACTACCTGTAATATTACATGATGTGATTTCTACGTTTGTGCTTCCGGATACTTCTCCATAGTTTCCTCCTCCGTAGATATTATTATTGATTGTGGTATTGGTAACAATTACCGAAGTATCTCCATTAATTGCGGCCATATTTCCTCCACCATAAATGTTATCTACTGTGGCATTATTTACTGTTACATAAGGAGCATTTACTGGAGCTTCGTTTCCACCACCAAAGATATTGCCAATTACTCCGGTTGATACGGTAATATAAGAATTGGTTGTTGTTCCACCTTTATTGTTTCCTCCATATATATTATCGATTGTTAAATTGGTTGTTTCATATTTACCAACAATAATGGATGATGTTGGAATGTCTCCTGACATGTTTGAACCACCAAAGACATTTCCAATATCGCCTTCCATAATTTGAATGGTTGTCTCATTTAGACCAGCTTCATTTCCTCCACCATAGATGTTATCAATATTACCATTATTGATAAGGATAAAGCTACTGCCTGCTGGTGCTTTATTTCCTCCACCATAAATAGAATTAATATCACCAGTTATAATTGTAATTTCAGAACTTTCTGTAGTTCCGGCTAGGTTATTGGCACCATAAATATTGTCAATCGTTCCAGAATTAACGAGGATTGTGGCATCTCCTACGGTTCCTGATGAGTTAGATCCTCCATATAGATTGCCAATCGTTGCGCTGGTTATATCTACATTAGTTGTAGTAGCGTCGGCTTCATTTGATCCGCCAAAGACATTTCCAATATTTGCATTTGTTATTTTGACATCCGTTAATTCTGCTGGTGCTTTATTTCCTCCACCATAGACAGAATCAGTTACTTGTCCACCTGATATTGTTACATAGTCATTTTTTGTATTTCCTCCAAGGTTATTTCCACCAAAGACATTACCTGCTGTTCCTGATGTCATTGTTACATTTGTTGTGGTTACTGTTCCTGACTGATTAGATCCTCCATATAAATTAGTTACGGTTGCCCCTTGTAGATATATTTCTGTTGTTGTTTGACCAGTTTGATTACCACCACCAAAGGCATTACCAATAACACCATTGTTTAAGTAAACAACATCGCCATTACCTGGACTTCCAGAGGCATCGTTTCCTCCATAAACGTTAGCAATATTTCCACCGTTTATCGTCACGGTTATATTTCCATATTCTTTAGGGGTATAAGTATTGTTTCCTCTACCTCCACCAAAGACGGATTGTTTAATGACAGCGTTATTTACGGTTACAGTTACAGTATTGTTGTTAGCACCTGCATTTTCTGATGTTCCGTTTACGGTACCATAAGCGCTACCACCATAGACAGAGCCATTTATTGTTGGTCCTTCATTTTCATTTCCAATAGTGATAGAAATATTATCACGGACATAGGTTCCAGGATTTCTACTGCTTTGGTATCCACCTTCTCCTCCACCATAGACGTTCTCATTTATAGTTCCGTTTGTAATATTAATTGAGGTGCTTCCATATATGGTACCTTTTGTTCTAGCACCACCATAAACATTTCCTAGGGCTCCACCATTTACAGTAATGGCAATATTGGCATTTACATTATCAGTTCCAGAACCATTATTATTACCTCCACCATATACAGATCCGGTAACGGTTCCCCCTAATACATTGATAGTGGTATTCGTTGTTTCTCCACGGTCCATGTTACTTCCAGTTGTACCATAGTTACCTCCACCATAAACATTTTTCTTAATTAAGGCATCTCCATCAATAATAACGGTTGCATTATCTACTGTACCAACCTTAGTAGAATTAGAGTTACCATTTCCAGCTCCATAGACTGTACCTGATTCTACTTCAAATAAAGTAGTATTGTTGGCAATTAACGTATCATCTCCAACAACGGCATTTCCTCCAACATAGACAAGAGTAGAGCCTTCTAGGATACCTTGATAAGATCCATTATCCGATCCTGTTGTTCCATTACTTCCACCAAAGACACCATAGTTTACTTTACCACCAGTTAAGTTGATGATTCTTCCACCATAAGTAGTAGAGGCACCAGCTCCTCCAATTACCATATCAATGGTTCCACCTTTAATATTGATGTAAGTATCATTTATATTGCTTCTATTTGTTGCCGTTAATGGTCCACCTATTAGGTTATAGATATCTCCACCTTCTATAATGGCATCTCTTGCGGCATAATGTTCTCCTCCGCCACGTCCACCGATATAAACTCCAGTTGAATAACCTAATTCTTGCGTTCCGAATCCTCCACTTTTTATATTTGTATGAAGTGCAACACCTGTTTGTTCTGATGAAGAATAAACATTATCTCCCCAGCTTCCTGAGGCACAGAATGTAATATCTAGATTGTCGTTATTGTTGCTGACGCGGTCATAATCGCTTCCATATATTCCCGTTCCATCTACATATAAAGTATCATCTCCTCCACCGAACCATCCACTTCCAGCACTTCCGTTCGTAAGAGATATCATATTATATACGCCTGATTCAATAATCAATTTATATTCCGTTAAATTATTTCTACTTCCTGTTGAATCATTGTTACCAGCTATTACTGCCATGGCATTTACATATCTAGTGCTTGCTCCTGTAATTCCACGACCAATTTTTAAATTATACCAATTTCCATAGATGTATCCTGATGAATAATCTGATGCTGGCGTAGTGTCATCATTTGTTGTTCTACTATCATTATTTGTAATTCCAATATATTCAATTCTAGTATCTGCTAAAGCATCTATATAGTTATTACTTAGTGAAATACTTCCGTTATATTTTGTACCATTATTTATTCCAGTTAACGTAAATGGTTTATTACTGTTCCAGTTAGGATTGGCTGATGTTTCTAAAACAATAATATTGGTATCTCTTGTTACTAAGTAATAATAATTACTGTCTTCTGTAACGACATTTTCATTACCATTTTCATCGTAAAACTGAAGCATATTATAGTATGTACAACCACCATAACTATTACAAGTTCCGCTAGTTTGATATTGTCCTTGTTCGTCGTAATAGCCGGCAATACTTTGATTTCTACTTAATGTTACTTGTTCATATAATCCAGCAGCAGATGAACCGATAGGTACTCCTGTTACGTGGCTTGTATCAACAATTTGTGGTTGGTATGACTGCATTCTGTTTCCATTAAATTCATAATAATTTTGAGTTGCATCGTAGGTGGCATCCGCAGCAATGTAGTATGTACAGGTACCCCAGCACCTTCCGCTTACTCTATCTCCATATTGGTCAACTGCTCCACTTGGATAATTTTCAAAGAATCCAATACTTCCTTGAACATATAAATCGCTACAATCTTCATAAATATTAATTGTATTTACATTAGCTATCATACCTGAATTATTTAAATTTGAAAACGCTGTACTCCATTCGTTACTTGAAGTTAATTCATAAGTGCTTGCTTGCGTCCATGAAGTATAGAATGTAATATTTACTATGTCTGGTATTCCATTTGTTGAGGTTACCGGTATTTTAGCATATCTTGTATAAGTGTCGGCATCATAAGTAATTTCTACACCTGGATAATCGGTTATCCAGCCATTAAATGCCTTATTGTTTGGTCTATCAGCAAATGGATTATCAATTAATTCAACATTGATATATCCATTATCCACTGGATAGTATTTATAATATACCATTGCGCTTTGTTGTTCATCTAAACTGATATGTCCTACTATACTACTATCTGAAATATCTTCTCCACTATATTTTATATAGACCTTTGCAAGGTTACTATCCGTATAAATTCCTTGATTATTACCAGTTGGAAGAGTTCCTGTAGAAGATGATGTAAAGTTAAGTCCATGATAATAATTATAATCGCTTTCTAAATCATTAATATAAACCGTATCTGTTGTTATTGCTGTATCATGAAGAGGTATAGCTGCACTTTTTCCAAAATTAAATAGCGTTGGTACTTCTTCTGTTACTTGTGAAGTTGTCTTAATTAACTCTTCCGTTCTACTTATTTTTAAATGTGTTCCTTCTAATGTCCAAGAATATTTATCTGTTTCTATTTTTTCATTTAAATTTAATATTAAATTTTCTATAGTCATATCTTCTGATGTAATTTTCACTTCATTATTATTGGCTACTAACTTATAACTGTTTTCTACTTTGGCAGTTTCTTTTATTTCTTTAATATCCGCAACAGATAATGGTGTAAAGTTTTTATAAGTCGTTTGACTGATAATATTTTTTGCCTCTCCATTTAATACTCCAATTACATTACCAAATGAATTACCATTCGTATCTGTTATTTCCATTTGACTATATATATTTAATAATGTAGAAGTTTCTCCCACCTCATTGATAACTCCAGCTATTTCATTGCTGTTAGTTACTGTAGTATTTGTTAAATCCATTTTAGATTCTTGAATTGCAATATTAGATATTGTAGAGTTTTCAACAGAGGTTGCTAAAAGAGAAATTCTTGTTTGATTACTAGATATTGTTGTAGTAATAATTGCATTATATATATTTAAGTTTCTTATATCCGCATCGTTTATAAATAGAAATAAACCATAATACTCTATATTGTTTATTGTTTTAGGAGTATCTAGTTTAAAGTTTTTAATCGTATATCCAGCACCATCAAAGTGTCCGGAAAAAGCTATTTTTTCATTGTTTACAATATTTCCTATACCACTCCAAGTATTGTTTCCTAAATCAATATCTTTGGTTAATACAAAGTATTTATCTTTTAGGTTATCTATACTTTGTTCTTCTACTATTTGTTTTAAATAAGCTAATTCACTTCCATTTGCAATTTGGTAAGGGTTTTCTTCTGTTCCATTTCCACCAGAAAAAGAAGTAGCTATTTCTACTCCATCCCAGGCTTCTATATCTATGTCACTTAAAGTTAGGGTTGCGGTAAATAGGTTGTAGATAAAAAAAGAGGCAATTGCGACAAGAAATGCCATGAAAATCTTAAAAATTGCTGTTTTCTTTACTACAAGATTTTTCACCACTTATCCCTCCCTCTTAATGATTTACATAATTTTTTAATTTTACAAAACGTTCTATTCTATCTAGTTCAAATACTTTTTTATTGTCGTATTTTATAGATATTTTTTCCATAAAGGTAATTAGTGATTTTAGTTGTTTTTTTGCATAAGTATCATTCTTCTTAATTTCTTTAAATTTATTTTCACTATCTATTTGTACTTTATATTTTAATATTTTGTATACTCCATCAAAGAATGTTTGATCATTATATAAAATCGCAAATGTTAATATTCGTAAGAATACATATATAGGCATTTCATATATTTTATTTCTTAGATTTTCATATAAGCCAGCTTTTTCTAGGTCATAGTCATATATTTCTTTAAATGTAGGATGCATTATTGTCTCTTCTAGTTCTTTATTATCACCAATTGTTAGTATTTGGGCTAGTTTATATACGTATTGATATTTTGTTAACCATCTTTTATTCATTTTTGTAATTGTTAACGTATCGTTTTTAATTCTTAGTAGATTTACTACTTGTTCTAGTAGTTCTTTTTCTTTTTCTTTCGCTGTGTTTCTTTCTTTTCTTACGATGTTATTGTCATCAATATCAATGATGTCTTCTACTTCTAATACTTCAATTTCATCTTCTTGTTCTTCTTTTTCTTGATCTTTTTGTATTTTTAATACTTCGCTAATTGGTATATTTACTGTATTACCAGTAGATTTTTCTTCTTTTTTCACAGGATGTGTGGAAAAAAGTTCTTCTGGTACAGTTTCTTTCTTTTTCTTAGGAATATTTTCTTCTCCTACAATTATCTTTTTAAATATCTTATCGAAGTTTAAGAATGCAAGTAAGATAAAGATAATTAATAATACAGCAATTAGTTTTAAGACAAAACTTGGAGATATTACCATGGTTACTTTACCAACAATATCCTCCTTAGAAATAGGTTCATCTTCTGTGTTGTTTACATCCCCTTGTGTAATAATTTGATTATCAATCTTCTTTACTACACGGTGAGTGATAAATTCTCCATCATCTGTTTTGTAGGTTATGATGTCATTAATATTGGCTTCTTCTCCAATTTTAACAATTACAACATCATTAACTTCTATTGTTCCAGACATCGAACCTGTTGCAACAACAAAATAGGTATATCCAAAGACATTTGCATAGTCTTTTTTCATTACATCAGTCACAATGAATGTATATACACATAATGCTACAAGCATACCAACAAATAAATAACCAATGGATCTTATTACTTTTTTTGTTGTACTCATTTATTTCACCACGCCATCTTTATTCTTTTACACTTTATTATACCATGTATTTTTTTCTTTTAAAATAGTTATTAGAAAAATTGTAAATAAAAATTTATTTACGATAAAAAAGGTGACTTACTGTCACCTATAATACTTCTTCTGGGGTGTAATCTATTTTATCAATATCACATATTAATTTCATTTCTTCTATTGTCATATTAGATGCTTTAATATTATTAATTAATGCAACAACTCCTACTGTTTGAATTGCAGTATCTATTGTGTCTGCACTAATTTCTTCACTTGTTATATTTATTCCTAATAGAGCATATTTTTCAGATACTATCTTAGCAATATCATAATCTAGAAGGGCTGTTATTTTATGAAGAAATTCTACGTTTGGATTAAATATAAATTTCATGTATCTTCTTACGTAGTTGCTTAAATCAAAGTCTACATCTACATCCTGGAACTTTTCTACTAGTGTTTTTTCAATATAATTATAAGAACTTAAACTAGTTACTAAGAAGTCATATACACTACTTCCTTCATTTAAATATTTTCCAATATTTACATCAATTTCTAAATCATCTAATTCTTTATATAAGTTATCTAGTTTATTAATTTGTTCTTTTATTTTTGTTTTTAATTCTAAGGCTTTTGTATTATTTGGTCTCGCTAAAAAGCCTATACCTGTTGCTCTAAGATAATCTTTATATAATTTAGCTCTTGCTTTTTCTTCAGCCATAATTTCCTTTTCTTTAGCTTCATACTTCGTCTTTGATTCGTCTTTTTTCTTAAAACGAGCAATCATATCTTTTATAATACTTTCATAGTTATAGTATTCTTTTAATACATTTAAATCACGACTTAAGTTAATAGTTTCTCTATCAAAATCTTTTTTCTCATCATCAGATAATTCAGCATATGTTTCTTTTATTACTAGTTGGTTAAAACTCTTACTACGTAATGGTGCCCCTACTGTATAATCATCGATATTACGACTTTTACCTAAGAATTTTTGTAAATTCGCAAATTCATCTTTATTCATTCTATCTTCTAAGTCATGTTGTCTTTCTTGATATGTTCTTTCCATATTGTCTTTTGTTAAAGATACACTATTTAATAATTCGTTTTCTAATGAGTTGCAATATTCTTGTAGTTTTTGATAATTCTTTTTAACAATTTCTTTCAAATTATGTTTAATATGCATAATAAGTTCTGGACATTCCCAGTATACTTCTTTAAATGTTTCTTGCATTTCATTATCGAAGTTTTCACTATTTTTGTTTGCTAAAAATGCTTTCATATAAGTATTAACAAAAGGACTATAAGTAAAATCTTCTACTGTTAAAGTGATGTTTGCTTTTTCAAATATATTTAAAAATTCTAATATACTATCGTTGATTACATCTAATGAAGATTCTGTTTCTTTTGATAATTGATAAAAGACATGAGCGATTGCAATTTTTACTTCTAAAGCAACTTCTTTTTTTATAAATGGTACTATTTTTAATAGTTCTAGCATCGATGTATTTTCTTTTTCATATTCTTCTTTTTTATCTACAGGAAAAATAGATTTTTTATATTTATCTAATTCAATATATACTTGTCTTTGATATTCTTTAAATTTAGGTATTTCTTTTTCTATATAAAGATTTCTTTCTTTTACAGCGTTTTTATGAAATTTTTCTTTCATCTTTTTGGTGCCGGTTTCCGTTTCTAGAGGAAAATTATCAATATGATTTTGATTTGTTTCTATTTCTTTTCTTATTTGTTCTAGTTGTTCTTTATTCATTTGTTTCATCCTCACTTATTTTATTATCCTCTAAGTATCTTATATGTTTTTCTATTTCTCCATATAGTTTTAATAATTCTTCTGCTTGTTCCATAAACCCTCCTATATTTTAAAAGGCCTTCTTTTGGAAGGCCTATTTATTTCATGACCAACAACTTGATCATATTCATTTTATTTTTTATTATGCTCCATTTGCTTGTGGATCAATACTAAATACTAAGTTGTATTTTAAATCTCCACCTGATGCATAGTCTTCACAGTCTACGTCTTGTCCTTCTACCCACATGTAGAATCTTACTTTTGTAACACCTCTTTCAAGATGTAATACTTCAAGATAACTATCTTCTGGAATACCAGTTGAGTTTGTTGTTTTTAATACTGGAGCTTGAACTTGTTGGAAATATGTTCCATCAGTTGAGGTAAAGTCAACACCAGGGGCACTGATTACATCTTTAAGTCCATAATATGCTACTGGTGCATTTCCTGCTCCGGCTTTTACTGTTTGGCTATAAAGTGCAGCATTGGTAACACCTGTTGCAGTATGGATATCAGCATTTGGTTCCCAGATAACTAAACCTGTTGCATCTGTTGCTTTTGCTGCTTGAATAGTTGAAACTTGAGATACGTTTTCAACATGTCCTTGTGGTAACATAGCAACACGTGATGCGTATTGAATTTTAGAATCAGTTTCACCTGCTCCTGTATCTCCACCTGTAACGTTAGATGCAGATGTTAAATATAGAGTTTGTTCTTCTGTAACATTGAAGAATAAATCGAATGCAATAAATTCTCCAGAATCAGTTGTGTTTGTTTCTGTTGATTTTGTTGCAGTTAATTTTAATTGCCCTGATGCATCAGTATCTGCTAATGTACCAAGATACATATTTAAGAATCCTGTTCCAGCATCCACTGTTCCTGCTGTTGATACAGGGTTAGTTTGTCCTGATGGTACTTGGTTAGTTGCTGCTCTATATGTAGCACTTGCTCCAATAATATCATCCTTGGTAACGATTGTCTTCCAATCCATAGCGTCTACAGAAATTTGTAAACCTGCTGATGTAGATACGTTAACGTCTAAAGTATCTACTGTTACTTGTCTATTGGCAGTGAACCATGTATAGGTTGATGCAGTTAATATAACACCAATAAACAAAATTAGTAATAATGATAAAAATATTTTTCTTCTTTTCTTTTTGTTTTTCTCTTCGTTTTTCATATTTTACACTCCTTAATTAAGCTATATGTTCTTCTGTGATGTCCATATGCATTTTAATTTCTCCGCCAAGCAAGTCATTTTTGCACTCTGGATCATCGCCCTCAATCCATATTACTATGGTGTATCGGTCTTTGGCACCAGGTTTCATATTTTTTCTTTGCTCTAGTACCGCAATTTCTTTGGATACAAATTTCTTTGTACCAGGTTCCGCCTTTTTTGTAACCTTATTTTTCTTGGCATAGACTGTAGGTTTTCCATTTTTGTAAATCATAATTCTAATTGCTTCATCGACATTCTTTACTGTATCGTCCACATCTACTTCATACCAGTAATGAACTTTTTCTTTTCCCGCATTTACCACATAGAATGTATAAGCAATATAGTTGTCACCATTATGAGCACCTGTTGCTTCTTGATCAATGTTTTCTGGAAGCCATTTTATTGAAATGTTATCCATATAATCAATTGTATCTGCTGATAATTGTCTAGTTTTAGATTTTAATTTACCATCCTCTGATAAAAATATGTTCTTTCTATTTGACAAGTTTCTATCCAAGGTAACAGTAAATCTTCCACCATCGTAGACGATATACAAAAATAAATAAACAATGGATAAAATAATAATCAATAGTAGAACAGCTATTTTTATTAGTCTAGAGAATAGTTTTTTTCTGTAGACCTTTTGTGCTTCTACATTTACTGTATTTATTGCCATTTTAATCACCACTTGTTTTATTATTTTCTAGTACATCACTCTAACTATGCTCCCTTTCCTACTATGTCACATTTATTGTATCGTTTTTTTTTTTAAATGACAAGAGGTATTTTGGTGATTTACATTTCTTTACAATTTAGTTTTTACTTTTATTATGAAATTATACTTATAATTGCTGCTGTTGCGAGTAATAAGTATCCTAATAATAGTACAATTCCTGATGTTGTTGTAATACCGTTTTGTGAGTTCATTTTTGTTAATGTTTTTGGTCGAGTATTCGTTTGTGGTGCTTTACTATCACTTAACATTGCTGATAATTCTTGATTTTGTCTTTGATTTTCACTTTTTCTTTGTGGTTTTCTACTATTTTCTGTTAAAGAAGTAATTCTTTCTATATATTCTTCTTTGGTTCTACAACCTTCTTCTTTTGCTTGTTGCGTATTAGCTAGTGTTTCACGCATTAAAGAACTTCTTGTCGTTGAGGCATTTTTAATTGCTCTTATGGTGGTCTTCGCTTGATTTAATAAAAATGCTTTTTCACTTGGTGTTTTATCTTTTGCTTGTGTTGTTTCTGATATCTTTTCTTCTACTTTACTAATGGCCATTTCTAGTTGTTGTTGTTCTTTTTGTTGTAGTTGTTCTATTCTTTGTGTTATTTTTTCATCTAATGGAAGTTCTCCCTCACTATTTAAGGCCTGAGTTACAATCCTTTTTACTGTTAATGCTTCAAAACTAGGAAAGTTTTCTCTTGTTTGTTGTCTTCTTTCTTCTAGTCCGTTTTCTTTTCTACTTTCTTTTGGATTATAAGTACTTGGTAAAAAGTTTAGATTATCTACATTAATTCTTGATTCTAATTGCTCTATTGTTTCTTGATACATTCTTATCTGGTTGGGATCATGGGCATCAACTCCATATAAAACAGGTACTTGATACTCTTTAGCGATTGCCCAGAAACTTTTATCTGGATATGGTTTATCCATTATAATTCCAGCTAGATTTAATTCTAAAGGGATTTGTAGGCGTTTTGCTTGTTCACATATCATTCTAGAAGCAATTAAAGCATTCTTATCAAATTCCTGTTGCTCTTCTCCCTCTAATTTTTCTCTTCCTTCCATAAAGATATCAGGATGCGCTACAATATCATAAATTCCTGTTTCCATTGCTTCACAAACACTTTTGGCATATTCTATTGGATATTCTGGTGTTTCTTTCTTTACCTTTTTTCCATCTTTCGTTACAAAGTGTTGACCTAATATCATGTAGTCCAATCTATCTCTTACTTCATTTAAATAAGATAATTTATTTTCTTCATACTCACTTTCTAGGCCACATAGTATGTTGATATCACTATTTTCTTGTTGTAACCTTCTTATAGAAAAAAGATATTCGTCTAAGGAATCTATTGACATTCTCAGTTTAGGGTTAGGATATTCTATAGAAGTAAAGGGAATATGGTCTGAAAAACCTAATTGGGTTATACCACTTTCTTTACAAGCTTTTACATATTCTTCATCTTTCGCTATACTAGCATGACCACAACGATTCGTATGGGTATGATAATTAAAGTTTTGACGATTTAAACTTTTGCTGAGAGCTTTACTTTTTTCTTCATAATTATTGGTATAATATCCACCATATAAAGTGTCTATTAGAGGTTCCCCTACTTTTTTTCTTCTTTCATTTTCTAAAGTTAGTCTAAAATTATCGTTATCTGTTTTACTCCAAATTGTAAAACCTCTTAAATTAGCTTCTTGTTCTAATACTTTATATATTTCATTTAGTTGTTGTTGTCTTAATATTTCTAAAGTCTTTCCTGAAAATATATCTATTTTATGAGTCATGGCTAAATCAAATTCTGTAATTTCTACTGGAAGATGAAATTCGTTTAAGAAGTGAAACATTTCTTTTATGTCTTTTCCAGTTACTTCATCATTAATATGCATTTGAGTTCCAATACTATCTATTAGTTTTATATCATGTGCTTTTTCATAGTCTCTTATTTTTGTTAATAACTGTCGTGTCCCATCCCATTTTTTAGGGTCAAGTATATTATCATCATTATACATAAAATCCGTATTAGGAAGATTTTTTCTAGCTACGCTTATGACATCACATAAGTCTTCTATGGTTAGATGCTTATGCCAACCAGCTATTTCGTTATCGTTTGTTCTTGGTGGAGTAATATCTCCTCGATATTCATAGAATGGTTCTTTTTCCATAGCAAAACGATTTAATAATTCATTAAACACATCTATACTTCTTACTGTATCTTCATATCCGTTTTCTTTTATAAATCTTGTTGTTTGGTCTACATAATCCATTAAAGCTTTTTTTACAATATCATGGTTTTTTTCATTTTGTTCTAGTTGATAAAATTTATCTGGACAATCCATATAGAATATTAAAGCATTTAGTCGTACTTCTTTTCCTTCTTTTTTAGCAAATTCCAACGCCTTTTGTAGTTTGGTAAAATCAAGCGTACCATCTTCTAAAGCTAAACTACTATATTTACCAACATCATCTAAAGTAATCGAATCTTTTGCTCTTACTTGTTCTAAAAGATTTCTTACAGCTTCTATATTTGTCTTTTTTATTCCTTCTTTTTCTACTACTACTAAGTTATTAATTATTCCATACGATTCATGTTGTTCTTCTTCGGTTAAGGTAGCTTCTATTTTTTTTATAATTTCTTCTTTTGTTGTTTCTTGTTCAATAATTGGTCTTATTTTTTCTTTTACTTCTGGTGAGGCATCGGAAGATGACATAAATAATTCTATTTTTCTTTGTAGTTCTAATCCTGGGTTTTCTAATACTTCTCTTTTAGATAGTAATGTATCTTGATATTTGTTAAAAACATCTTCTATTACTGTTTCTAAATCTTGCGTAAAGTCAAAGTTTTCATCTTTTATTCTTGGTATTTCAGCAATTACTTTTTTTAATTCTTCTGGAGATTTTGCATCTACTATTTGTATTAATTCTATATCTTGAATATTTAGGGTAATTCCTTGATATCTTACATCTAAATGAGATAATTCTTTTCCATTTTCTTCTTTTAAAGTGGTTTCTCCATGTTTTACTTTCATAGTTTCTTTGATGAATCTTTCTATTGTTTCACTAATTTTTTCTTCTATTTCATTTATAGAAGCATTGCTAGAACGATAACTATTTATTAGTCTTTCTTTTAAAGCTGGAGATAGCGTTATACCAGATGAGGCATATTGATTAATCAAGTCATTAATATAGTTTTCTATACGTGACATTCTCTCTTCATTCATACTCTCACTACCTTTATTTTTTTCATTATATCATAATTTCAAAAAGAAAAAAAACTGTAAAATTACAGTTTCTTTTCCGGATTAGGTATTGTTGGTGATAATAGTTTAATGGTACTAGAAAGTGATGTTTTGTTTAACTCACTTCCCTTTGGTTGATAAAAATATCCTTCATAGCACATTAGATCTTCATGACCTCCCAAGGAAAGGTATGAAGTGATTAAATTATCTAAAGCCGTAATATCTTGATAGTCAATTCCATATTGCATTGGTATATCTATATTTCTTCCAAACTCGGTTGCAAACATTAAACCTCTTCTTGGTCCTACTTTAGAACCGCCTCTTTCGATTATTTCATACATGGCACAATCTAGGATACCGTCTCTTGCCATGTCTAATATTTCTCTTTGTTTTATCGCTCTGTTTGCCTCAGAGTATGGTGACATTTCGATTCCCTTTTGTTCCAAATAGGAAACCGCATCTTCTAATTTCTTTCCACATAATTCTTGTGGTAAGACTTTTGTTCTAGGTGTTAAAGTGTATAAAAACTCTGCATCTTCCACCACACCATCTTTTGTTAGATGTAGATGAGCACAAGGCGTTTTTTTTATCTGTTTTCCTGTCTCAGGATTTAAATAAGTTTTTTCTGTATCTAAATACACAATAGAAGGATATGGTATTTCTGATAAATATAATCTTTCTATTAGGGGTTGTTGTTCCGTAAAGGTATCAAAGTTATAAAAGTCTTTCCAACTATTCATTGGACCGTTATAATTGGGATTATCTTTAAATGTTACTTCATCTATATTTGTATTATCAAATAGATGAAATGGTAAAACTTTATTCACCTCGTAATCTGGATATCTTAATTCATACCAAGTAGCAACTTTTTCAATTAAGTTTCTAACTTCTCTTGCTGATAATAATGGTAACGTCTCATTGGCAATTACTTTTTGATAGGAATCTATAAATTCATCTATTTTATCATCAAGACTTACTAATTCTGTTTGTTCTTTCTTTTTTCTAAATAGCATACGCTTCACCTCAATTGCTGTTATTATAACATCATTCTTTTTTGGTGTCTATTATTATAAATTACCTCGGTATTTATATAGAGTTTTTACCATTTTGGGATTATAGTTTGGTTTTGTTAAATCCATATCTTTATCTTCGGCAATTTTTTGGGATAAGTAATACATTTGTAATATTAATTCATATTCTTGCCAATAGGGATTGGTTGTCATCGGAGAAAAAGTAGAAACGTTTTGATATTCTGAAGTTAGAAGTTCTAGTAATAAAGTGTCTAATTCACTATTTTCATGGGTTAGATATATTACTTGACTGTTTGGATATTGATATAACAAATTACTTCTACCATGACAAAATGACCCTTTATCATGAACGACTGGTATTCCAATACCTGACTCTACTAAATTAGATTCTAGTACTCCTGCTGATGGTTTTGTATCTATTCCTGATATTATTTGAAAAAGTGATTTATCTGCAAAACTTTCTTGTTCTAAACGTCTTTTACTATGATTAATCAACTCTCTTAATTGGTCATTAATTTCTTCTATTGAATCATCTACTACAGAATCTAACATTAATGTGATAGGTGCAAGTGATGTTAATAAAGAGATAAAACTGTTTTCTTTTTCAGGTAAAGATTTTTTCCAGCTAATTGTTTCATAACCTTCTTTTTCTTTTTCACTTATTAAATACTTGTCGCCTGGAAATAGTGTTAAAATTTCTTTTATGCCATTCGTATTTCCACTAGCTGATATTGCAACTAGTTTTTTATATCCCCTATTTACCTCATAAAAATAATCTCTTGGTTCTATTACTTTACATATAATATTACTATCTAATCTTTTTAATATATATTCTAAGTAATAAGCAACTACTTTTGATCCTCCTGTTGCGACCACTAATATTGGTTCTTCTTTTGCTACTAGTTTCTCTAGTAGTCTTTTCATTTCTTCATAATTATTTTCATTTTCATTTACTTTTAATAGTCTTTCTGGAAGTCTATTAAAGTTTACATCCATTTTTTCTATCATAAAAAAACTCTTCCTTTCTAACTTCATGTTAGCAAAAGAAGAGGTAATATATCTGTCAGTTAAATTTTTCTTCTAATATTTTTATTTCTTTTATTCTATTAATATAAAAATGCCTTATTTCTTCTTTCGATTCACAGTATGCAGCAACGCCCCATTCATTTCCTAATAATATTAAATCATAAGGATGAATAATTCTATCTGAGATACCTTTTCGGTTTTTAGAATAATAAGAAATCCAACATTTTCTTTTTTCTTTGATAGCTCTATTTATCTGGTTAAAAAACTCTTTATTTTCTATATTAATTTCTTGAGGGGTAATAAATCTTTTAGGTACTTTAATATTTTGATTTAATACATATCCTCCATAAGGCCCTTTTATTGTGTCAATATAAATACCAGCTTTTTCAATTTCGTCTTTATATACTCTTATCATTCTTGGTGATACTTCTAGTTTGTCAGATAATTCTTTTATCGTATATTTTCTACCTGTACTTAAATATTCAATCATCGTTAAAACATTACTAATTTTTGACATATTTTTATCCTATCTAGCTATTCTTTCTATATTTTTAATTTTGTTATGGTCATCAAAGTCTAATTTTATTATTTCACAATAGTCAAAATGGCCGTTTAATATTTCTTTACCCTTATAAGAATAGTTTAATTTATCTTCTATTATTTTTATATCACACCAATTTTTTAATAAATAGGAAATGGCTGTTCCATGTGTGAATATGGCAATATTTTTGCCTTTATTTTCATTCTGGATTTTAGTAATTGCGGAAGTCATTCGTTCTTTTACTTCTTTTTGACTCTCTCCTTCTCCTATTTTATAATTTTCATCTAGAAATTGTTTCCTTTCAAAGTCTTTTGGTTTTTCTTTCCAGGAAGTAATTCCAAACTTTCTTTCTCCTAAATCATCCATGATATTAATTTCTAAATGATTTCTTTCGGCTAGATATTTCGCAGTAGAAATAGCTCTTACATAGTTTGATGAGTATACTATATCTATATTATTAAAAATATCTAGGTTTAATTTTTCTTTCGCAATTACTTCTCCTTCTATTGATAATGGTTTCTTTTCATTTTGACATTGTAAATTGTCTTTTGTATCAGTATAGTTCACCTCTAATGGTTTAGAATGTCTTATTAAATAGATTGTTGTATCATCACTTGATTCAATTAATCGTTTTAAATCTTTATCCTTTATTATATTAGGATCATAGTCGATGGTTATTGTAATAGGGTCTCCATAATTATATTTTTCTATATCAAAATTACTTTCTACTTTTTCTACTCCATCTGTTTCAAATAATTCATCTATCATACCTCTAAAACAATATTCACAACAAATATCGGTTTTTGTTATTTGATATCTTTTGGTCTTTATTCCAGCATGTTTATCAAAGGCTAGTAAAGAGGCTGTTTTGTTATTAAAGAATAAGTCTATTTCCATTTTTATTGTTTTGGCACTTATTATATTAGAGTTATAATTTATAGTTATTTCTAAATCATTTTCATTTTTTATATTAATATCTTTTACTCCATTTACGGTTAAAAGATAGGTTTCTAAATCTTTGGTACCTCTACTGTCCATTAAAATTGTTAATGTTTTCATATTACCACCCGAGATAATTATATCAAAAAATGCTGGAAAATAAAAAAATATATGGTATAATCTAATATGTAATGCCTGTGTGGCGGAATTGGTAGACGCGCTGGACTCAAAATCCAGTGTTAGCGATAACGTGTCGGTTCGAGTCCGACCACAGGCACCAAATTAATAATCACTTGAACTTTATGTTCAAGTTTTTTTATATTTATTATTGTTAGTTTTGAGTGTTATAATATTTAAGGGATGTGTTATAGATGAAAAAAGATATTAATCCTTTTACTCCAGGACTGGTTGTTATGCCAAATGGTAGAATTGAAGTTATGAGAGAAAAAGAAGAAAATCACGCACCTTTTTATCAAAGAATTCTTAAAGAAGAATATTGTAAGGTAGGAATGGATGCGATAGATATTGATAAAGAAAATAATTTGACAGTATTAATGGATATTTTAATTAATGATTTTAATATTCTTCCTTATCAAGGATGTACTTCTGGAGATAGAAAATATAGTGATGGTTACTTATTCATTCCTCCGTTAAATAAATTAACAGATAAACAGCTACCAACTATTATCGATTTATATTCTACTATTTCTTCTCAATATACCATGCATGTTGTTATCCCGGATTTTTCCAATTATGAAACAACAGAAGTTAGTCTTGGAGAAGTTTATGAGGAAATGTTAAAAAGACCTGGTAAAAAATTTTACTAGGTCTTTTGTTATTCTTGTTCTTCTTTATATTTTGATGTATATAAATCTGTTTCCTCTGTTACATCTTCTTCTGCTGCTTCAATATATTTTTCCATATCTGGTAATTCTTCTATGCTTTTTAGTCCAAAGTAATCTAAAAATTCATTTGTTGTTTCATAAAGAATTGGTCTTCCTGGCAAATCACTTCTTCCCGATTCTTTAATTAATCCTTTTGCCACTAGTTTTCTAATCATTTGACTACTACTGACACCACGAATCTTATCCACTTCTACTCTGGTTATAGGTTCATTATAAGCGATGATTGCTAGGGTTTCTAGTGCCGCTTGACTTAAAATATTCGTTTCTGGATTTTCTAATAGTTTTTGATAATATTCTCTATGTTCAAATTTTGTTGTTAACTTTAAACGATTCCCTAAATAATCTATTCTTAATCCTCTATCTTCATTTTCATAACTATGTTTTAGGTCTTGAACTAGTTCTTTCACTTCTTCTTCTGATATCTCTAATACTTCAGCTATTTGATCAAGAGTTAGTCCATCCTCTCCTACTACAAATAATAATCCTTCTAAAACTGCTTTATTTTTCATCTGGCACCTCACATATAATATCATCAAAATTCTTTTCTTGGGTAATTCTTAATTCTTTATTTTTAGCCATTTCTAAAATAGCTAGAAAAGTTGCGACAATATATTCTTTATTTAATACTGGAAATAATTCAAAAAAAGATACCTTGGGTTTCTTTTTTAAAATACTTTTAATCTCTAATCGACGAGAAGAAACACTTATTTCATTCGTTGTTACTTTTGTCTTAAGTGGCTTTGATTCTTTTTTCCTTTCTAAATATTTTTTAAAAGCTTCTATTAAATCATCTAATGTTATATCAGAAGAAAGTTTTACATCCTCTTCTACATAATTTTTAACACTTTCTGGAGACTTTGTATATATTTCTTTTCGTAATTCTTCTTTTTCTTTTAATACCTTGGTTATTTCTTTATAAGCTTGGTATTCTAAAAGTCTATTTACTAAGTCTTGTCTTGGATCTATTTCTTCTTCATTTTCTGTATCTAGTTTAGGGTTTGGAAGTAATAATTTGGATTTTATTTCTATTAGTTCTGATGCCATTACTAAGTATTCACTAGCAATTTCTAAATTCATTTTTTCTTGTTCATTTAAATAAGAAATATATTGTTCTGTGATTTGTTCTATTTCAATGTTCATTATATCCATTTTATTTTCTTTAATTAAATGAAGTAATAAATCTAGTGGTCCTTCAAATTCATTTATTTTAAAATTCATACTCCACACCCTATCCTTTTTTATCAACGTTTTTATAATATCATAACTTCTTAAATTATTGAAGTATTATTCTACTTTTTTAATCTCTCCTCTTGTTGTTATTTCAATAATATCTCCTGTTACTAAACTTTTAGTAGCTCCTTTTGTACCTACTAGGCACGGTATTTTTAATTCCCTTGAAATAATGGCTGCATGAGAAGTAATGCCACCTTCATCTGTAATAATTGCTTTACATTTTTTTAAAATACTCAAAAACTTAGGTGATGTCATTGGTGTTACAATGATGTCTGTTTCCTTGAAATCTATAAAGTCCTTATCACTCATTATTTTACAAACTCTTCCCTTTATATTCTTTCCTGAAGTATAAGTAAAAGTTCCTAATAATAGATTAGTTTTTGAGCTTTCAATTGATATGTTTTGGTCATAGAAAAATTTATTATAATCATTTGTTATATATAAAGTACCATTATAATAAATATATCCTTGTTTTCTTTTTTCTAAGTCTTTTATACTTGGTAAATTATTATTTATGATTTCTTCTAGTTTTAGAAAATCAATATTATTTTGATATTCTTTTGGTAGTTTTTCTTTTAATTTTAATACTAAATAATCTATTGCTTTATATATAATGTAGTCATATTTTTCTCGAAATTCAACTAATAAATCTTTTACTCTTTGTGTCATGTCATTAAAGTGCCCTGCTAGTTGACCTAGACTAGTAAAAGGATAAATTTCAATTATTTTTTCTATATATTTTTTATATTCTATCTTTTTATTATTATCAATAATATTATCTAAATATTGGATATTGTTTTTTAATTTGTCATAATATTTTAGAGTTTTAGTAAAATCTAAATCTAAATAATAATACATAGGCTCTGGTAATTCTTCTAAATCGATATCATTATAATAAATAGATACATTATTTTCCTCTTTGTTGTATATAAATAATGGTTTAAAATAATATAAATTTCTAGTTATAGACTTAATTCCTTCATATTCTCCTTTATAATATATTTCTATATCGATAATTGATTTTTGTCTAGTTAATGATAAATCAAATGTCTTGGTTAGTGGTGATGTTGCGGTTATTGGTCTTGCTTGTACGATATAACAATTATCTTTTGTGATGGCATATTCTATATCCATTGGTTTATTATATATTTTTTCTATTTTTTTAGTGTTGTTTATTAACGAGTCTATTATTTCTTTTTTTATTTCTATATCTCCTATTTTCAAATCCACTCTATTCGTTTGTTTTCTTACAAAAAATTTTGTTGGAGTTACTTTTCCAGAAACTAATTTCTCACCTAATCCTTTTACCATTTCAATAATTGTATAATTTTTTGTTTCAGAAGATGGATCTATAGAAAATATTACACCAGAGTAGTCCGGCTCTATCATTTTTTGAACAATTACATTCATTCCATATATATCAAAATTATTATTATATTGAATTACATTTTCGTTATATAATGAGCACCAACAATTTTTAATATTTTGAAAAAGATTGGCGTTGCTAATATTTAAAAAACTATCATATTGACCAGCGAAAGATTTTGTTTTACCATCTTCGTTAGTAGCAGAAGATCGTACTGCGTAAAATTTACTATTTAATTTTAGAGTGTTGTCTTCTATTTTTTTCTTTAAGTCTATTGTTATATTTTGTTGTTGGATTAATTCTTTTATTTTCTTATACTCTTGTTTTTCAAATAATATTTTTATTTTAGAATAGATTTCATTATTTTTTAAAAAATTAATATAGTCATTTTTCGTTATAATAAAAAAATCTGGTACTAAGATTTTATTTTCTTGTAAATACAATAATGAGTCAGCTTTTCCTCCGTATTTCATAATATCCCTACCTTTTTTTAATTTTATCACTGATATTCTTTTTCTGTCTAGTTGTCTTATATACATTTATGTTATAATGTTTTTGGTGATGTTGATGAAAAACTTTACAATGAGAGATGAAAAATTTGTTTGTGAAGCTTGTGGGAGAGAAGTTTTACCTTTAGGATATACAGCAAGAGATCATTGCCCCTTTTGTCTTTATTCAAAACATGTTGATATTATGCCAGGTGATAGAAAGAATACATGTTTAGGATTATTAAAACCAGTAGGAATTGAAAAGTTTAAAAATACATATAAAATTCTTTATGTTTGTGAGAAGTGTGGAGAACATCATAAAAATATTATGGCTAAAGATGATGATATGGATTTAATTATAGAAATTTCTAGACAAAATTAAAACTGACAATTGTCAGTTTCTTTTTTTTTATTCTTTAAAAAAATCTCTTTTATTAAAACCAGATGTCATAAATCTCCAGGCTGCTTTTCTATTTGTTAACCAAGTGAATTTTACATTGTTTTTATCGTTGTTAATTATTTTTTCTACCATATAATTGGCAATCGTTTCTGGATAGTCTCCTAATATATTATAAACTTTCTTGGTCTTTTCATCTAATTCAATTTGTTCTCCATCTCCTAAAGCTGTATGAATAAAGTTTGTTATCATGATACCTGGAGTGATTTTTCCAACTAATACATTGGTATTTAATTGTTCTGCTTCATAAGCAAGGGCTTCTGTAAAGTAGGTTACTGCTCTTTTACTAGTTCCATATAAAGATAAACCTAATATTTTAGCGTCATTACTTCCATGTCCTTCTACATTAAATATTTGACCATGTTTTTGTTCTATCATTACTTTCATAATTAGTTTAGAACAAATAATAGTTCCTTTTAAATCAATATCAATTAATCTATCAATAGTATTTTTATCTACTTCCCAGATGGGTTTATTTGGTTGGTTTACACCAGCGTTATTAATCCAAATATCAATTATTTTTACTTCTTTTTTAACATTATCAATTAAAGATTTAACATCTTCTTCTTTAGTGATATCTGTTTGGTAAGCCAATATTTTTCCTTTACTATTTATTTTTTCTAGTTCGTCTTTAGCAGTTTCTATGGCTTTGTCATTTATATCGCATATTACTGTATTAAAGTTTTCTTTTCTAAATAATTTTAACATTTCTAGGCCAAATCCTCTGGCACTTCCTGTAATTACTACTGTTTTCATACATTCCTCCTATGATTTCAGTATAACACTTTTTTAGAAATGTTTCTTAATTATATTTTAGTAAATTTTAATTTTGAGATTTAAATACTAGGGTAAATATAAAAGAAAAGATAATAGCTGCGGTAATACCTGTTGCGGTTAAATCAAACATTCCCATTAATATTCCTATTATTCCATATTCGTTAGCTTTGGCCAGGGCTCCATGTATTAAGGAATGACCAAAACTGGTAATTGGTAATAGTGCTCCTCCTCCTACTATTTTTATAATTTTATCATATAGACTAAAGGAGTCTAGAAAAGCACCTAATACAACAAAGCTACTAGTAATGTGTCCCGGTGTTAATTTGGTATTATCTAATATTATTTGGGCAATCATACAGACGATGCCACAGAATATGAAAGAGTTCAATAATAACATTAGACCACCTCCAAACTAATAGCATTAGCAATTGAATAGATATTTTCTTTTTGATAAATCATTGTTGGAGAAAATAGTGCTCCGGTTGCGATTATTAAAACTTTCTTTAATTTTTTTTGTCGCATTTCGTGATAAATATAACCAAATGAAACTAAGGCACTACAAACAGGGCCACTACCTCCAGCAAGACATTCTTTTTGTTTTTTTAAATCATATAATAAAGTTCCACAATCATCATAATTCTTGGATAAATCCATATCATATTCTTTTTTCATATAGTCTTTTACAATTTCTTTTCCATATTTTCCTAAATCTCCAGTTACAATTAAATCATAATATTCAGGTTTTCTATTTAAGTCTTTTAAATGGCGTTTTAGAGTATCAATGGCAGCGCCTGCCATCACTTTTCCCATATTATTAGCGTCATTTTGTCCTAAATCTATAATTTGTCCTATTGTTGATGACTCTACTTTTATATCACTTTCCTCATCTGTTAAAAGAATTGAGGCACTTCCTGTCGCGGTAAATGTAGCCGTATCCGGTTTTGGAGCTCCGTATTCGGTTGGATTTCTAAATTGTTTTTCAGCCGCGGTATTATGAGAAGAAGTGGTAGCAATTACTTTTTTAGCTTTTTTTGAATCTATCAGTACACTTCCTATTATCATTGCTTCTACAATAGTAGAACAAGCTCCATATAATCCTAAGAAACATTTGGAGGCATTTTTAGCTCCATAGGTGGTTGCGGTTATTTGATTTAAAAGATCTCCTCCTAATAAGACATCTACTTCTTTTTTATTTAGTCCCGCTTTTTTATAGAGAATATTAATACTTTCTTTTACCATTTTTATTTCTGCTTTTTCAAATGACTTTTCGTTAAAATATAAATCTTTTATCGTTTTATCAAAATACTTTTTTAATGGTCCTTCTTTTTCATATGGACCTGCTATTGTGGATGTTTCTTTTACATATACATTATCATAAGTAAATGTCATATATTTCCTCCTAGTAAATAACGAATCATTCCAAATATCCAGGCAGCAACAATCCCATATAAGATAACAGAACCTGCTAACTTAAAAATATTGGCACCAATTCCATATATAGGGCCCTCATTTTTATAATCAATTGCGGCGCTTGTCATAGAGTGAGCAAAACCGGTAATGGGTATTAATAGTCCACATTTAAATTTAGTAACTAGTTTGTCAAAAAAACCTAAAGCTGTTCCAAGAGATGCAATAAAAATAATAATTACAATCATAATAGAAGAAGCACTATTTCTAGAAATGTGAGTAAAAAGACATAATAATTCTATTATTCCTTCTCCTAATAATCCAATAACTCCTCCAGATAAAAAAGCAATGATGGCATTTTTTGTTTTTGGTATTTTTACTTCATGTTTTTTTGCAACTTTTTCATATTTTTCTTTTGTCATATTATCACCAGTATTATTTTTCCCTTTTATTTCTTTTTCATACAAAAAAAGAAGCTTTTTGCTTCTTTTCGAATTAATAATACATTGATGTAGAATTTATTGTTAATATTGCAAATAAGATTATTATAATAATGAATTCTAATATAAATGTTAGTATTACTGCTAAAGGGACAGATATCGCCAATCTATTTTCGTTAGCTTTTAGCGCCTCAATAAATCCTTGAACAGTTATTACAATAAATACTACTAAACCTGCTATGAAAACTAAGGTTGCTAGTTTATATGACATAAATCCTAATAGTATTGCAATTAAAGAAAATGCTGTTGGGAAAATACTAGCAATACTTATTGTAGTAAAATATTCTTTTAAAGTACCTTCTCCTTTAAATATAATTCCTACAAATAGTTTAGATAATAGTGTAAATAATCCATAAGAGATTACTGCTATAACAACTCCGTACATAAATAGTCTAAAGAATGGTAATACCAGTAAATCTGTATTTACCGTTTCCATATCTTCGCCTGTTAGCATAGCAATTGGCATTGCCCAGTTTTGTACATCATTAATAATACCTTTTATTAAACTACCTAGATAAAAGTATGTAAATATTCCTCCAATTACAATGGTAATTGCCATAATGATGAAGGCAACTGCAAGAGATGCATCTTCTTTATATTTCTTTATTGTTTGAATAGGATTTTTCCATACATTTTTAAATATATCTTTTAATTGTTCTAATATTTCTGATTGAGTTTCTTCTCTTTCTTCATCTTGTTCTTCTACTTCTTCTATTTCTTCTTTTTCTACTTTTGTATCTTCACAGTTTGGACATTTTCCATCTTCTAATGGACTTCCACATTTATTACAAAATTTCGCCATTTTTTACTCCTTTCTATAGCCCCATTGATCCCCAATTGTTTTCAATGGTTGTAACAGTATCTTGATAAGTACCAATTAATGTAGCAAGAGATGCACAAACAATTATAATAACAAAAGATAAAATAAAGGCTATAATTGCTAATAAGATACATACTGCAATTGTATATACTGTTTTTGTTTTATCAATTCTAGTAATAGCTAAAACACCTTGATGGAATTGTACAAGTAAATATGCAAAAGCTAAAATAACAAAGATGATTCCTAATGCATAATGAATAAATGATAGGATAATGGATACTAATAAAAACAAACTGAATGGTATTTCTACAATTCCAATCATTGTAATTATCTTTTTAAAATCTAATTTCTTTTTAAAGATTACCGTATGCATTACATAGATAACACCTGCTATAACGAAAGAGGCAACTGCAAACATTAAACCTAATTTTATTCCAGTACCTTCTAAAGTTGGAATACTAATAATAGTTATTCCTTCTTTCGCAATCAAAGTATTTATTTGGTTTATCATATTATTAATCATTGATAAATTTAGTCCAATTGAATTAAATATTCTTCCTAATAACACTTCTATTAAAATACCAAATAAGATAGCACATACTACAATAGATCCAATTCCGATTGGAAAATTCTTTTCTGTTATGTAATTTTTTAATGTAGAAACAGGTTTTGTAAACATACCTTTTAATATATCTACATATTCAGATAATAGATTATCTGCTACTTCACTTTTTTCTTCTTTCTCTTCTTGTTCTTCTACTTCTCGTTGGACCTTTTTTTCTACTTTTTTTTCTGGTTCTATTTCTTTTTTCTTTTCTTTATCACAATTAGGGCATTTACCATCCTCTAATGGTGTGCCACATTTATTACAAAATTTTGCCATTTTTTACTCCTTTCTTATTACCACCATAAAGATATTGTTGATGGAAGAGATGAAATTCCTACTACTTTATATTCCCCTTCTTCTGGAATTAGATAATAGGTAAAATAACCATACGAATCTCCATCATCCGTTTCTCCAGTATCTTTATCTACTTCTTCCCAACTATACTCTATTCTTGCACTAACTCTTAATTCATAGTCATTTGTATAGTAAATATCTGAAACGTCCACCTCATCTACAGTAAATCCTGTTAATGAAGTGTATTCATTTTCTTCCACACTATCTCTATAGTCTTCATATTCGTCAGCAATTTCTTCATAATATGATGAGTCTTCTTCATCTGCATATAAGTCTTTAATATCTTCAAACTTTTTATTGGCTATAATTGAATTCATTGTTTCGCCCATGGTGTCTCCAATAATTTTTTCAAGTGATTCTTTATAAGCTTTTGTTAAATCGTCTTCTGTAACTGATAGTTTATATTCTTTGCTATAAGTAGATGGACTCATATATCTTTTTATTTTTAAATTTCCTGGTAGTACAAATTCTATATTTGCTCTACTTGCTAATACTTGAGGTAAAACATAAGTATCTCGATAGTCTCCTGCTTCATTTTTTTGTAGATATTTATCAGATACTTTTACTCCATCATAAGTAATCGTTGTATCCTTTGGTACTATTATTTCAAAGTTTTCTATCTTCTCTAAGTTAATTAAATCATTATCAGTAATAGTCCATTTAGGGAAGAATAGAAATTGTTTTTCTTTTTCTCTAGTAAGTCTTACACTTACAGTACCATCTGAATTTTCTGTATTTATTCCTGAATTAAATGCTGTACCTAATGTTACTACAGCATATAAATTACCTCTTTGATATGTTGTAGATTCTACTACATAATCAGAAATATCACTATTTTGAGATAAATAATTTTCTAATGCTTCCATATATATTTCTTTATTAATAAAAGTTGAATCTCCTTGTATATTGGCATATTTATATAATTTGTTATAGTCTTTTGTTTTAATTGCTGTTATATAATCCTCTACTACCTTTTCAGGAGATGATAAAGATCTACATACACAAAAAGCAACAATTAGAGCAATAACTGCAATCGTTACAGCACTAATAATTATGATTTGAAACTTTGTTAATTTCTTTCTTTTCTTTTTTTTCTTTGTTACTTTTTTTGTTTCTTTTTTGCTTGATGACTCTTCTTCCTCAATCGGATCTAATTTTGCACCACATTCTTCGCAAAATAGAGCATCTTTTTTGTTTTTTGCACCACATTCACAACAAAACATCTTTTATTTACACTCCTTCTTTGTTAATATCATCGTTTCTAATACAACTTATTCTCTCACCACCTTATATTCTTTCAACACCTCCTCAAACACACCCATCTCGAATGCTCTTTTTTTTATTGTAACACAACTTTTTTGTTTCTTTAATAAAAAAAACTTCCGAATGGAGGTTTTTAAAGACTTGTCTTTAATTTTTGAAGAATTTTTGTTTCTTTTCTTGACACTTGCACTTGTGATATACCAAGTGTTTCGCTAGTTTCTTGTTGAGTTAGGCCTTCATAGTATCTAGCAATTATTAACTTTCTTTCTTGTGGTGGTAGTGATGATATCGCTTGTTTTAAATCTAAGATGTCTTCCGTCATATTTTCTTCTTCTATTCCAAAACTGTTGTATAGTGGATTTTTTTCATCATATACATAATCAAGACTTTCTACCTGGGTGGTTGCAAGCAGCGCTTCTTCTATTTTTTCTTCTGGTACATCTAAAAACACAGATAATTCGTCTGTCGTTGGTTCTCTTTTTAATCTCTGAGTCATAACGTCTTTCGCTTTAGTTAAACTGTTTTTCAGTCGTAATAAATCTCTACTTATTTTTAAGGAATTACTATTAGAAATATAGGTTGTTATTTCACCTAAAATATAATAATATGCGTAAGTAGAAAACTTCGTATTTTCGTCTGGTTGATAATTCCTTTTAGCATTCATTAGACCAATCATCGCTACTTGATATAAATCTTCTTGATCAAAATTATGGTATTTACTTATCATCTTATATATTAAATCTTCATATTCCAATATGTTGTCCATGTTTTCTCCTTTCATATGTTAATATATTGAAATACTTCTTTTTCTTCTGATATATAATATAGTTTTTCTCTTTTTCCTAGTTGCTTTTGTATTTGAATTGGTAAACCACAAAATGCTACTGTTCCACATTTTAAAAAGATTTCTGTTAATTTGTTTTGAATACTCAATAATAAATCACTATCTAGAATTTTAACATTTTTTAAATTAAAAACATAAGCTATCATTCCTTGCTTATATAATAAATAGTTAATTTCTTCTACTAATTGATAATAATTTGACTTCGTTAAGTTTCCTTCTACTCTTATAAAAGTTATTCCTCTTGCGATTTGTTGCGAAATATCTAATATGATAATCACCTCATCATCAATATAAATCTTTTTATTTTTGATTACTAGTGTTTCGACAAATGATGTCATTTTTTTTCATCGACATATTTCGACAAAAAAAAGTAAAGTCTTTTGACTTTACTTCTTTTCAATACAAGAAAGAATAAACTTTTTTTCTATTTTAGTATACTTTTCAATGGTGTCTACATCAAGACCTTGTTCTAACATGGATAAAACTATTTTCTTCTTACTCTCTTTTGTTCCTTGCTCTATTCCTTGCTCTATGCCTTGTTCTATGCCTTGCTCTATGCCTTGTTCTATGCCTTGCTCTATGCCTTGTTCTATGCCTTGCTCTATGCCTTGTTTCATCCCTTTTTCAAGCCCTTCTTTCATACCTTTTTCTAAGCCTTCTTTTAATCCTCTTTCTATCATCTCTTCTCTGATAGAATTTTCTATCCT
>CALVSC010000002.1 GCA_944358855.1 uncultured Bacilli bacterium | reverse complement strand
ATATACTTATTGTTTATCAGACGGAACCCTTAAAGGAATAAAAACACCATAAAACAACTGTTAATAGTTGTTTTTTTTATCGACAAAATACTTTGCTTTTGTTATAATGGTAATAATAGGAGTGAGTGTTGTGGAAAGAAAAGAAAAAAAAGGAAAAGGCTTAATCAAATTTTTATTCTTCATCGCCATTATATGTCTAGTACTAGGTGGTCTATTAACTTTTTTAACATCTCCTAAATATGTAATAGAAAACACTTTAAAAACAGCTTCTACTAATGCAATTGAAATGTATAACAAACAACAAGAAACTGGATTAACAGAAAACTACAAAAAAGAAGGCAAATTAAGAATAGATTTAAAAAGTGATTATTATACTGGATTATCCACGATGAATGAAGAATACCAATCGATATCTAAAGTATTAGAAAACTTATCAAATACGGAAACAGATTATACGATAATACATGATAAGAAAAATCAAAAACGACTAATTCATATCGATACAAAATTAAAAGATACACCATTATTAAATGCAAAACACTTAATTGATAATGCAACAGAATATTACTATATAGAAGGTATCACTCCAACTTATATAAACAATGGCAATAATAACTATTTTGAGTCTTTATCAACAACAACTTCTAAAGAAAACATTGAATATTTATTAACGAGACTTGCAGAAATAACTTCCAATAACATTGACGAAAATACAATTTCTACTTCCTATGACACATCACATAAAATAATTACCATAACACTTACGGAAAAAGATTTATTAACACTAGAAAATAAAATATTAAAAGATTTAAAAAATGATGATCGAGCAAACACAATATTAACGGGTTATAATCCTGATTTTGAAAAAATGAAAATAACACAAGAAGACATAAAAGGTACAAAAACAATAACAGTAAATATTTATGTAGACAAAGTATTTTCACAGGTAAACAAAGTAGAGATTAATAATAAAGACAACACTTATACTTATACAAAAGAAAATAATAGAGAAATATATACTTATAAAACAAAAGAACAAGCAGTTAACTTTATAGTGCAAAAAAATGATAAAAGAACAGAAATTGAAATAACGAACGAAGATGATGAAAATATTGGTAATATTACAATTACCCAGACAGATACAAATTATGATGTTTTAGCTGAAATTAATATAGAAGATACATCGTATTCTATTGGTTATAATCATCAATTAACAAATTTAAAAGTAGGTAAATCATACGATAGTACAACATCAATTTCTATGAAAGTTACGAGTAACGAAACAACTCTAATAGATGGACTTGTTGTATTAGAACAAAAAACCTCAAATGATACAAAGATAACAGAAGATACATCGACTTCCACTCTAGCTAGTAGTCTAGATAATTCTATAGATGATTTATTAGCACAAAAGATGACAACAGTTATAATGACATTATTAAGTTGATGATGGAGATGATAAAATGGAAATGTTAGAAGAGGCGGTGAAAGAGGCCTTAGAAGGAGTAAAAAATAAAGATGGAGGCCCCTTTGGAGCGATTATCATAAATACAGAAGGAAAAATTGTTGCTAGAGGACATAATAGAGTTCTGCGAGATAAAGATCCAACTGCCCATGCAGAGATAATGGCAATTAGAGAGGCTTGTAAAAAGTTGGATACTAAAGACTTAACAGGATGTGTTTTATACACAACTTGTGAGCCTTGTCCTATGTGCCTATCGGCAATAATCTGGGCCAATATAAAGACAATATATTATGGCTCTACGAGAAAAGATGCGAAAGAAATAGGTTTCAAAGATGATGATATTTATGAATTTATTAAAGGCAACAACGATTTATTAAAGGAAATAAAACTAGAAAATAAATCATGTAAAGATTTGTTTATAAATTATGATGGAGAAAGGTATTAGGGTAAGAATATGGCAAATACAAAGAAAAAAGCGGTAAGAAAAACAAAAGAAAAAAAGGAAGAAGTTGTAAAAACAAAGAATACAAAAAGAAAAAATAAGAAAAGTGAAAAGAAAGATTTAACAACAAAAATATTATTGGTAGTATTTTTAATACTATGTGTTGTAGTTTTTGTTTTAGCAACCTTAATGATTACACAAAGTAATGATGCAAAAAATAATCAAGCAGATTTATCAATTCCAATAACAAAAGAAGAGTTAAATAAAGGAATTAGTGTAGATATCGATATGAGTGATGTGGGAAAAAACGAAAGTAAAGAATATCGTATTGAAGCAACAAACTATTTAAAAGATGAAGTAAATAAAGAAGTAATGAATTATCAAATTAGTATTTCATCTGATGCTAAAGTTGATGTTGAATTATATAGTAGTAATGAAAACTATGAATTATTAAATGGTAAAAACATTTTATCAAAACAAAGACTTGGTAAAGATAAAAAAGAAGAGATAAATTATACATTGAAAATTACACAAAGACAAAATCCTACAGATAAAGAATTAGTAAATGTAAAATTTGAGAATGAAGACTAGGAGGGTATTATGGAAATTGTTGATGAATTAGGACATATTACAATTGAAAAGAATGGTCAAACAATAGACTGTGAAATCCTGTTTACTTTTGAAAATGATGAGTTAAACAAAAAATATGTAGGATATACCGATAATAGTACAACTAAGAGTGGAAGAAAAATGATTTATGTAAACAGTATAACAGAAGATAATAAATTAGAAGATATTACAGATCCTAGAGAACTTGAAATGGTTCAGGATGTATTACAACAAATTGCAGGGTAAGGAGTGAGAAAGATGAATAGTGAAGAATTGATAAATCGATTAATGTCGGAAATAGAAACAAGATTATCACCTATTAACGAAGATTTAGCCAACTTAGAAACAGCAGATGAAATGGATGACACAGTAAATAATAGACGTTTTTCTCTAGAACAAAGAAGAGTAGAATTAGAAAACCAATTAGCAAACTTAAGAGCAATCTCTTCGAATGCTAACGCCTTAAGACAACTAGAAACCACTCGTGAAAGAGATGATGATGATTTAGTAAAAATGAGAGAAGAACGTAGCGCAAGAGAAGAGGAAAACGATAGAAGATTTGCTTCTTTACCACTAGAAATGCAAAGAGAAGTTGATAATTTTGCTCAAGAAGAACTAACGAGAACAGAAGATAGAATAGCCTCATTAAGGGAAGATTTAGAGGAGTTGAATAATAACCGATTAACAACACTCGCAACAGAATATGCTAGAAGACAAGATGAAATAAACAGGACCCTTGCTAACGAAGAACATAACTTAGAAAGATTAAGAAACAGGCTTTATACAAGCACAATTAGAGAAACTGAAAGATTAAGAGGGTTATCAGATGAAAATTCAACAGAAGATGAAAGAGAATATCAAGAAGAAATAGTAAAAAGACTACGTGATTCTCTAACAGACGAACAAAGAGATGCATTAGGACAAGCAACAGCGTTACCTCCTAATCCAGTAGAAGGAACAGGGGATGAAGATACAGAAGATAATGAGAATGAAACAGAAGAAGAAAATGTAGAAGAAACGCAAGATGAAAATGAAGAAACTAATCAACAAACACAAAATATATCTACAACGCAAACAGATAATAATACCCAAGGAGATGATACTCAAACAACAACGCAAGAACAACAATCTAGTGTATTAGATGAAGATTTCAATCCACTAACGATAAGTTATGCTGACTTTGTTTTAAGAATTGCAGAGGAAAGAAGACAATTACTAGCAACGACTCCTGAAGATACTGCTCGATTACAAGCAATGGATGACTTATATATGCAAGTAACGAGAATAAGAGAACAAGAAAAACACGATCCAACATATTTACATGATGATAATGGTGAAGTTGTATATTATGATAATTCTTATGTTCCACGTCCAAGAAATCAAGCACCATTAGAAGATATGGAACAATACAACTCATTTTTAGTAAATGAATATGGCAGAAGAATTGAAAGTATTGGCTATCTACGTGGCAGAGAAAATACGCAACGTGAAGAAAGTATACTGGATGAAGAATTCAATCCATATTCTATAGACTTCAATGAGTTTAGCAGAAGATTAACAGAAGAAAGAAATCGTTTAATTGGAAATGGAAATCCAGATAACGCCACTTTACAAAGATTAAGTGAATTATATTCAAGAGTCGCAAGAGTAAGAGCACAAGAAAGATATGATCCAACCTATGAACACGATGAAAATGGAAATGTTGTATATTTCGCAAACACATTAATTCCAATGCCAAGAAGGCAAGCTTACTTAGAGGATATAGAACAATACAATGAGTTTTTAAGAGGTCAATATGCTAGAAGAATAGCAGATGCAGGTTATTATCCAGGAATGACTTATGAAGAATTAAGAGATACAGTTCCAATAATTACAGAAGATAATGTTAATATGGAAGAGCCAGAAGCACAACCAATAAATGTACTAGACGAAAACTTCAATCCATTTTCAATTTCTCATGAAGAGCTTAATGAAAGATTAAGAAACACAAGAGCAGAATTAGTTAGAGAAAACAATCCAGAAAATGCCGACGCTATTCAAAGAATAGATGAAATGTATGCAAGAGTTACTAGAGTAAGATCACAAGAAAGATATGATCCAACCTATGAACACGATGAAAACGGAAACGTTGTATACTATGAAAATACATTTGTACCAATGCCAAGAAGGCAAGCATATTTGGAAGATCCGGAACAATATGAAGCATTTGTAAATGGTGAATACACAAGAAGAATAGCTAACGCTGGATATTATCCAGGAATGACTTATGATGATTTACTACAAATGCGTGAAAGCCAAGAAAGTATTCTTGACGAAAACTTCAATCCATTCTCTATGAGCTTAGAAGACTTTACCAATAGATATGGAATGGAAAGACAAAGAGTCATAACAGAAAATAGAGAAGACAATGCTTTGGTCTTACAAAGAATGGATGATATGTATAGAAGAGTAAGAAGAGCAAGAGAGCAAGAAAGATATGACCCAACTTATGAACACGATGAAAACGGAAACGTCGTATATTATCCAAATTCTTTTATTCCAAGACCAAGAAGTCAAGGAGTGTTAGAAGAACCAGAACAATATCATGACTTTTTAATAAACGAATATGGTAGAAGATTGGCAGATGTCGGATATTATAATGAAGCTGGTAACCGCAATAATCTAGGAACAGCAGACACACAAACAGATGACCATTCTTATGAATTACACTATGGTGCGCAAACTCGTCCTGGTCTTCCTGCCGGAAGAGAACCATTAGGGCTTCCTGCTGGAAGAGAACCGTTAGGACTTCCTGCTGGACACACGCCAACAAACACGGATCCAACCAATACAGATCCAACCAATACGGATCCAACCAATACGGAACCAACAAACACAGATCCAACAAATACGGAACCAACAAACACGGATCCAACAAATACGGATCCAACAAATACGGATCCAACAAACACGGATCCAACAAACACGGATCCAACAAACACGGATCCAACAAATACGGATCCAACAAATACGGAACCAACAAACGCGGATCCAACCAATACAGATCCAACCAATATGGAACCAACAAATACGGATCCAGCAAATACGGATCCAACAAATATGGGACCAACTAATCCTGAAGAAGAGGATAAGGAACCTAAACAACTTCCACCAGGGGAAGAAAATAAGGAACCAAAGGTAAAATTTCAACCAACAAAAGTAAGATCATTGGAAACAATATTAGCTGATATAAAACAAGATGAAAATGGTAATCCACTTAATTTTGATGATAGAACAGGAAAAGCATTAAAGGCGTCTAGAATACGTGTAAGAGATAGTTTTAGAAATGAATTGAGAAACGGATCATGGTTATATGCTATTGTTGGATTTGTTCCGGGAATTATAAAGGGAGTTGTTAGTACTATAGGTAAAGGTATAGGTAAGATTTATCTACGTATAAAAGGTCAAAGCGATGTTGGAGAACAAATAAGAGAAAGAATTAGAAATTTATCTGATAGAGATATTGAAGTTTTATTCCAACAATATCGTGGTAATGTAGCATTACAAAGAAATGAGTCTCAAGTAGTAAACGATGCAATCATGGAAGTTCTTCGTGAGAAAGGAATGGAAAGGGTTGAAGCTAATCGTAATAGAATGTTAGCAATGTATAAATCAATATTTAATCGCTATAAAACAGCTCAATCATATGATGATGCTATTGATCATGCCACAACAGACGACGAAAAAGAAAAATTAACTAAACAAAAAAGAGATGCATTGGCAGGTACAACAGGTTTAATAGCGGAATTTAGTAATCTAGAAAATAGAACAAACGCCATCTTATCAGATGGTATTCATGGGCAAGAAGAAGACTTAAATGCAGTCAATAGTAAAATGAACTTACAAGGTATCAGATTTGCAAAAAGGCCAAAAAATAGTAAAGAGACACTTGAATTAGATCGAAAACTTGGCATACTTGCAGATATTGAATTAAGAGCGATTCAGACTGGAAATGATGAACAAGCTTTAACTGCCTTTGTTGCAAAAGCATTAGAATATGCTAGAAATACAGAAGAAGGAAGAAGTGTTTTTGGAAGACGTTCCACTGGCAGGTTTAACTTTACTCCACTTTCAACAATGCTTGATTATAGGCCGGATCCATTTGTTAGAAATCTATTAACAACAATTGCTACTGTTGGAGCAACTGTAAGTGCTGTCAATGCATGGCATACACATTCAAATGTTCAACAGACAGTTGATGCTCATAATGATCAAATTGCAAATGCTAATGCAACTAATCAAGGAGCAATAGATCAAGCACATACAACGGGAGAACAAATTGCGGGATATCGCGAAACCTTCGGTGAAGGAATGAAAGCACAAGCCCAAGAAGATATCATCGGAAGAATTAACACCAATGAAAGATATGGACTAGACTCTTCTGCAGAACAATATGGTGGCTGGGCAATTGGTTCAGATACATATAGACAAATTGATGATGCCGGACACGCTGCTGCGGAACAAATGCAACAACAAGCTCAATCGCAGCTTACTGATATAGCAAATCAATGTGCTGCTGGAACAATGACACATGCTCAAGCATTGCAACAACTAAGTGACTTGGCAAATTCAACGCAACAATCATTTAATGATCTTCTATCACAATCATTACCTGTATTAGAACAATATATTCCAGGACATCCACAATTTGAACTTGATGGTCTATCACAAGCAATGCAATATATGGTACAAAACCCTGATGTCATTCAACAGATGAACCAAGGTATGGTTGATGTTACCAATCTAGGAGATTCTTTAGCAGGACTTACAGCTGAACAAGTACAAGCTTTAGGAAATCTTCCAAGCGACCTAGCAACTACATTATTTGGTGCTGCATCAGCAGCTGCTTTGGCCGCACGAGTAAGTTCAGAAATGCATCATAATCAAACTGCATATGCAGATGATAGAAATAGAGAATTAAGAGACATGGTAATAGACTTTGATGAAGCACAAAGAGAAAGAGAAAACACAGATACAAACTCTCGTCAAAGAGCAGCATAAAAAATAAAAGAACAGAAAAAACTGTTCTTTTTTTATTGGTATGATATAATAAAGCAAGAAAAGAGGTACTTATGAAACTAGTAACAGACATAAAAAAAGCAAAATATATTACTCATTCTGGAACTATGCATGCAGACGAAGTTTTCGCAACGGCTTTCCTTGATTTATATAAAAAAGATATAAAAGTCATTCGTCTACCAGAAATAAGAAAAGAAGATATTTCAAGTGATGTCTTAGTATATGATATTGGAAGAGGAAAATATGATCATCACCAAGAAGATGTTGATATTAGAGAAAATGGTATTAAATATGCATCATTTGGATTATTATTTAGAGATTTTGGAAAAGACTATTTAAAACAAGAAAAGATTCAAGATGTTGATGAAGTATATATAGGTATGGAAAAAGAACTAGTAGAAGCAATTGATGCTATTGACAATGGTGATTTTCCTGAAATAACTGCAAACTATAAAATAAAAACAATAAGTGATGTTATTAAAATGTTTAATCCTAGTTTTGGTAGTAAACAAAAAGAAAATGAACAATTTATAAAAGCCGTTGACTTAGCTAAAATTATATTTATAGAAACATTATATAATGTAATAGGAAAAGTAAAAGCTAAAAAAATAATAGAAGAAAAAATAGAGAAAACAAACTTACCATATCTTGAACTAGAAGAATATATACCATTTGAAGAAACCATTATAAAAAGTGAGAAAGCAAGCAATATATTATTTGTAATGTATCCTTCTAATCGTGGAGGTTATGGTATAAAAACCATTAAGAAGTCAACAGATGATAAAACAGATCGTAAACCATTTCCTGAATCCTGGGCCGGACTTGAAAAAAAAGAACTTGAAAAAGTATCAGGAATAAAAGGAATTACATTCTGCCATAAAAATAGATTTTTAGTAACTTGTAAAACTAAAAAAGCAGCTCATCAAGTACTAGAGAAAGTAACAAGAAAAGAAGCATAATTATGCTTCTTTTTACGTAAACTAGGAAGTTACGTTATTAATTATATTGACACAATATATATCATAATCTAACCTTATATATATAAGAATATATTAATAGGAGAATAGGCAAGATGAAAAAAAGAAATCATAAGTTAATTATGTTATTTGCAATGTCAATAATGATAATATTAGTTTCGGTGTTATTACTAAAGCCAAGTTATTCTATAGAACAAACTAGCAGGACCTTAACAATAAGAAATGAAGTGAGTTCTAGCACAGAAGAAAATATTAAGTTTGATTACTTAATTGAATTGGATGATAAAACATTTACAAAAGTAGTAAATGATGTAGAATTTGTAGATGGTCAGGCAACGATTAGCTTAGAACCAAATGAAGAAATATCTTTAACCTTTGAAGCTAATTATAAATATAAGGTAACGCCATTATCTGAAGTAACAGGTTATTCCTATACGCCATTACAAGCTCAAGAAGGAACTCTTCCTCCAACAGAGCAAGAAAGAGTAGAGTCTCCAGAAACAAGTGATAATATTCCACTATGGATTACATTATTTACAATTTCTTTCACATCATTAACTGGTGTAGGACTTTATCTTAGAAAAAGATATAATTAAAAAGAAAATGTAGGCATGAATTGTCTACATTTTTTTATTGGTAAAAACATAAAAAATAGTAGAGGTGAAAATATGTTTTTACGAAAAATAGATAAAAGAATAAAAATAATATTTTTAGTTTTATTATTCCTATTATTATTAATTATATTACGCGTTTTCTACGTTCAAATGATAGACTATAATAAATTAAATAAATATGCCAAAAACTTATGGAGTAGAGATTTACCAGTAGAAGCAAATAGAGGACTAATATTAGATAGAAATGGTGTTGTTTTAGCAGATAACCTCACAACGACCTCTCTCGTATTAATACCTAATCAAATAAAAAACAAAAAGAAAACGACACGTCTACTAGCAGATATATTAAATGTTAGTTATGAAGATATGAAAGAACACGTTTATAAGGAGACTTCGATTGAAAGAGTGCATCCAGAAGGTAGAAGACTATCATATGAAATATCAGATAAAATAGCCAAGTTAAATTTAGAAGGAGTCTATTTGATGAAAGAGTCAAAAAGATATTATCCATACAAAGAATTATTATCACATGTCCTAGGTTATGTTGGAATAGATAATCAAGGACTATCAGGAATAGAATTACAATATGATAAATATTTAACTGGAAAAAGTGGGGCTATAAAGTATTTTTCTGATGCAAAAGGAAATAAATTGAATTTAACGGATATTTATGAAGCTCCTCAAGATGGAATGAATATTACGTTGACGATTGATATCAATATCCAAAAGTCTCTAGAAAGAGAACTAGATAACATTGTAGATATGTTTTCTCCAGATAATGCACTAGCAATCGTTATGGATCCTAATACAGGAGAAATACTAGGAATGTCATCAAGACCAGATTATGACCCTAACAATTATCAAAACTATAACACCGAAATACTCAGTAGAAACTTACCAATTTGGTCTTCTTACGAACCAGGATCTACATTTAAAATAATTACTACCAGCGCAGCGGTAGAAGAGGGGGTAGTAGATTTAAAAAAAGATCACTTTTATGATTCTGGAAGTGTCAATGTAGACGGTTCTATTTTAAGATGTTGGAAAGCAGGGGGACACGGAGAACAAACCTTTTTACAAGTCTTACAAAACTCTTGTAATCCAGGATTCGTAAAGATGGGCCAACTACTCGGAAAAGATAAACTTTTTGAATATATTGATAAATTTGGTTTTGGAGCAAAAACAGGAATTGATTTAAATGGTGAGGGACAAGGAATCATTTTTAACCTAGACCAAGTTGGAAATGTAGAACTTGCAACAACTGCTTTCGGTCAAGGAGTAAGTGTAACTCCTATACAACAAGTTGTCTAATAAATGATACCCTTACCATAACAAGAGGATTAAATAATAAATATATCAAAAAATATGATGTTGAGTATGAATATAGGTGTTATATTAATATTGTTTAGTATTCAGATTACGATTAAGTCTATAATGATTTAATCTTTTTTGTTTGTTGACTGCAAAAGCTAATCAAAAAACGGAAGTTTTGCAGTATGTATTCAAAAGTTTTTAGCAACAACATCAGATACTTCACTGCCGCCCTCATCCAAAAAATGCGTGCAAAAACAACATTATATTCGAGAATAGTTTTTTTATAGTATAATATGTTTAAAGAAACAAAATGAAATTTGAAAGCGAGGAATAGTATGAACTCTGATAACAAAGATAAAATTGATGACCCATATAAAAAACTTGATCCTAAAGGGAAAAAATTAGTAGAAATGTACATAACAGCAAGGCAATTTAAAAATGCTATATTGGAAGAAGAAATGATAATTTTACCGGCACAACAAAATAATATTAAGGATAATACTGTAATTGAATGGGGTGGAACAAAAGTCTCATTTCGTGGAGATAAAATGATTTCAAGAATATATCCCTTTATTGTAAATAAATCATTTGCCTGTGAAGTCTATTTAAAGTTATTATTAGTAGATATTGATTTTAATTTTAATACTTTAAAAAATTATGAATTACATAATTTGTTTAAATTGTATAAAAATACAGATGATTATTTAAAAACAGTTCTTTTTTCATTTTTTTATAAAAAATATGGTGAGCAAGCAAATAAACAATTTATTGAAAAAGAAATTTCTAATATATCTAATGTTTTTAAGGATTGGAGATATATATATGAAAGGGTTAACGAAGAAAATATAGTTAATTCCGGATTTCTTAGCACTTTTTGTGGATTTTTAGATAGATACGCTCAACAACTAATAAAATCAAAATATGATTATAATGTCGATGAAAATATGAGATAGAATTATTAAGATTATTATATAGTGTAAATTGTGAATTATACGATTGGATGGTGAATATAGAAAATGATGAATAATACTGAAAATATTGAAAGACAAGGTGTTTATAAATGTGCATCAAAATTTGAAGAATTAGGATTTATGTTTCGAGAACAACCGATAGGTGATTATGGTATAGATGCTATAATAGAAACAAAAGACAATAATTATCTTTCTGGAAAATTAATAGCGGTTCAAATAAAATCAGGCGATTCGTATTTTAGTAAAAAAAAAGGAAACAATGTGGTGTTTCGTGGAGATATCAAACATTATAATTATTGGATAAATCATTCACTTTCAGTTATTATTGTTCTATATTCTCCATCAAGTGATAGGTATATATGGGAAGTAATTAATAAACAAACAGCAATAAAGTGTAAAAATGGTTGGAAAATTAATATTCCTTATAATCAAACGCTAGAAAACTCATGTGAAAAAATTCGAGATTTAGCTAATAAACAAAGTGATTATGAAAGAAGATGGAATTCATTAGTAATAGCAAAAGATTGGATGTTGGAAACTTTAAAACACGATGAAAGTATTTTAGAAGTTCAAGAGTGGATAAATAAGTCTTCTGGGCGAGGAACATTTATACTTAAAGTAAAAGAAGAAGGAGAAGAAAAAATATTATTTCAAAGAGAAATGTTTGGATTTGGAATTAAGAAATATGAACATGTAATCCGTGAACTTTTTCCTTGGGCAGATGTAGAAATTGACAAAGAGTTCTATGAAGAAAATATGGAGGAAGACTGTCGTTGTAAACAAGAATTTACTGATAGAGACTTAGCACTTATGCTTGGTAAAAAAGGTGAAGAACTTTTGAAATATAGTGATACATTACCTAAAATCTATCCATATAAGAATGGGGCCGGAGAAGTTGATTTTTATAGATTAAAATTAACATTAAATCAAGTTGGGAAATCATTTATTGCGATGGAACATTTTTTGGAAACTGGGAAATGTTATTTTATTGATAAACTCACTTTGTATTAAGCAAAACTACTTTGATTGATAAATTACAATTTATGTGTCAGTATTTTTATAATGCTAATTTGTTATTATTAGATGATATAGATATTTTTTATATAAAAAAATTATAATAACATTGTTTTCAAATGCGATTAAATATGATATAATTTAATCGTGAAAGGAAAGTAATAATATGGAATATGAAAATAAAATTTTAAATTTATTTAAAAATGGTTATCTAACTACTAAAAATGTTAATTATAATAATATCCCAAGATTTTATTTAACTAAACTTATTAAAGAAAATAAAATAGAAAGAGTAAGTCGAGGAGTATATATTAAGAAAAATGATCTAATAGATGAATTTGTTATTTTACAAAGCAAAAGTAAAAATGCTATTTATTCAAATACAACTGCTTTATATTTGCACGGTTTTTCTAATAGAATTCCTATTATATATGATATTACAGTTAATAGTGGTTATAATGGTTCACTTCAAAAAGAAAAGAAAGTTAATTTATTTTATACAAAAAGAGAGTTATTAGAATTAGGAGTAACTAACTATAAACTAGATTCTGGTAATATTATTAGAGTTTATGATTTAGATAAAACTATTTGTGATATTATTAAAAACAAAAAGAAAATAGATGCTGAAATTTTTAATAAGGCTATAAGAGAATACTTTTATAGTAAAAATAAAAACACTTTAAAACTATATGAATATGCTAAAAAGATGAATATTTATAATAAAGTAAGAGATACTTTCGAGGTGCTCGGATGATCAAAAATAGAGATAGTCTAAAAACAAAAGTATCTAACTTATCAAAGAAAACTAACATACCTAATAAATATATAATTCAAAACTTTATGTTTGAAGCTTTATTAAGAAGAATATCAAAATCTAAATATAAAGATAAGTTTATCATTAAAGGTGGACTTTTATTGTCATCTATCTTTGGTGTTAATTTAAGAAGCACAATGGATTTAGATACTACAATAAAAGGATTGCCACTAGATAGAGAAACTATTACTAAAGTTATTAATGAAATTATTCGTATCGATTTAGATGATAATGTCAAACTTGAAATAGAAAATATTAAAGATATCAGAAAAGAAGAATTATATTCAGGCTTTGAAGTGAATTTAAAAGCAGCGTTTGATGGCTTAAAAACTAATTTAATGATAGATATTACTACTGGAGATATTATCACTTATAAAGAAGTAGAATTTAAATATAGCACCTTATTTGATAATGAAACTATTGATATTATGACTTATAATTATGAAACAATTATTGCCGAAAAGTTTGAATCTATTATTAGTAGAAATATTGATAACACTAGAATGAAAGATTACTATGATTTATATATGTTTGTTAATTTAAAATGGAATGACATTAATAAGAATACTTTAAGAAAAGCAATTTTTAATACATCTGCATCACGCGAAACATTAGATTATATTGAAAATGCTAATAAATATATAGGATTAATTAGTGATGATTCAAGATTAAAAACTTTATGGAATAGTTATCAAAAAACTTATGAATATGCAAAAGATATAGAATTTGTTGATACCATAAATGCTATTAAAATAATTAATGAAATTTTAATTCCAGCTGTAGTTTAGTAGATTAATTAAAGTTATGAACTAGAAAATGCAAATGAAATAAAAAAAATAGGAAGGTGTAAAATGGAATTTTGTTATAGAACAGCAAGAGAAATATCCAATAATGACAATGGAAAATGTTTGTGTTGATGATGATATAGAAGGTTACATTTATATTTTTGTAAATGATGGTAGTTTTGTAAATGAACCAATAGGCTCACTGCAATTCAAATCATTTAAAAACTTAAAACCAGTAGATGCTCTAAAAATAAAATATAAAGATTATAAAGACAAGTATAAAATTATGTAGAAAGAATCATAAAAAAATAAAAAATATTTACATTTATTTAATATAATGATACATTATAAACAAGAGAATATATAATATTGGGAAGAAAAATATGAAAAAAATATTATCTTTATTATTATTAGTAGGAACGTTTTTTTGTTTAACAACAAATGTATCTGCCGCACCTTTAATCGACGATACTTTTGTACCTGTAACATTTGAAATTGCTTGGCACGACTATGATAACAAATTAGGTTACAGACCAGATGAAATAACATTACAATTCATGGATAATGTAAATTTAAAAGAAGAATACAATTATACATTTAAAAAAGATGAAGTAGATGTTAGAAGAGTAGATGATGAAACAACAATATGGTCTATAGAGAGAATTGTATATATGGATCACGAAGATGGAGCCCAAATATACTATACGGAAAATGCTAGATTTCCACATTATTCATATCCTTTAGGAACAAAAGATTATATTACAAGAGAAAATAGAACTTTAACAGTAGATTTTTATATATTACCATTTAAAACTATCACATATACAGAACACTGGGACGATGGAAATGCCAGAGATTTTTATAGGGATACAGATATTGCTTTAGATGGAGATGACGGTAAATATATTAGAGTAAGTTGTGCAGATGAAGAAGATACTTATATAGATGCAAATACTTGTCAAAAAGAAGTATATATAGAAGATGCTTATCATAAAGACGAATTTGGAAATCCACTTCTAGATAAACCAGTACAATTTGTTTATAAATCACTTTATGCTAATCCTGATTATGATTATAAAATAGTTGTGGATGAAGAAGGAAATATCGATGTTTATATAACACATGAACCATATCGTATCGATGATTCTAAAGTAACAATAAACTGGGACGATGAAAATGACAAAGCAAAGAAAAGACCAGATAAATTAGAATTTGGTTTATATAACTTTGATACCCAAGAACAAACCATCACTGTAACAAAAGAAGACGACTGGGAAGAAGTAATTACCAACTTATATAAAAATAAGAAAGAAAAAACACCAAGTCAATATAGTTTACGATTAGAAAATACAGAAGACTATGAATTTACAATTACTGGAGATAATAAAGAAGGATTTGTAGTAGATGCAAAATATATTGGAGATTTAGTAGATACGCCACAAGAACAACAAAAAGTAGAAGTGAATAACCCTAATACAAGTGATTCTATTATAATAATGACCACATTATTTATAATTTCTCTTACAGGGCTTGGTCTAACAGCATATAAATTTAAAAAATGTAATCATGAATAGAGGAGACATCTCCTCTTTTTTTATGAAAAAATATGCAGTAGAAAAATGTAGCATTTTATGGTATAATAAGCGCGAATCTTTTATTAACAAAACAATATAAGGGAGTGATAAAATGGAAGATAGAAGTTTTGTTGATTTATTATCGAAAGGTAATCTGGATAAGATAGAGATAGATCCAAGACTAATAGATTCATTTCGTAGGGTAATGAGAAAAATCCAAAAGTTTTTTAATGATAGAGGATATACCAAGGAAAGAAATTATAGAAAGTTTCTTCAGGATCTTTTGCTAAAAGAAGGAACAGGAAAATATAAAATTGTTGTAAGTAAAGAGTTAAGCCAACGGAAAGCCAACGGTTTATTTAGTATGCTACAAAGAAGAATTTACATTAATGAAAGCATTTTAGATGATCCCGAAACATTAGATGGTGTACTATGTCATGAATTTATTCATTTTCTGGTAGTGGCAGGTGCTTTTTATGATCTGCAAACAGATAAAGAAGCCCTAAAAACAGCGTTTATGAATGAGGCACTAACGCAGATGTTAACAGAAGCAATCATGCAAGAAGATAATAGTGCAGTTTATAAGCCTCAAACTAGTATGGCAAGATTTGCTAGATTATTAAAAGGTGATAAAGAAAGTTATAGTAAGTTTTTAAAAGGAGGAATAGATTTTAGTAATTCTCCATCAAGCCTCTGGAAAAAATTTATGAAGGATGCCGAAAGATATCACGAAAATCCCCGGAATAGCCCTTATCCATTTGCTGAGGCAATAAAAGATAAAGACTATATTGCTGCACAGCGAGATTTAATAACTGATAAAACAAGCACGATAGGAAAATTATTATTTTGGGAATATAAAAATATAGTAGAATTATTATTAGAACGACCAGCACCAGATGATGAGTATATGGATAAGTTTTTCAATGAGTTAGACGAATCCTATATTAGAAAACTAGGTATATATAATAAAGATATAATAGAAAAATTAAAAGAAAAACTAAAAGAATTTAGAGATGCTTTAGAATTAGAAAAAGAAGTAAAAGATAATGAAATCTACGAATTTGAGTTATGTGGTCATAAATTTTTTATAGACAGAAATGGAAAGATATATGATAAATCAAATGTAGAAAAAACAGTAACAGAGTATCCTTCGACAGGAAAGTACATAGTAGAGGTAGCTGGAGAGAAAATAGAGTTAGATATGAATAGTTTAAAATTTTCTTCATACAAAAACAAACTCCAACAACAGCAAGCAGAGTTAGAAAGTATTTTTGTATCATGTATACAAGGAGATATACATGCAGTTGCGAAGGTGAAGGATAGAGATGGGTTAATTAAATTAGAAAGATTTATATTACCTGTTGAAAATAGTAAGGCTGTATACATCGCAACATATAAAGACCATATAGAGATACTAACACCATGTATAAAGCTAGGAACGAGAGAACATGTTCCAAGTTATAAATATTTAGGACTTACACACTCTGATCCTAAAAAAGCAATAATATTTGCTGAACCACAAAATAGAGAACTATCAGGAACAATCTATAGTATGAATACAGTAAAAACTCTAGAACATAAAATAATAACACCAATGAAAGACCATTTACGTACTACTTTATCAAAAGATCAAAAAGAAAACCTTATAAGAGCATATTTAGAAACAATAGACACTACCGAGGAGGAAATTCTATCCGGATTATTATTAGAAAATCAAGTTTTATTTGACTATGCTAAAAGTCAATTTGTATCACTTTCAGAAGAAGAAAAGGATGATATGTATCTAGAACTAATGAAAAGAGATACTAGGTTTATTATTTCTTTTGATCAAGGACAAATTAAAGTCTCTACTTTTTGTGGAGATGAATTTCCAATGGCCTATGAATCAACTCCTGTTGTATTATTAGATACCAATGGTAAAGGGCTATATAATGAAATGAAATCTGTAATAGAGAGAAAACCATCTATAACAGAACCTTACGAAAGAATGACACTAAGACCTTACAATGGAATAAGCAAAGAAATAGACGAGGAACAAAGACATAAAGAAACACTAAGAAGAGCCCAAGAACTATTAAATGTAAATATAACTCCAACAGCAGGCTTTAGATTTGATCATCCTGATCAAAAAATACCAAGAGTAATAATGAAAGATAGAAAAACACTTCAAGAAGAAAAAACTTCAACTTTAGGGCAACTAAGAGACTTATACGATAATAATATATTAAATTCTACTACTTATTTAGAAATGAGAAGAGCATTAACAGAAGAATATAAAAGATGGGAAGAACAAGCAGAAGACCTTCCGCAAACCACTCATCAACAACCAAAAACAAGACCCAAAACTTTATTAAAAGCAACCAAAAATTAGGTTGCTTTTCTAGTTAAAATCAATGTTCAAAGTGAGTAATATTTGTCTTTTTGCTCAAAAAATGGTAAAATATAAAAGGTTTTTATAGGAGGTGAAAACTATGGCTGAGGCTGAAAAATTTTTAATTGTTAATGCAGGAAGTTCATCTTTAAAATTCACATTATATGAAATGCCAGAAGCAAAAGTAATTGTAAATGGTTATGTGGAAAAAATAGGTAAAGATGATAGTTTCTATACTTTAAAGTTTGGCGAAGAAAAACAAGAAAAAAGAAAAGCAATATCTAATCATTCTCAAGCAGTTGCAACAATGCTAGATGAATTGCTTGAAAATAACTTTATAGGCGATATAACAGACATTAAAGGTGTTGGTCATCGTGTTTTACATGGTGGTGAAATATATTCAACTTCTGTTTTAATCGATGATGAAGTATTGGAAAATATTAAGTCATTAACAAAGCTTGGACCATTGCATCATCCCGGTGAAATTGCTGGTATTGAAAGTTTGCAAGCTTTATTACCAGGAGTTCCACAAGTTGCTGTTTTTGATACAGCATTTCATCAAACAATGCCAAAAGAAAATTATATGTATGCTGTACCATATAGTTGGTATGAAGAAAACGGTGTTAGAAAATATGGCTTTCATGGAACAAGTCATAAATATATTACAGAACAAATGCAAAAGTATTTAGGTAAAGATGATGTTAATTTAATTATTTGTCATATCGGTTCAGGTGCAAGTGTTTCTTGCATTAAAGATGGATTATGTTACAACACAACCATGGGATTAACTCCATTAGATGGACTAATTATGGGGACTAGAAGTGGTAACATTGACAGTTCAATTATTGAATATATTTGTAAAGAAAGAAATATGAGCGTAGAAGAGGTAACTTCTGCTTTAAATAAGCAAAGTGGATTATTAGGTATTGCGAATAAAAACGATTTTAGAGATGTAGAACAACTTGCAAATGAGGGAGATGAAAAAGCCCAACTTGCAATTGATATGTTAAAAGACTCTATTGTTAAATACATCGCTCAATATTATTTCCAATTACATGGTAAGGTAGATGCTATAGTATTTACTGCTGGTATTGGAGAAAACGCGATGTCTTTAAGAGCAGGTATCATCAATGAAATAAAAGATGTCATGTCTATTTCTTTAGATGAAGAAGCAAATGATACCATTGCCGGCTTTAAAGAACAAAATAGTGGTGAAATATCAACTAGCGACTCCAAAATAAGAGTTATGGTAATGCCAACAAACGAAGAGTATATGATTTTAAAAGATACTTATGAAATAAGTGAACAATTAAAGCAAAATCAAACTGCACCACAATTAAAAAAAATAAGTTAAACAACATTTTGTTGTTTTTTTTTGCCATAAATTTTCCATATCTTCATATAATTTTTATGAGATTAGAAAGGAGTAGATATTTGAAAAATATGATGAATAAATCGATAGAAAAAGAAATAAAAATGACCTTGCTTACATATTTAAAACAAAATAATATAATAACGAAAGATATGTATAACTTTGTTATGAATAAAATAATTTAAGTAAGGAGAATAGAGGATGGATTTATATACAGTTAGGAAACACATTATACAAGGAAAGTCTCTTCAAGAATTAGATTTAAGAGTATGTTTTTACGCTCGTGTATCAACCGAGAAAGAAGAACAATTACATTCCTTATCACATCAAATTTCTTTTTTTAATGATTACATAAGCAAAATACCTCACTGGCATTTCGAAGGGGCTTATATTGATGAAGGAATCAGTGGAACAACAGTAAAAAAAAGAGAAGAGTTTTTAAAAATGATGGAAGATGCTAAAAACCATAAATTTGATTTAATATTAACAAAAGAAATATCAAGATTTTCAAGAAGTACACTAGATAGTATCAAATATACAGAAAAATTACTACAAAATGGAGTAGGAGTATATTTTTTAAATGATAATATAAATACTATTTTACCTGACTCAGAGCTTCGACTTACCATAATGTCTTCGATTGCTCAAGATGAAGTAAGAAAACTATCAGAAAGAGTATCCTTTGGTATGAAAAGAAGTATTAATAATGGCGTTGTTTTAGGTTCATCTAATATTTATGGTTATATAAAAGATAAGGGCAAACTGATAATTGATAAAAATCAAGCGAAAATGATTAAAATAATTTTCGATCGATACGCTAATACAAATGATGGGTTATCTAAAATATCTAAATATTTATATGACTTAAATTATAAAACAAAAACCGGAAAAAGATTAGATACAACAATTATTTCAGGAATAATAGAAAACCCCAAATATAAGGGATACTATTGTGGTCATAAGACAGAAGTTATAGATTATAAAACAAAAAGAAAAAAGAAACTAACGAAAGAAAACTGGACTCTATATAAAGATTATGATAAAGTTCCACCCATAGTATCAGAAAAGTTATGGGAAAAAGCCAATATCAAGTTACAAAGAAGAAGAAAAAGCTATCTAAATAAAATTGAAGATAAAACAATATTTCATAATCGATATACTTATTCTGGAAAAATATATTGTGGTATACATAACGTTACTTATCATAGAAATAGTGCTGGTAAAAGAAAAAACAATCCTGTCTGGGAATGTCAAATATATCGCAAAGAAAGTTTGAAAGGCTGTACAAATAGTAGAGTGGTAGAACAAGAATTAGATAAATTATTTAAAAACATCATATCTACAATTTATTCTAATAACAAAAAAATATTTAAAGGTTTAATTAACGAATGTAAAAATTATTTGTTATCGAAAACCAGTATCGAAGAAATAAAAAAATTAGATGAAAAATGTATTGTTATAAAAACGAAAAAGAACAAGTTATTAGAACTCGTATTAGATGGTTATTTAGAAAACATTGATTATAAAAGACAAATAGATGAATTAAATATAGAATTAAATAAATATTTAACACAAATTAATTACTTAAAAATGACTAAGTATGATAAATATTTTATTAAAAAAGAAATAAAGAATATAGAAGAAGGTTTAAAACATTCTATTGATGATAAAGCTTGCTTAAATAACATAGTTAATTCTTTGGTAGAAAAAATAATCGTTAATAAAAGTGAAAAAAAGGAAAAAGAAGTAAGATTAAATATTATTTTTAAAACTGGAACGACAGTAACAGCCTCCAGTAATAATTTAGGAAAAGAGTATCATTTAGAAGAGGACATTACAACAAGTAAGGGCAGTTTCAGCAGTTGTTAATGGAGGGACATTATATACTCCATTTATAGTATCTAACATTTCGGAAAAAGAAACGGGTACTATTATAAAACAATATAGGAAGGAAAAAGTAGGAAAAGTAATTAGTAAAAAAACATCTGAAATAATGAAAAAAGCTTTAGAAAGTGTTGTCGCAAAAGGAGGAGGAAAAAGTGCTTATATCGAGGGATATCGTATAGGAGGCAAAACGGGAACTGCACAAAAAGTAAAAGATGGTACGTATATGGTTGGAAACTATATCATGTCATTTATGGCCATCGTACCCTCTAATGATCCGAAAGCAGTACTCTATTTAGCAATCGATAATCCTAAAAATACAGCTCTTCTTTCAAGTTATACGACAACTCCTATCGCAAGACGTATCCTCTTAGATATTATTGATGCCCTAAAAATAGAAAAACAGGATAATGGTCTGGAAAAAGACTTAGAATGGAGTGATATACCTACCCATAAAATACCAAACGTAGTAGGAAAAACAGTAGAAGAAGCAAAGAAAAAATTAAAAGACTTTACGATTGAATATACAGGAACTGGAAATAAAGTAATATCTCAGTCACCACCAAGTGGGGAACGCTTAGAAGAAGGTGGAACTATACGATTATTACTAGAATAGCTTGACAATATAATTTCAGAAATAAAAAAATAATATATAAAAGAAAACTAAAGTGTGATAAACTAAAAATGGTGAACAATATGAACGAGACAATAGGTACAAAAGGAGGTCATAATGACCGACTTCGAACAATAAGAATTACAAAAAAGCAAAAACGAAAACTACAAGAAAATTTAAGAAAAAAAAGGCAAGCAAAACTTCGTAAACTAGAAAAAGAAGTAAAACAACAAACAATAAAAAACTTTTTTATAGCAGTACCAATTTCCATTATTGGAAATACATTTGAAACACTAATAAGTCAACCAAAAGAGTACGAAACAGAAAGAGATGAAGCAAAAGCTTTACAAAAAGAAGAATTACATGAAGCTGGTAAACTAGAACTAGACGAAATAATAAACCCTCTAAAAGAAGACCCAGAAAGAAAAAAAACGGATGTAATAGAAAACAAAGAAATGAATCAAAAAGAAGTAACCATTACTCAACCTGTTCATATTGAAGTAAAAGAAGAAAATGAAAACCAAATATCTATACCAACGATAAATGAAGATAAAATAAAAAAATTAGAAGATCAAAAAATAGTAGAAAGATATGAAAATAACTTAAAAGAAATAAAACAAGAACTAAAAAATATTGTATATGAATACACGATTTTAGAAAAGAAAGAACAAAATATAAAAGACAAAAAAGAAGCAGAAGAAATATTAAGTCAATTAACAGAAATTATTAAACATCTAGAAATTCTAAAACAAAAACTAAAAACGCAACTAGATAACGAAGATATAGAACAAGAAATAACAGCACTAATAGATAGTTATATAGAAAGATTCAAAGGAAAAGAAGAGGTAGAGGAAATAAATGATTCAAAACTATATATAATGCTATCAAGTGCTATTGAAGAAGCTAAACTAAAGACTCAAAAACTAAGTGGTAAAGTAAAAGAAGAAAAAGAAGAACTAGAACTGAACGAAGAAGAATTTCAACTACTACAAGAAGAATACTATAATTTTGAAAACTTTAATAATGAGTTACTAATGCTGCAATATGAAGGGGACTACTTAGAAAAAGACCTGGAAGAAAAGATAAATAATTCTATAACAGTAACAGAACAAGTTACTTATCAAGTAGAATTTTTAAATAAACAAAGTAAAAAACTACTTGCCTTACTATCAATACCAATGTTAATACCAGGTAATCGTAGTGCAAAAGCAGTTGCTACTGCCACGGCAGCTTATATACTATTGATGAAAAATCTCTTAAACCCTAAACTAAAAAAGAAAAAATATAAAACAGTTTCTATAACAGACTATAGTAGTCAAATAGAAAGTGGAATAGATCAAATAGACAATGCTTTAAATCTAGTAAGTAAATCTGCCAAGAAACTAGAAGAAATGATGAGAGATTTAGATAAGAAATTTAGTGATGAAATAAAAGGGTCTAAAGAATATCAAGAGTTATATGCTAATCTAGAAAAACTGTTGAGTGAATTACAGGAAAAAGAAGAAGAATTAAAAAGAAGACGAAAAGAACAAGAAGAATTATTAGTGAAAAACAATGAAAAAGTAAAAGTATATACAAGAGAAGAAGAAATGTAAAATTATGTCTAAAATAGTAAAAAGTGCATAATAATTTTTAAACTATGATATAATATTGCAAGAGAAACGGAGTGAACGAAATGTTATTATTAACCAAAGCTATCTTTGCGATAATGATTGGTTTTTTAGGTTCCGCAGTTTTAGGTTTAATATTAATACCAATATTAAAGAAACTACATTTAGGACAAAGAATTAGTGCCTTTGTTGGAGAAGCACATCGTAAAAAAGAAGGAACTCCAACAATAGGAGGGCTTATATTTATTATTCCTACTTTAATTGCTACAATTGGACTCGTATTAATGGAAAAAATTCCATATACAGCCAATCTTGGAATAGTCCTATTAGTGTTTATTGGATATGCCTGTATTGGTTTCCTAGATGACTTTTTATCGATAAGAAGAGGAAAAAATGAAGGGTTAACAACTTATCAAAAGTTAATTATGCAAGTTCTAATTGCTATTGGCTTTTTCTATATTTATATGCGTAATGGAGGACAAACAGCCTGGGTAGTAGGAACACTTCATATTGACTTAGAAATGGGTTGGCTATATGGACTATTTATCTTATTTGTATTAGTAGGAGCATCGAACGCTGTAAACTTAACAGACGGATTAGACGGCCTAGCAGGAGGATTATCTGCTATTGCCTTTATTGCCTTCAGTTTAATCTCTTTAATGGTAGGTTTTGAAGACATAGGGATCTTTAGTTTAATCTTAGTAGGAAGCTTACTTGGTTACTTAATATATAATACTCATCCAGCAAAAGTTATCATGGGAGACACCGGTTCTCTTGCCTTAGGTGCTGTCATGGGAGCTATTGCTATACTGACACATAGAGAATTAACTCTTTTAGTAGTAGCAGGTGTCTTTGTAATAGAAACACTTAGTGTTATTTTACAAACATTCTGGGTTCAAATATTTCATAAAAAACTATTTTTAATGACACCACTTCATCACCATTTTGAAAAACTAGGATGGGATGAAAACGATATCGTAAAACTATTCTGGGTCGTAGGTCTACTATTAGCTATGGCTGGAATTATATTTGGAGTATGGTTATAAAGATGTTTAAGACATCTTTTTTTATTTGCTTTTTATTCCCTTTACACAATTATAATAAAAGCAATATATTTCCTAAAAAAATATGATACAATATTTTTATAGAATAGTAGGAGGAGTCTTATGCAATGTAAAAAATGTGGGGCTAATTTACTTGAGACTGATAGATTTTGTAAGTCATGTGGTGAGCCAGTATCAAATGTTAATCCCCAAAATAATCAGTTTTATCAACAAAGCAACATACAACAACCTATCAATAATGGAGTAGGTAATAATAATGGAACAATGAATAATACTGTTCCCAAGAAGAAAAATCCAGTTGCTATTATCTTAATGGTAATTGGTGGTATAGTAGTTGGAATTGTAATTATATTTGTAATAATATTTTCAGTAGTATCTAAAACTTCTGATAAACTTGTTTGTAAATCAGATGAAGGTAATATTACCATAATGTATAATGAAAATGGTATTACTGGTTATACTGCTAGAGGGTTAAGTTATGATATGGATGAACAAAAAGAATATGCGAAAAAAATTGGAATGGATGCTTATATAACAGAATTTAATACTTGGTTTTCTACAAATACTTCTGGAAGTTGTACTATAGATGGTAAAAAAGTAAAAAGTGAGAGTACAACAAATACCGATAACACTACGACAAATAAATCTGTAGGAGATAGCAATTATGGATATGTAGACGTTCCTAAAAACTGGGGCAAATTTTATGATGTTAGTGGAAGTGATACACTACAATATTCTTATGGTACTACGTATATTATTACACTAGACTATATGGATGATAATCAATATACAGCTAAGGATTATGCTTCTAATTTTATGTATAATATGCAAAATGATAGTTCTGTAACCGATGTAACAGGTGCAACTGTAACAATAGGAAAAAATAAAGAATATACTGCCTACCAAGTATATATGTATTATCCAGCTGATGCTGTCTATTTAGTTACCTATTGGTTTGAAGCGGAAGATGGAAAAACACATTATATTGCCCTTGAAGGACCATCAGATGTTGTAAATTATACATATATACCAGAAAGTTTTAGATTAACTAAATAAAATAGTATAGTAGAATTTATAATATCGTTATAAAGATGTTTCAGACATCTTTTTTTTATGTCAAAAATATAATAAATTAGGTGATACGATGAAAAATAAAATAGACTATCCCTTATTAATATCTACAATAATATTAGGAATATTTGGAATTATTATGATATATTCAGCATCCAGTATTTGGTCAGAATATAAATTTAATGATAGCTTTCACTACTTAAAATATCAAGCCACATTCTTCATAATAGGTTTTATTATGATGACAATAATCTCTAAAATAGACTATAAAATATACTATAAACATGCAACAAAATTATTACTAATCTGTATTATTCTCTTAATATTAGTATTAATACCTGGAATAGGAAGTATAAGAAATGGTTCTAGATCATGGTTTGGAATAGGCCCTTTAGGAATACAGCCAAGTGAATATGCTAAATTAGCAATGATAATTTTTACTAGTAAGTACTTATCGAGAAGTAACAAGTTTATAAAAAGTTATAAAGAAGGTGTTTTTCCAATATTAACAATCCTTTTCTTTCTTTTCTTTTTAATTATGCTTCAACCAGACCTTGGAACAGGATTAATATTAGTAGTATCAATTATTGCTTTATTATTTATATCAGGTGTAAATATAAAATTCTTTTTAGGACTGGGTTTACTAGGTGTTTTAGGAATTACAATCTTAATTATAATTGCCCCTTACAGAATGGATAGAATAACTTCATTTCTAGATCCTTGGAGTGATGCCCTAGGTACTGGTTTTCAAATCATTCAAAGTCTTTATGCAATCGGTCCAGGGGGACTGCTTGGTACTGGTTTTTTAAACTCTATTCAAAAACACTTTTACTTACCTGAACCTCAGACTGATTTTATTTTTTCTATTATTGCCGAAGAATTTGGAGTAGTAGGAGCATTTATTGTAGTAGGCCTTTTTGCTACTATTTTATATAGAGGAATAAAAATAGCGTTAAATGTTCAGGACTCTTTTGCCAAATATTTATGTATTGGTATGACTTTTCAAATAATATTTCAAGCCATTATGAATTTAATGGTAGTAATTGGTATGATACCAGTAACAGGAGTAACTCTTCCTTTCTTGTCCTATGGAGGATCATCTCTTTTAATAAGTATGATAAGTATTGGAATTATATTAAATATCAGTAAATCATCCTACAAAAGAGAAAAATCTTGACAACCATAAGAAACACTTTATATACTTTAAATAACAAAGAAGCTAAAATAAAGGAGTGATATTATGTTCTGCAGCAACTGTGGAAGTAAAATAGAAGAAGGAGAAAAGTTCTGTAGTTCGTGTGGTCACAAAGTAAAAGAAAAAACATCTATCAAAAAGAAAAAAGAAGAAAAAAACTCTCTATCTATCAATAAATTAATTGATTACTTAAACAAAGTAAAAACACTAGAAATAAGAAAATATGCCTTAGATAATTATTTGATTAACAGCGAAAAAGAATTAGAAAATTTACCATATACCAAGATAAAACCCCAAAAATTTGACTTTGATTATTCTGCCAAAGATATTGTAAAAACAGGTATTATAACTTTTTTAGTTAGTGCTCTATTTATTAGTCCTTTCATCGTATATATTTTATTTCGCGATATAATTGAAAACACAGAAGGGTATGAAAATATAGAAGCCATCATATTAATATTTATTGTATATATTGCTTCCGTTATATTAATAACCACATTAAATACAATTAGAAAAGCTCATAAACTACGAAAGACCAAACGCCAGCAAGAAATAGAGAAAAAAGAAGACTTAGAGAAAGTAAAAAAACAAAACGCTAAAGTAGATGAAAAAATAACTGATATAACAATAAAAAAAGAAGATACAGAATATGAATTAAAAGAAACAGAAAAACTATTAACGAAACTATATAACCTAAACTATATTCATAAAAAATATCATAATAATTTTGTAGCAGTAATTTCATTCCTTGACTATTTAGAAACCGGAAGATGTGATTCTCTAGAAGGTTATACAGGTGCCTATAATATTTTTGAAAACGAAATAAGACAAAATACAATTATTGCTAAACTAGATGATATTTTAGTATCTCTTGAACAAATTAAACAAAATCAATACGCTATATATTGTGCTATTCAAACAGGAAATGAATTAACATCACGTATGATGAAGAGTAATAAAAAAATAAGTCAAAACGCCGAAATTATTGCAGAAAACTCAGAAATAATTACATATTTAGGATTAATAAAAGAATGATTATCAACACCAGATAATCCTTTTTTTATAAAAAGATACAAATTCTGTTATTTGTCAAGACTAGAAAAGACTAATTTTGCGTGTTATAATAAATGAAATAGTATGAGGTGTAAATTATGAAATATATATCATTTGTAGTTCCATGTTATAATTCGGAAAGTTACATGGAAAAATGTATTGATTCTCTATTAATAGGAAAAGAGGATGTAGAAATCATTATTATTGATGATGGTTCAAAAGATAATACGGGAAAGATTGCTGACAGATATCAAAAAAAATATCCAAAAATAGTAAAAGCAATTCATCAAGAAAATGGGGGACATGGAGAAGGAATCAATACTGGTTTAAAACATGCAACTGGAAAATACTTCAAAGTAGTGGATAGTGATGACTGGCTAGATGAAGAAGCATATAAAAAACTATTAAAAGAAATTAAACATATTGATACAGACTTAGTAGTATGTAACTATGTATATACTTATACAGATGGCAGAAAAGACCAAACAATCTCTTTTGCCAATGTATATGAAGAAGGAAAAGTTCTTACTTGGAACGATATTCATAGATTTAAATTAACTCAATACCCATCTCTTCACTCTATGATGTATAAAAAAAGTGTACTAGATAAAAGTAATATTGACTTACCAAAACATGTATTCTATGAAGACAATTTATTTATCTATTTACCACTTCCTAATACCAAGACCATTTATTATTTAAATCTAGATTTATATAGATACTTTATTGGAAGGCCAGATCAATCTGTTCAAGAGACGCAAATGATAAAGCGAGCATCACATCAAAGACTGGTAACAGAAAGAGTTTGTACAGCTTATGATTTAAGTAAAATAGAAAATAAAAAGCTAAGAAAAATGATGAAAAGAGAATGCTCTCTACTTATGGCAATAGGAGTAATATTTACAAGATTATCTTATACAGACGAAGCAGAAAAAGAATATAAAAAGTTATGGGCAACTGTAAAAGATAAGAATCCTAATTTGTATAAACAACTAAAATTTAAATCCATTGCATCCTGGGTCTCTATACCAGGAAAACTAGGTAGATGGATAATGAAGATGGGCTTTAGATTTGCACATAGTTTAGTAAACTTTAATTAGAAGGGTAACCTTCTTTTTTTTTATTGCAAAAAGTAGGAAACTAGTTTATAATCAATGTGAAATATGTTTCACATTAAATATTTCAACAAAAGAAATGAAAGGAGTAAAATGAATTTAATAATTTTAATTGGTATAATGATACCATTTTTAGGTACCGTATTAGGAGCTGGATGTGTCTATTTATTGAAAGATAAAATGAATGATAGACTTAAAAAGTTCTTATTAGGATTTGCATCTGGTATAATGATAGCAGCTTCTATATGGTCATTATTAATACCTTCTATGGAAATGAGTGAAGAACAAAATATCATCGCATGGCTACCAGCAGCTATTGGCTTTATTTTAGGTGTTGGATTCTTGTTATTATTAGATGTTGTTGTTCCTCATCTACATATAGATGCCAAAAAAGAGGAAGGGCCTAAGACAGGTTTAAGCAAAATAACCAAATTAGTCTTAGCTATAACACTTCACAATTTACCAGAGGGTATGGCAGCCGGTGTTGTCTTTGCTGGAGTAATGTCAGATAACACATCAATGACGATAGCAGGAGCCTTTGCCTTAAGCTTTGGTCTTGCTATTCAAAACTTTCCAGAAGGAGCAATCGTTTCAACACCATTAAAAACTGCCGGAAAATCAAAAAACAAAGCTTTTTTAATAGGAGCAGCATCAGGAATAGTAGAACCCATTGGTGCTTTACTAATGATTTTTTTAGCAGCCCTAATGACTCCTATCTTACCATATTTCTTAGCCTTTGCGGCAGGAACTATGATATATGTAGTAGTAGAAGAGTTAATTCCTGATGCCCAGGGAAAAGATCACTCTAATTTATCAGTTATAGGAGTTACCTTAGGCTTTGTATTAATGATGATATTAGATGTAGCTTTAGGCTAGAAAGGAGAAAATATGTTAGAACTAAAAGAAATATGTTTTGCAAGAAACAATAAAAAAATATTAAATCATATAAATTTAACATTAGAAAATGATAAATTCTATGTAATTACCGGTCCAAATGGTAGTGGTAAATCAACACTAGCGAAAATCATCATGGGATTAGAAAAACCAGATTCCGGTAAAATATATTTAAATGGAGAAGACATCACAGAAAAAGGAATAGATGAGCGAGCAAAATTAGGAATTGGTTTTGCTTTCCAACAACCAGTTCAATTTAAAGGTATTACAGTCTATGACTTATTAAAACTTGCTACTTCTAAAAAAGAATTAAAAAAACAAGAAGCTTGTGATATTTTATCTAAAGTGGGATTATGTGCTATGGAATATGTAGATAGAGAAGTTAACAAATCTTTATCTGGTGGAGAATTAAAAAGAATTGAAATCGCAACAGTAATGGCTAGAAAACCATATCTTGCGATATTCGACGAGCCAGAGGCCGGAATTGATTTATGGAGTTTTCAAAATTTAACAGAAGTATTTAAAGATATTAGTATGCACTCTAATGGAACTACATTAGTAATTTCCCATCAAGAAAGAATATTAAATATTGCCGATGAAATTATATTAATAAATCAAGGTGAAATCGAAGACCATGGTGAAAAAGCTAGACTATTTGATCAAATAGTAAATCCTAAAAAATGCTGTAAAGGAGGTAATCCTTGTGAATAAAGAAGAAGAAGCTCTGCTAAAAGAAGTAGTAGGAAATGAAGATGTCAAAAAAGCAGATAGTTATAATATTAGAAAAAACGGAAAACTAGAAGACAGAAAAGTAAATCCCAATATAAATATTGTAACGAAAGAAGATAAGAGTGGGATAGATGTTTATGTGAAAGAAGATACCTTATTTGGTACTGTAAATATTCCAGTAATTATAACAGAAAGTGGTCTAACAGATGTTGTCTATAATGATTTCTATATTGGGAAAAATGCCAATGTTATTATTGTAGCTGGATGTGGTATTACTAATAATGGACACTGGGATGCTAGACACGATGGAATTCATAGATTCTTTTTAGAAGAAGGAGCCAAAGTAAAATACATTGAACGACACTGTGGTCTAGGAGTAGGAAGTGGTAAAAGAATTCTAAACCCTGTAACAGAAATACACATGAAAGCTTCTTCTTACATGGTAATGGATACAACCCAAATAAAAGGAGTAGACGATACCATCCGTACGACAAAAGCCGAATTAGAAGAGAATGCTACCTTAGTCGTAACCGAAAAAATATTAACATCAAAAGACCAAGTAGCCAAAACAAGCTTTATGGTTGAGTTAAAAGGAGAAAACGCCTCTACCCATGTAACATCTCGTTCTGTCGCAACAGAGAACTCATATCAAGAATTTGTATCTAATGTAGTAGGAAATACCAAATGTTATGCCCACGTAGAATGTGACGCTATTATTAAAGAAAATGGTCAAGTAAAAGCCATACCAGAAATATTTGCGAAAAATATTGATGCTAATTTAATTCATGAAGCAGCAATAGGAAAAATAGCTGGAGACCAATTAAATAAATTGATGTCTTTAGGTCTATCAGAAAAAGAAGCAGAAGAAGTAATTATCGAAGGATTCTTAAAGTAGGTGTAAGATGAGTGAAGTAAGAGAACCAAGTAAAAAAACATCCATTGAAACGAAGCAAAAAATACTAGACAAAGGTTTTGAATTAATCTGTAAAAAAGGATATCATCATACTAATTGTATCGATATTGCCAAATACGCCGGAGTATCAACAGGAAGTATTTATCAATACTTTACAAATAAAAAAGATATCTTAATATCAGGAATGAACGAATATTTAACAGAGATTATGTTTCCTAAAATAAAAAAAGATAAAGTACTAAATAAAGAAGAAATAATAAGTAATTTTATAAATAGTAGTATCAAAAATCATAAAAAATATAAAATACAACATGAAGAATTAATATCGATGATTCATCAAGATAAAGAACTAGGAAAACTATATCAAGAAAAAGAAATAAAACTAACAAAAGAAATAAAAGACTACTTAGAAAAAAACAATATTATATTAAAAAAACCATTAGAAAAAATTCATATAATGTTATCTTTAATTGATAACTTATCACATGAATTAATCTATCATCATCACGACTTATTACAAGAAAGCACTTTAATAGAAGAAACAAAAAAGATTATTATGAATATGATAAACGAAAAATAGAAAATAGATTTTTTCTGTTTTTTTGTGAAAGAAACACAAATAATTTGATATACTAATAAGTAAGGGAAGGTGATATGATGGAAAGAATAAATGCATGGAAAAAATATAATGATGAAGACATAGAAAGATTAAATAATTTATGTGAGGACTATAAAGATTTCTTATCGACAGCCAAAACAGAAAGAGAAGCTGCAACAGAAATTATTAGACGTGCCAAAGAAAGAGGTTATAAAGATTTAGAAGAGTATATCAAAGAGGGAACTAAAATACAAAGTGGCGCTAAAATATATGTTAATAATAAAGGAAAAGCAGTTGCTTTATTCAATATTGGAACAAAACCTATTACAGATGGTATGAATATTCTAGGAGCTCACATTGATTCTCCAAGAATAGATTTAAAAGCCAATCCTCTTTATGAAAGTGATGGATTTACTTATTTTGATACTCACTACTATGGTGGTATTAAAAAATATCAATGGGTAACACTACCACTTGCTCTACATGGTGTAGTAGTAAAAAAAGATGGAACAAAAGTTGAAATAAAAATAGGAGAAGATCCAACTGACCCTGTTGTAGGTATTACAGACCTTCTTCCTCATCTAGCAAGTGACCAAATGAAAAAAGAAGGATCTAAATTAATTGAAGGAGAAGATTTAGATATTTTAATTGGAAGTTGTCCTGAAAAAGATTCTGATGAAGAAAAAGAAACAGTAAAGAAAAACATTCTAAGAATATTAAAGGAAAAATATGATATTGAAGAAAGCGACTTTCTATCTGCTGAAATAGAGGCAGTACCTGCCGGAAGAGCAAGAGACTTTGGATTAGATAAAAGTATGATAATGTCTTATGGACAAGACGATAGAGTTTGTGCATATACTTCTTTAGAAGCATTCTTAGAAGTAGAAGAAACAGAAAAAACACTAAGTTGTATTCTAGTAGATAAAGAAGAAATAGGCAGTGTAGGAGCAACAGGAATGGAGTCTCATTTCTTTGATAATGCCATTGCTGAAATCTGTGCTTTAATGGGAGACGATTCACCACTTGCAGTAAGAAGAGTACTTAGTCATTCTAAGATGCTATCTAGTGATGTAAATTCTGCTTATGACCCATTATATAAATCAGTAATGGATAAAAACAACTCATCACAATTTGGATATGGAGTTGTCTTCTGCAAATTTACAGGTTCACGTGGTAAAAGTGGAAGTAATGATGCCAACGCTGAATATATTGCCGAACTTAGAAAAATTATGGATGATGCTAACGTTTCTTTCCAAATATCAGAACTAGGAAAAGTAGATATTGGTGGGGGTGGAACCATCGCATATATCTTAGCAAACTATAATGTAGAAGTAATAGACTGTGGAGTAGGAGTATTAAGTATGCATGCTCCATGGGAAGTAACTTCAAAATCAGATATTTATGAAGCGTATCGTGGTTATATTGCCTTCTTACAAAACGCTTAAAAAAAGCTCCGCAAGGAGTTTTTTTATTGCAAAAAAACAAAATTGATGATAAAATATGTCCCAAGAAAGGGGCAAGGTTTATGAGTAGTATCAAAACCACATCATTAAATAAAAAAGATGCTAAAAGAGATATTGATTATTGTTTAAAAAATGCACGTACAAAAAAATGCATGGATGAAGATTATTTCACCAGAAATCCTCACATTTATTTAAATACGAGTGAAAATGTAAAAGAGGCAGTTCAAAGTTCTGTTGGGGAAGGAAGTAAGGTATTAACGGTTGCTAGTAGTGGAGATTATTGTTTGGAAAGTATCTTCCGAGGAGCAGACGAAGTAGTAAACTTTGATATTAATCAACATCAATACTATATGACTTGTTTAAAATACTGGGCAGTATTAAATTTATCCTACGATGAATACTGTTCTTGTTTCCGTAATTTCCGTAGAGACGATTTGTTATTTATGTCAGATGGTTTATTAAGAAAAGCAGTATCAGGATTTGAAAGAGAGATTGCCTATCCGTTCTGGGACCGTTTAATTCAAGAAAGAAAAAGAGAACAAGATAAAGTAATGGAATTTTTACAATCTCCAAGTTATAAAATATTAACAGGGTATTTAGGAATGCATTATCCAGTAGGATTAATAGATTATGCCATCAATGCTTTAGATGAATATCCTGAATTTCGTGGAGGAAATGCCTTACGTATTTTTGAATCACCAGAAGCAAAAGAGGATACTTATGGATATCTAATGACAGAAGAAAACTTTAACACTTTAAAAGAACGTCTAAGAAAAGCAAAAGTATCTTTTCAAACATCAGACATTAGAAGAATAAAAAATAGATTATATGGAGAAGAAGATTTTAATGCCATCTTTTTATCCAATATACCATTTTATATACCTAGTAAAGACTTCGTAAGTGCTGTAGATGATCAGATTGCACCACTCTTAGCACCAGGCGGAGAAATCTCATATTATTGTCAAAACATGAGCGCAGATTGGATGATAGCTAGACAACAAGATCCAAATTATCATGTTCCAATTACCAACTTTGGTAGAGATTATATGATGGCACTAAACCAAGAAGGTGTGGAAAGATGTATTGCGTCTTATGCTAAACTAACAGAAAACTATGATGTAGAACTAGAAGAAATACCAGCTTATGGTGGTACACCAGGAATATTAGCGCCAACAGATGTAAAAGTATTAGTAAGAAGAAAATAAAAATTTTCTTCTTTTTTCTATGAAACAAAAAAGTTATTTGCTAAAATAATAATGGGAGGAGTAAATATGCTACAAGTAAAAAATATTACCAAATATTATGGTGACTACAAAGCGGTAGACAACTTATCTTTTGAAGTAAAAGATGGAGAAATATTTGGCCTTTTAGGAGAAAATGGTGCTGGAAAAACAACTACTTTTCGTATCATCCTAGGCCTTTTGGAACAAACGGAAGGAGAGGTATTGTTAGATGGCAAACACATTGATTATTCTCTAACAGATAAAATTGGTTATGTAACAGAAGAAAGAAGTTTACTTACTAAAATGACAGTAAAAGAACAAATCTTATTTTATGGAATATTAAAAGGAATGAAAGAAGAAAAAATTGAAAAAGAATTAAAGAAATGGTTACATGATTTTGAAATAGAAGATTATGAAAATAGAAAAATAAAAGAATTATCAAAAGGTAATCAACAAAAAATACAATTTATTTCTGCAGTCATTCATCATCCTAAACTATTAATATTAGATGAACCATTTACAGGACTAGACCCTATCAATGTAGAACTAATGAAAAAAGCAATATATCAACTACAAAAAGAAGGGTGTTCCATTATCTTTTCATCTCATCAAATGGAACACATCGAAAACTTTTGTGAAAAATTAATTATTTTAGTAAAAGGAAAAGCTATTGTAGATGGTTATGTAAAAGATGTAAAAAAAGAATATAAAAAGAAAAACGTTGCGTTACGTGGAGAAAAATTACCACTAGAAGAAATCAAAAAAATAAAAGGTGTACTATCAGTAGAAAAACAAAAAGAGGAATACATAGTAAAGATAGAAGACGAAACGATTGCTCCAAAGATATTTAATAAAGTAAAAACGTGTAATATAACAAAATACGATGTAGAAGAGCCAACATTAAATGAAATATTTATCGCGAAAGTAGGTGAGGTTCGTGAGTAAGAAATTTTGGTATTTAGTAAAACAAAGTTTAGGGAAAAAAATAAAATCGAAATGGTTCATAGGTGTCAATATTATGTTATTACTAGTAATTATTGCACTAATTAATATTAATTCTATTATATCTTTCTTTGGAGGAGACTTTAACGAATCTACAAAAGTTTATGTAATTGATCAAACAGAAATCTCTTATCCTATTTTTAAATCATCTATGGATACCATGATGAAGCAAGAAGAAGAAAAAATAGTCATAAAAGAAAGCAAAAAAGAAGAAAAAGAATTAAAGAAAAATTTAAAAGATAATGAAGTTGCGATTATCTTTGAAAATAGTCAAGATAATTATGTACAAACAAAACTAATAAGTAAGGAGAAAATAAATAATACAACTTATCAATATTTAATGCAGGGATTAAATGCTACTAAAACGAGTGTTGCGTTAGTAAAAACCAATACTTCTCCAGAATTATTACAAAAGATTTCTTCTCCAATGGAAATAGAAAGAATTGTCTTAAGCGAAGAAAAGTCAGTAGATGAAAATATGGAAATGGTAATGACTACTTTATTTCCAACTGTTATTTTGCCATTCTTCATGCTAATTATTTTCTTAGTACAAATGATAGGTGGAGAAATATGTGAGGAAAAGACAACGAAAAGTATGGAAATCATTATATCTAATGTAAGTCCTAAAGTTCATCTACTATCCAAAGTTGTTGCTAGTAACGTATTTATATTACTTCAAGGATTGTTATTAGTCATATATTCCGTAATAGGAATCTTGATTAGTACCAAAGGAAAATTAATAATTGATCCAAGTATAGACACATTGTTAAATGCCGCTGCAACATCTGGATTTACTGATAAATTATTAACACTACTACCAGCTATTTTAGTAATGATGATATTATCATTCTTAGCTTATTCTTTAGTGGCTGGTATACTTGCTGCTATGACGACAAATATGGAAGACTTTAACCAATTACAAACGCCAATTATGTTAGTTCTACTTGCTGGCTACTATCTAGCAATCATGGCTGGTATGTTTGAAGGCTCAATATTTATAAGAATATTATCCTATGTACCATTTCTTTCTTGTCTAGTAGCACCATCTCTATATATTATTGGAGAGACGACAATGCTTGATGTTTTTATTTCCATAATTGTGTTGATTATCACAATCATCATTCTTGCAAAATATGGATTAAAAGTATATAAAGTAGGAATATTAAACTATTCTAATGATAAATTATGGCATCGTCTAGGAAAAGCTATAAAAAGTAAAGAGGTGTAATAATACACTTCTTTTCTTCTTTCTTTAAAAGAATAGATGAAAATATTGACGAAAGCTCTGATAAATATTATCATAATAACAGAGGTGTAGTATGAAAAACTATAAAAAACAAAGAATGAAAAGCATAATAATTATTACGTTGATTTTTGTCGTTGCTATTTTCGCAACTCATCATATATATTATAAATTCCAAAATGAAAGAAATATTGACTATAGTTCAGAGTCTCTAGATATTACTTTCCACGAGGAAACAGGAGATAAAGTATCATTAACGAGAGTAACTCCGGTAACAGATGCTGTAGGACTAGCATCCCAATCTTACACATTTACAGTGAAAAACAACATGACAATTCCTGTAAACTTTACAATAAAATTATCAGATGATTTAGAAGAAGTGTTTGAAGATGAATGTAATGAATACCAAATGCCAAAAGATATTATTAGAGTAGCTATTAAAGGGCCAAAGAAAACGAGCATTTATACATTAAGTGAATTAGAAGATGGAGTTCTATCAAAACAAACCATTAAAGCCTTAGGAGAAGAATCATTCAACATTAGACTATGGACAAAACAAGATATTCCTCTTCAGGCAGGAGCCGTAAGACATTATCATGGAAAAATACAAATAGTAGAAGACAACAATGAAGTTGCCATGTTAAATGAAAAAGAAACTAATTTAGGTTAGGTGGTAAAATGAACATAGATTTAACAACTCTTCACAGTTATATAGTAGATAAGATAGATATTACAAATACTTATTCTATACCAGAAGAATACTTTAAGATGTCAGATGTAAAAAAATTAGATGATGTAAAAGTAGAAGGATATATTTATTTATCTCCAAGTGAAGATGATTTAGAACAAGAACAAGACAGTATAAAATGTAAAATAGAAGGTAAAATGGTTCTAGAAGATTCCATTTCTCTTGAGCCTGTAGAATACCCATTTTCCATAGAATATGATGACATAATAGAAGAAAATTGTAAAAAAAATGAAAATACACTTGATATATTTCAATTTTTATGGGAAAATATTGTACTAGAGGTCCCTCTACAGTTTACGAAAGTGAAAGACTTTTCTAAATTTAAGGGAGACGGATGGAAATTGGTGAGTGAAGATGAAATCACCCAGAGTAATAATCCATTTAGTGAGTTATTAGATAAAATGAAAGAGGAGTGATAATATGATGAAATTAAATATTCAATTGTTTGCTGTTCCTTTTCACAAAGTTTCAAAGACAAGAAAAAGAATGAGAAGAAGTCATAACGCTATGGAAGTACCAGGAATGGTAAAATGTCCAAGTTGTGGAGAAATGATTAAAGCTCATAGAATTTGTCCAAAATGTGGAAGCTATAAAGGAAAAACGGTTATTAATGTAAAAGAAGCTGAATAAGCTTCTTTTTTCTTTTTTAAATTCTTGTTATAATAGGAATGGTGAAGAATATGGAAAAAATAAAAAACTGGATAAAAAACAACAAATGGTTTCTTTTTTTATTAGTATTTAGCTTTGTATTACGACTAATTGTCGTATTAACGATAAATACTCCACCAACATCTGATTTTAAAACAATGTTAGAAGCATCATTTGAACTATTAAAAGGTACGACAGAATACCAAACAATGCCATACTTTCTAACCTGGGCCTATCAAATGGGACATGTTATCTATCAAGCTCTTCTTTTAAGTATTATAGATAATATTACGTTTTTAAAAATAGTAAACGCTTTAATCACCACCGCAACCATTGGTCTATTATATAAAATAGGAGAGTATCTAACTAATAAAAAAGTATCCCTTATAATATCTTTCATTTATTCTATATTCTTATTCCCATTATTTTTAAATACAGTACTAACAAATCAATTCTTACCAATGTTACTGATTCTAATCAGTCTTTATATTTTAATAAAAAATAAAAAAGAACACATATTACCATTTATAATAATTGGTATATTACTAGCGTTTAGTAATATGTTAAGAAGTGAAGGAATTGTAATACTGGCTGGAATTACTCTCTATATGTTATATCGAATTATAACATCTTCTAAAAAGAAGAAAAAAGTAATAGGAACGATCTTAATCATCATGATATATTTTATAACAAACACCCTTGCTTCCTATACATTACAAAAGACGAATATTAGTCCCAATGGTCTAGAAAATAAAAATCCTGCTTGGAAATTTATAACAGGACTAAACACAGAAACAAGAGGAAAATACAGTAGTGAAGACGCTGAAAAATATGCATTTTATCCCAAAAAAGCAGAACAAGAGTTAGAACAAAGAATAAAAGAAGATTGGACAAACTACCCTGTTTTATTTATTAAAAAAATAAAAATACTATGGTTAAACTCTGATCTAACCTGGACATTTCCTGACAAAACAGAAGAAGAACTACTTCCTCTAAACAGTATTAATTCTCTTTTTATCTATTTCTTCTTATTATTTGCTCTATTAAGTATCATAACAATCATAAAGAAAACATATAAAAAAGAACAAATTTTAATATATAGTATATTACTATTTTATTTTGGAGCGTATCTTCTAATAGAAGTAATGCCAAGATATGCATATCCATTACAAATACTAGAAGCTCTTCTAGCTATGATTACCCTAGAATATATTCTAAATAAAAGAGTAGGTGAACAACATGCTAAAAATAGAAAATAATACATTAATTATTTGCCCTAACGAAGAAAAAATAAAATACTTAAAACAACTAGAACAAACAAATACCCTATATGATATAAAATTTATGACGAAAGAAGAATATTTAGCTAACTACTATTTTTCTTATGATGAAAAAGCTATATTATATCTTATGAAAAAATACCACTATAAAGTAGATGTTTGTAAAGTATATTTAAACTATTTATATGTAATAGAAGAAGATAAAGAATATAAAAACAAAAAACTACTCTTCTTACAAAGCCTAAAAAAAGAATTAAAAGAAAATAACCTGCTAACTTATCATACTTCTTTTAAAAACTACTTGAATAAATATAAAAAACAAATATTAAATTATAAAACCCTAGATCTATATGAAAAAATAGCTTTAGGGGCAGAAGATATAAAACCAAGTACAATACCAAACTTTAAAATAACAAAATATCAAACAATGGAAGAAGAAGTAAATGGTATAGCATTAGAAATTATAAAATTACTAAAAAACAAAGTAGATATTAATAACATAGTATTAACCAATGTATCTAGTGATTATTACTACACGATAGATAGAATATTTTCTTACTATCATATTCCTGTTAATATACCTAAAAAATATTCTATTATCGCAACAGATATCGTAAAAAACTATTTAGAAACGAAGGAAATAAACTTAGAAAAACCAAATAAAATAACAAAAGCACTATTATCAGTACTAAACTCTTTAGTAGAAGTAAAAGAGGATAGTAAAGAATACCAAGAATTGTTACTTTCTAAATTAAAAGAGAAGAAACTATCTTCTCCTAAATACGAAAATGCAGTTGCGATAAAAGAATTAAAAAATGAAGAATATACAGACGATGAATATGTCTTTGTATTAGGAATCAATCAAGATGTATTACCAAGAATAGAAAAAGATACGGAGTTTATATCAGATAAGGATAAAGAAGAAGTTTTATTACTAACAACAGAAGAGAAAAATAAACAAGAAAAACTAGCGATTATGAATATTCTAGCATCAATAAAAAACTTATATTTATCTTATAAATTAGAAACCCCATTTCAAAGCCTGTACCCATCTAGTATCATAGAAGAATATAATATGGAAGTAATAAGCCCTAAAAAAGATTTATACCACTACAGTAATGAATACAATAAACTACGTCTAGCAGCAAAACTTGATAACTACGAACGTTACCAAGAAATATCTCCTATGTTAAAAGAGTTATATACTCATTATCAAATACCATATAAAAGCTATAATAATCAGTTTAATGGAATAGATAAAAACCTATACTTAGAACACCTACCATATCCATTAAAACTATCTTATACGAGTATAAATGCTTATAATGAATGTAAATTTAAATACTACTTAAACTACGTTTTAAAAGTAAGCTCATATGAAGATACATTTTCTGCTTTTATTGGTTCTCTATATCATAAAATATTACAGTTATATAAATATAAAGACTTTAACTTTGAAGAAAGTTATAACACCTATTTAGAAAAAAGAGAATTATCTTTAAAAGAAAAAGTATTATTAGTAAGACTAAAACAAGAATTACTAGAACTTCTAGAACAAGAAAAAACTCTAGATTTATTATTAGGATATAACGATGAACTACACGAAGAAAGAATAGAAATACCAATTAGACATGATATTGAAGTAATATTCACCGGAACAATAGATAAAATCTTATATTATAAGAAAATAGAAGATACTTATTTTGCCATCGTAGATTATAAAAGTGGAACAGTAGATACTAAGATAAATAAAATGAAATATGGTTTATCGATGCAATTACCAATTTATTTATTTTTAATTAATTATTCCAAAGTCTTTTCTAATCCTATTTTTACTGGAATCTATTATCAAAATATATTATTTAATTATCCATCTTTTGAAAATAAGCCACTAGAAGAAATTAAAAAAGACAAAATGAAACTACAGGGGTATACGACAGATAATTTAGAAATATTATCTAGATTTTGCCCTGATTATGAAGACAGTTCTGTCATAAAAAATATGAAATATACCGATAAAGGCTTCTATCGATTTGCCAACGTCTTAAGTGATGAGGATGTCTATCAAATATTACGTTATACAAAAAAAGAAATTGACAACGCTACAAATCATATCTTAGAAGGAGACTTTACAATTAATCCAAAAATATATGATGGTAAAAACATTTCATGTGAATATTGTAGCTACAAAGATATTTGTTATCACGCAGAACAAGATAGTGTTTATTTAGAAAAGGTAAAAGACTTATCATTCTTAGAAGAGGAGGTTTAGTGTATGGCCTGGACAAAAGAACAACTACAAGCAATTAACGAAGAAGGAAATAATATTATTGTCTCTGCCGGAGCGGGCTCAGGAAAGACAGCAGTACTAACAGAAAGAGTAATTAGAAAACTAAAAACAGGTATTCATATTAATGAATTATTAGTTTTAACCTTTACCAATGCGGCAGCGGCGGAAATGAAAGACCGAATTCGTTCGGCTATTAACGAAACTCCTGGACTAGAAAAAGAAAGTGATAAAATTGATAGCGCATATATTACAACATTTGATTCTTTCGCTTTATCTATTGTTAAAAAGTATCATACGGTAATTAACTGTACAAACAAAATAGAAATAACGGACGATGTAGTAATAAATATTAAGAAACAGCAACTATTAGATGAAATATTAGATGAAAAATACTTATTACAAGATAAACGATTTACAAAACTAATTCATGATTTTTGTTATAAAGATGATAAAGACCTAAAAAAAGGATTACTTTCTATCTATCAAAAAATAGAATTAAAATACAACAAAGAAGAGTTTTTAGACACCTATCTAGACAACTATACGAAAACGTTTACCAAAGTAATAAACGATTATTTAACACTAGTAGAAGAAAAAATAGAAGAAATAAAAGAAGCCTTAGTTGAGATGTCTTCCTACTTTGATGGAGATTACATGAAGAAAGTAGAAGATGTCTTAGACCCGTTATTGAAAGAAACAGAGTATAATAAAAGAAAAGAAGAACTTCTTCATTTGCCAAGCCTACCTAGAATTCCTAACAAAACAGAAGAAGAGGCCAAAGAGAAAAAAGAAGAGCTAGCTAACGTAATAAAAGAGTTGAAAGAGCTCGCAACATATGATTCTTTAGAACAAATAGAAGAAGAACTACAAAGTACGGTTTCTAATCAAGAAGAGCTAATTAGTATTCTAAAAGAACTAGATAAACGTTTGTCAAACTATAAAGAACAAGAAGAAGTATATAACTTTACAGACATCTCCCGACTAGCTATTAAAATAGTAGAAGAAAACAAAGAAGTAAGAGAAGAATTAAGAGATAGTTTTCAAGAGATTATGGTAGACGAATATCAAGATACATCAGATACGCAAGAAAAATTTATATCACTGATTGCGAAAAACAATGTATATATGGTAGGAGATATTAAACAATCCATCTACCGTTTTAGAAATGCCAATCCATATTTATTTAAAGAAAAATATGATTCCTATCGTGATACAGACCAAGGAATAAAAATAGATTTATTAAAAAACTTCCGTTCTAGAAGAGAAGTACTAGAAGATATTAATATGATATTTCGCCAAATCATGGATGATGATATTGGAGGTGCAGACTATAAAGCCTCACATGAAATGGCCTTTGGACTAGAAATATACGAAACTGATGCCAAAACCAAAAATAATAATCATCTAGACCTCTTAACTTATCAACTAGATAAAGAAAAAAATATTACCAAAGACGAACAAGAAGCTTTTATCATTGGTCAAGATATAAAAGAAAAAATAGAAAGTAATTACCTAGTATTTGATAAAGGTAAAAAAACACTAAGACCAATGGAATATAAAGATGCAGTAATATTACTAGATAAAAGTAAAAACTTTGAACTTTATAAAAAGATATTTGAATATTTAGGAATACCATTATCGATATTAAAAGAAGAATCTCTTAGTAAAGATGATGATATTTTAGTCATAAAAAATTTATTAAATTTAATAATTAGAATAAAAAAACAAGATGATAAAGAAAGCCTAAAATATAGTTTTTTATCTGTAGGTAGAAGTTTCTTGTTTCAAATACCAGACAATATATTATATGAAGCATATGTAAATAATAAAATAGAACAAACATCCCTATATCAAAAGTGTTTAGAACTATCTACTTATCTAGAAGAGACATCTCCAACTGAATTTTTTGATAAATTAATAAAAGAAGTAGGATATGAAGAAAAACTAATAACTAAATCTGGAATAACTTCAAAAGTAATACGCTTAGAGTATATCCACAACTTAGTAGAAAGTCTAGAACAGAATGGTTATACGCTAGAAGATATTATTAATCACTTAGATCAAATATTTGAAAGTGGTGCTGATTTAAAATTCAATGTCAATGTTGCAACCAGTAATAGTGTGAAAATAATGACGATTCATAAATCCAAAGGACTAGAGTTTCCTATTTGTTATTTTGCAGGTTTTTCATCTAGATTTAATATGTTAGAGTTAAAAGAAAAAATAATCTTTGATAATGAATATGGTATAATTCTGCCAGTAATTAATGGTTATTATAAAGATACTGTAATAAAGAAATTAGTAAAAGAACGTAGTAAAATAGAAGAAATAGGAGAAAGAATTCGATTGTTTTATGTCGCTTTAACAAGAGCTAGAGAAAAGATGATTATGGTAACAGAAGAAATAGAAGAAGAACCTAGTAGTGAGACTATGGTAAGTATCCATAAAAGAAAAAAATATAACTCATTCTTATCGATAATAAAAAGCGTTTATTCTTCTCTTTTACCATATGAAACAAAGATAACAACTTCTCCTACTAAAGATTATCTATTAACAAGAAAAAGAGAACAAAAAAGTGAATTAACACTTTCCAAAGACACTCTAGAAGTAGAAGAAGTAAACATAGAGAAAAAAGAAGTGGAACATACGAGATATTCCAAAGATAAACTTTCCATAATTACCAAAGAAGAACAAGAAAAAATGAAACTAGGTACTGCTTTACATGAAGTATTAGAACAACTAGACTTTAAAAACCCTAATTTAGAAACATTACCAGATAAAATAAAACAATTCTTAAAAACACCACTAATACAAGAACATAAAAACGCTAAATTTTATTCAGAATATGAATTCTACAATACGAAAGATCAAAAAGATGGTATTATTGACTTGTTAATAGAAGAAGAAACAGAAATTGTAATTGTAGACTATAAATTTAAAAATATTGATGATGATGCTTATGATAAACAACTAAATGGTTATAGAGAATTTATAGAAAATAAAACAAAGAAAAAAGTAACTTGTTATTTATATTCTATTATGGATGGAATTTATCGCACAGTAAAAGAGCCTGAATAATCAAGCTCTTTTTTATTTTATAATAGAACCAATATCATCACCTTGTAATAATTTCTTTAAATTGCCTCTTTCATGAATATTAAAAACAATAATAGGTATTTCTTCTTCCATACATAAACTAATTGCCGTAGTATCCATTACTTTTAATTTTTGATTAATAACATCTAAATAAGAAACACTAGGAAGAAACTTTGCATCTTTTTCCATCTTTGGATCTTTATCATAAATACCATTTACATTCGTTGCTTTAATAAGAGCTTCTGCTTTTATTTCTGCTGCTCTTAAAGCAGCTGCTGTATCCGTTGAGAAAAATGGACTACCAGTACCACAACCAAAGATAGTAACCCGTCCTTTTTCCAAATGGCGTATTGCTCTATCTTTAATATAAAATTCTGCTACCTGACGCATTTCAATTCCTGTTTGAACTCTAACATCACAACCTACTTGTTTAAAAGCATCTCCTAGAGCTAACGCATTCATCGTAGTTGCTAGCATTCCAATATAATCACTAGTTGCTCTATCCATATAAGGATTCGCTTTTCCTCTCCAGAAGTTGCCACCACCAACAACAATCGCTATTTGAACTCCCAAATCCAAACATTCTTTAATCTCTCTAGCAAACCCTAACACTTCTTGAAAGGAAATACCAGACTCTTGATTACCAGCTAACGCTTCACCACTAAACTTAAGTAAAACTCTTCTATACTTCATAACAATCTCCTTTTTATTAGTGTAACATAAGAAACTAAATTTGAAAAACAATAAAAATAGTGTTACGATAAGAAAACCAGGTAGGTGACGACATATGGAAGAAAAAGTCCTATTACAACAACTTGATACTTTACGTAAAAAGACCCAAAAGAAAAAAGACATGATTCGATCTTTAGAATTACTAGAGTTAGAACAAGTAATATCACGTCCCTCAAACTATCACATAGAAACAATAGAAATAGAAGAAGAACAAGAGAGTAGTGTCTTTGAAGATCAAGTGGATTATTATTTAAGAAATCTAGAAACGTTAGAAACAGAAAGTGAAGAGGACTTTATCCATCTTCTACCTTCACCCATAACACCAAACTTTATAAACTTAATCCTTCGTCTAAAACTAGAAACAATGAAAAAAATAAGAGCCATTCATAGTTTAACAGAAGAAGTAAATGACTTTGCCCCAGAAGAACTAGAGTACATAAAACAACAAATAGAACTTAATAGAAAAATACTAAGTCTAATAGACACTTATTTAAAAACACCAGAATTAATAACAGAAGCCCCTCAAAACAAACTAATCTTAGTACCAACAAAGACTGGAAAAATTGTTCCCTTAGACCATTTAAAAGATATTCCAATAGATTTTTATCCAAGTATTGCCAGTTTATTAGAGTCCATAAAGAATAACACTTTTAAAAACGTAAGACACTTCTATACAGGAAGTATTAGTGAAGTAAGAGATTTAAATAATAAAACGAGAGTATTATTCGATAGGTTAGGACCTGATACTTATGCCATAATAGGGATATTAGTCAAAAAAACCAAACAAAATAGTGCCTATCGTGAAAGGACAGCTGCCCTAGTAAGAAACTATCAAATGAACTATCCAACAATCCAAGAAGCAATGGCGACACCTTCCTTCGAAGAAAAAAGAGTACAACAAGAAGAAAGTTTGTGGCAAGTATTAAATAGAAAACAAGCGAAGGGAGGCGAAGTTCATGCAAAAACTAAAAGAAGATCTAATGACTAGAAAAGCCACTCTAAAGGAAGAAATAAATACACCATCTGAAGAGATTACTTTACTAGAAGAATTTGTAAAAACTACGGACTTTAATGATTTATTTACCTATGACCAAATAGATATCTTGAAATTTTTATGTGCCTATGTACTGTCATTAAATGATAACTACACAGTAAAAGAATTAAAAAGTATTATAAAGCCCATTTCTTCAACCCTAATTTTTCTAACTTCAAAAGATTTTCAAACATTTCTTCCTATCTTATACGACATAGGAAAGAGTACTAAAATACCAGAACTACAAAAATTTCTAGATAAAAAACCAGAAGAAAGAACGGGACCTATATATGAAATATTACAATCAGTAAATAATAATCCTACGGATGTAGAGGAACGTTATAAAATGGACTTTACTGCTATGCTTTTAGCAGATAGTGATGAATTAATTGCTTTTTTAAGTGAGTATGAAAAAGATCCTAAAAATTGGCATAATGCTCTATGTATTATTTCTGCTATTAAAGAAATTACAGAGTATAAAAGAAAATGTTCCTTACTTCCTACTAAAAAAAGTCTAACTCTTCCAATTTATAAAGATGATATATTACGATTACAACTAGAAAATGCTTTTTCAACGAAAGATATTACCTGGTTGACATCCGTTATACCAAAATCTCTTTCCAAAAGAAAAAAAGAAAGAAAAGAAAAGGATAAAGAGAGAAGAAGAGAAATAAAAAATATAGATAATCTTTTATCTCAACTAGAACACTTACCAGAAGAAATAACAGACTATCGCACATTAATAAGAGATATAAAGGACGAAGGTTTAAGAGTAGAAATACTTACCTATATTTACAACCACAATAAAAAATACTATGACAGCCTAGATAAAAGATATCAAGAACTAAAAAGTAATTCTATTCTAAGTTATCAACAACTTCAAAGAAAATATAATATAGGAACTCTAGATACTACATTTTTAATGAATCGATATAGTTGTGATGACTTAAAAAACATTTTAGAAACTTTAACACAACTTGGTATAACAGAAAAAGAACAACTTGAAATAGTACTATCTACTACCACCAAAGAAACCGTTGCTGCTATTTATCAATTAGTAGAAAATAAAACACTAACCAAAGAACTAGTCCAAGAGAATATGGAAATGTTGGATACTGCTAACAACTATCCAGAAAGAATAAAAAAGAATAAAGAAATAATTGACTCCATAACAGGGCAAAGTACTTTATATAGGACAAGAGATAAAGTTTTATTATTAGACTCCGAAATATTATCTAAAAACTTAGAGACTCTAAAAGATTATGACTATCTTACATCATTATCTACAACCACTAACTATGCCTTTTTATCACAAAATAACTTATCAGAAAGACTAGACACCATACTAGAACTAGGTTGGGAAGATACTTTAAAAAATAATTTATCTCTTCTAAACTACGATAAAAAAGTATGGATGAGATTGCGCATATTAGAAGAGTTAAATATTCCAATTACATCACTAGAACTAGAATCAATTCTTCATACAGATAGTTTTTACGTACCAGATGATACGATACCAAGCTATATTGATTTAAAACCACTAGACGAAATAAAAATAAAAGAAGATAAAATTGTTTTAACACCAAGAACTTATATTATAAATGGAGTTTATTTTTCAAGAGAAAAAGTAAGAAGAGCAAGGACAAGAGAAGACGAACCACTATCAAAACTATTATGCAGGAATAGACTATTTACCAAATCAGAAAGAGAAAAAATAACCGCGATAGAAAAAACGTATAAGAAAAACTAAACCCCTATGGAAACATTTGACATTGCTTCCTCAATATGATATACTCTAACTGTTTGACGCCTCATGCTCAAACCGCATTGAAAAGGTAAAAACCAAATTTGGTACCTTAAGAGCGAGTCTTAAGTTATAAAAAAGGAGGTATATGAATGAACGCTGTAATTAAAGTTGGAGGAAAACAATATTACGTAACAGAAGGTTCTGAAATTTTTGTAGAAAAATTAAATGCAAACGCTGGTGATATTGTTAAATTCGATCAAGTATTAATGCTTGATAGTAAAATCGGAAGTCCTTATCTTACAAATGTTACTGTAGAAGGAAAAGTTATTAAAAACGGTAAACAAAAGAAAATAACTGTCTACAAGTATAAATGTAAAAACAGATCTAACCGTAAGAAACAAGGACATAGACAACCTTATACAAAAATTCAAATTACTAAAATTAATGGTTAATTATGATTCAAGTAAAAGTTGATAAAGTTCACGCTAAATACAAAAAGATAACAATTCTTGGACACGCATTATATGATGACTATGGAAAAGATATTGTATGTGCAGCTGCTAGTAGCATTGTAACAACAACAGTAAATGGTATTTTAGCACTTGATAAAGGGAGTCTAAGTTATATGATTAGTAAAAAGGGAATGACAGTAAATGTTAAAAATGATGACAGTACTACCCAGATACTAGTCGGAAATATGGTTAGTCTTTTAAAAGAGTTGGAAAAAAATTATCCAGCAAATATTGAAGTAAAGTAAGGAGGAGAATTATG
>CALVSC010000001.1 GCA_944358855.1 uncultured Bacilli bacterium | reverse complement strand
TCTTCGTAGCTCAGTAGGATAGAGCAATCGCCTCCTAAGCGATAGGTCGGCAGTTCGACTCTGCCCGGGGACACCATTTGAAATTTTGTTCGAGCCCTTCGAACTTTTGATATAGAATCAATCAGAAATGATTGTTTTTTTATATAAAAAACCGTCTAGAAGAAAAGTTATTTCTTGAATATGATTCCTCTTTTTTTAAAACAAGAAAACACCGATTTGATTATGAAAACGGTTAATGAATTAAAAAATTACTTGCTTTAACAAATAACACACGAAATATAGTCAAGTTTTAAATAAGAGTATTATAAACTTTTATAAAAGATTTGTTAAAGTAACAAAACGTATGTTAAAATGAAATAAAATAAACGAGGAGTGAAACTATGGGATTATTTGATATGTTTAATAGAAGTACAGATAAAATGAAAGATGATACAAGTGATTTGGATTCAAATGACCCTCAAAGTAATTTAGTTGAAAATGATGAAAATAATTATTCAAATATAATTCCCAATGATATTATAGAAGAAATAATGAATATAAATAATATTAAATTTATTAGTGATATGATGATTAGAAGAATGGAAAAATATCCTGAACTTATCACTTTATTATTAGAAGGTAATGTTTCAGAACATATTAAGTATTTATTAATGTATGAAGAAAAATTGACTGAATTACCTTGGAAAATAGAAGATTTAAAATTTGTTAAGTTTTTTGATTATGATGAGAGAATAAAAAAATTACTTTCTTTATTAGATAATAGAGTTGATAATTATATTGATAATTATGAAGGTGGTTATATTGATTTAAATACAGATTTTGAACCAATAGAATATCATGACGAAATCGATTCATGGATACCTGATATTAAAATTAAGTTAAGTAGTACAACATTGATTAAACTGCCATCTTATTCTAGATTTAAAATTTATTTTCCTAAAGATAAACACAAGATAGTAACACATTTATTTGATGAATATATTGTTGAAAGCGTTGATTTAGATGAAGATACAATTATTCAAATGGATTATTTTACTTTTTGTAACTTAGATGATTCAATTATTAATAAAATTTCTAAATGTAAAATAGTTTTTTCTGATGATAAAATACAACTAACTAATGAAGATGAGGAATATTTAGAAGATAATATTAGTTATGATTTGGCTAAGTTTAATCATTTGATTTATATAATTGAAAATTCATCATTAGATGATGAATTGAAAGAAAAATTAGTATATAAAATTAAAAATATATATTTAAGTGACGACGATATGTTTGATTATTTAGAAATAAAGAATAAAATACTACCGTTTTTAAATGATTTGGATATTGAAGAAATAAAAAGATTGACAGATGAATTTGAATTAAATATTGATAAATATAAAAATAAACCAATAGAAAAACCACCATTTAATGTAAAATATTATATAGATGAACGTTTCCCTGATTTAAATCAAGCATCAGTAAGTGATGTAATTAGGGTTATTAATTATTTACCAGAAGATTTAAAAATTCTTGCTTTAAAAGAATCAAGGGTACTTGAAAAATTAGGTATATCGGAAAAACTTGATGAAGAGGAAACAAAAAAATTAAGTTATCTTTTAGCTCAAAGGTTATCTACAACAACGTTGGAATTTATTAATTCACTTGATTTTGATATCAAAGCTTTTATGTCAGATCCAAATAATAATTATATATCAAGCTTTGACATTAATCCTATCATTGGTGAATATGGAGTTTTTGATGATATATATGAAGAAAGGGAAATTAGTATTGCTGATATAATAGGCCATGATAATAGGCATAGTTCATTTTTTTATGGTAGAAATATATTATATACTTTTGAAAAATTTTTCGAGAAAAATGGAGATGGATATCATACTAGAGCATTAGGTTTATTAGAATATAAATCTGGGAAAGAACTAATAGAAGGATTAAATAGAACAAGCCTTGGAACAACTGATATGAAAATAAGAGAAATAGAAGATGGTAAATATGTCGTTTCTGAAAATGGACTGCATAGGTTTACGGTATTAAGATTTCATTATTTATTAGATTGTATGAAAAATGAAAAGACTCCAAAAGAATTACGCGAAATATATAAAATACCTGTAACTATTAGTTCTAAAACAAATTTTAAAAGAACATACTGTAATTATATAATGCATAAGTCTAATTTAGATATTTCACATATGTCGTTCAGTCCATATGAAGATAAGATTACCATTTATTATGAGGATGGAAAAACTCAAGAGATTAATGATGATACATTACTTGAGTTTACACGACAATCTGTTGATATGATGGATGAAGATTCTTTGGTGGAGTTTCAAGGCTATTATAATACGCTTGATTCATTTCACAGTTTTGTAGATACATACATACCTGATGTAGTAAGTAAATTCGATTCAAAGAGTAAGGAAGGTATTAAATTATGATAGATTTAATTAAAGTAAATGAAATAACCGATGATTTAATACAAAAATTTAAGTTAGTTAAAGAAGATCAATTATATGAGTGTTATTTAAATGATATAAAAATAGGGTATGCGATTATACGACAGAAAGTAAACGATAGATTATTTTTGGCAATTGCTAAAAAATATCAAAATAAAGGATATGGTAGTATTATATTTAAATTATTATTGTCAAAAGTTAATGATACAGTTATGTGCTCTGTTTCATTTGATAATTATAAAATGCAAAGAATTATTTTTAAAAACAATGGTATTGAAGTTGGCAGAGATGGAAAAAAAATATTATATATCATAGAACATATTAAGCAATAGTTGATAGTCCAACTCTGCCAGGGGACACCATTTATGTAATAAACCGTTTATAACGGTTTTTATTATGAAAAAATGACCATAAAAAATAAATATTAATTTTTATAATCTATGCTATAATACTAGGTAATTAAGGAGTGATTACATAAGTGAAAAATACAGAAGAAGTGGTCCAAAGAATAGCAAGTCATTATGTTGGAGAGGATTGCGTTCAAATAATGGTTCCTTATAGAACATCTCTTGCTATTATAAATTCAGATGGTATCGTTTATTCACATAGAGATGGATCCCACATTTCCACTAATCAATATATGTCTGATGAAAGAAGAAAACAATTTCCATACTCAAATATTCCAACACATTATTCTAGAGATGGATTCTCAGGTAGAATCAATCATACAAACCAATTATTAAATTTTGAAGAACCATATATTGGAATTGGTGATAATAGAATTTTTGAAAGCTTTGCGATTAAAGATAATAATGATGCTTTAATTATTAATACAATCTTAAGAGGTAATTTAAGAAAAGTTTATGCTAATAGAGAAGAAGTAGAGGAGATGTTTAATTCCCAGTCAAATGGTGAGGAGAAAAAATATATTGTATATTTAGATGATGATTCTATCGATGTTGGAATAAAACGTCCTCTACCAAGTGAGGAGAGAATTTGTGCTTCTATTTCTTCCCAACTTGCCAAAAACATGGGTGAATTAAGATCTTGCATAGATGAAAACGTTTCATCAGCAATTGGTTGGAACTTATCAGAGCCTCCACTATTTTTAGATTTTGTAGAACAAAGCATTCCAAGATTAGAGGGTATGAAATTTAATTATCCAGTAAAAGGTGGCAAAGCAATAATATTAAAATCCAAGGGAGATGACATGACACTACAATATCATGGAGTTAATTTTATAAGCCCAGATAATTATAGAGTAGATATTATTGACCTTCCTATTAATAAATATACTCTTGAACAATTAAAACATCTTTCGCAAACCATATCAAAGCCAAAAGAGCCAAGAATACCTTTAAAATTAAACCCCGGAATTTCAAGAGGAGACATTGCTGAAGCAAAAAGAATGGTATTAACTCTAAAGAGGAACTAAAACTCCTCTTTCTCATGCTTTGTGCTATAATAAAAGCGAGGTGAAAACATGAATTTAGAAAAAGACAACTATATAATTGTAGAAATAATACCAACTCATTCTAATGCTGATAAAGGAATGATTGCTCAAATATCAGCCTTAAAATTAGAAGGATTAAAACTTAAAGATAGATTTGATTATCGACTAAAAGATGAATTAATTGAAAACAAAGACTTAAGAGAAGTAATACAATACGATAAATCATCTTTTACGTATGTAGACAATCCAAACTTTATACCAGAAAAATTTAAATCCTGGTCTAAAGACTATCCATTATTATTAATAGAAGATAGTTATACCCTAGATTATTTAAAAGATTTAGATAACAAAAAAGAATTAATTTATCCATATCTAAATATGGAACACTCCTATGATGTGTTCAACAAAATAATGAAAAAATATAATCTTGCACCAAGTAATCATTTAGTAGACTTACTATATGAAGCAATTATTTATGAAAGTAATAATAAGGAGACAAAACATGAAAATTAGTGAAGTAAGTAAAAAATACAAGTTATCTAGTGCCACCCTTCGTTATTATGAAAAAATTGGCCTATTAAAAAATATTGAGAAGAAACATGGAATAAGAAACTATACAGAAGAAGACTTAAATACTATTCATTTTATTCTATGTATGAAAAAATCAGGGTTTAAATTAGAAGATATTATAGAGTATATGAAAGAAGATAAAACGAAAAGATTAGAAATGTTATTAAACCAAAAAGAAGAATTATTAAAAGAAATAAAAGAAAAAGAAGAAACATTAAACTTCTTAAACTATAAAATAGAAATATATAGTAATAAGTAGGTAAAAAACATGAAAAAAAGAAAAAAAGAAAGAAAAAGAGAAGAAAGATATGAAATAGATCCCTGTGATATCTTCTTAGAAGACCTGATTGCTTTTACAAAAGAAAATATAGAAGAAACAGAAAGTTTCTTAGAGGAGATAGAAGGAAAAGAATTAAGGCCTTTAATCTTTGCGGATGATAAAAGTTTAACACCAGAACAAAAACAATTAAGAGAAAAATATCAAAAAATACTAAACTATTTAAAAAGTCTGTCACAAGAAGAAAATGCCAAAGACTTCTATAATAACAATGAAATGTATTTTGATATTATAAAAGACTTATTATCAAAAACCAAAGGAAAAATAAAAGAAGAAAAAATAGACTACTTAGAACAAGTGTTAAAAAATATTACTCTTATAAAAAAGATACCCTTCACAACAATTGCTGTTATAGTAAGATCACGACCTACAAAAAATTATACTCTAAACTATCTTGCTCCAACACCAAATACTTTTCCAAAAGGAAAAGATCCCTACGAAGAAAATATTTTTACAGATAGACTATATGATGTCGTAGAGCAAAAAGATACAATACAAGTAAGTATAGAAAATCCTACTTATGTAATAAAGACAAGAAGAGGTACTTATTATTCTTTAGTTGCCAAAAGGAACTTTTCTTATGTTAATAAAAAAATAGATATTTACGACCTAGGAGGAGACTTTTCCAAGATGCCTACTAACACAAGAATGAATGAAGAAGAATGTCAAATACCAGAATATCTATCCTTAAAAGAAAGAAAAACAGAACAACAACTAGAAGAAAATGAAAGAGAAATAAAACATTTACTATCAACACTAGACAATATATTGAAAAATAGTCACGCTTTATCTGGCGGAACATCGCCAAAAACTTTAGAAGAATATTTAAGTTCTGAAGAAAGAAAACAAAGTAATTCAAAAAAATTGACAAGGTAATAACCTGGTGCTATAGTAATCACAAAAACCGTTAGAATGAAGAGGAAAATAACATGAATTTGAAACAATATCTGGATAATATTTTAAAATTACCAACTCCAGAACAATTAAAAAAATATGCAATAGATAATCATCTACTTGCAGAAGATTACTTTAAAAAACTAGATAGTATGTTAAAAACCAAAAGAGACTATTATTTGATGTTTGTAAAATTAATATATATTGGATATATCATAAATTCTAGAGCAGATAACCAAGGATACTTTATTGAACCATTAGAAGATACTATTTTAAGAAGTAAAAAAATACCTAAGATACACGAAAAAGAAGATAATCCAAGTACTAGAAAGACGTATAGGCTTTTAACAAAAGAAGAGATAGAAAAAATAATAAAGGCCGTAAAAACACATCAAGTAAAAGATAGAAGAGAAGACCTAAATAGAATTCTTTATGCGATGTTAAAGACTCAGGATCGATTTGGCTTTATAGATGAAGCAATACCAAATACCCTAAATATGTTATCTTGTCTAAAAGACTTAGATTTTATAAACTTTGAAAATAAATATGCCGCAACCAAATCAGGAAATGCTAGAAGCGTAGTAGAAAAAGTCCTACCATATAGTATCGCCTGTGGTAAGACAAAAGCCAATAGTATTGAAGAAAGAGTAGAAGCAAGACTAGTAGGACATGAAATTCTTATTTGCTTAAACAATCTTTTCTATGGAGAAAATAATAATGACCCTTATAGTTTATTTAATATTGAACAAGTAGTAGATACTAAAACAGCAAAAGCAATTGTTAAAAGATTTCAAGAAAAAAATGGAAGTCGTCTACTAACATTAATGAACGCAATTAGAACAGAGGCATATGCAGCCCTAGAAAGTGACTCTCTTGGACAAGGTAATGAAGCAATTTATCCTATATCCTTAATATATGCTTGCTCCAATCTAGGAGAAGAAGATCCAGAACCACTATTTTCTATGTCAACAGAAGAACTAAAAGAAAGACTAGAAACGTTAAAGAAAGAACGCCCAGCCAAAAAAATAATCAAAAGCATAAAAGAGTCTAAGTCTCATTAGGCTCTTTTCTTGCCAAAAATAAAAATATAGAGTATGTTAATAAAGAGGTGTAGTATGATAGTAGAAGATTTTATGATATACAATAATAGTGCAATAACAAAAGAAATTCCTTATATAGGTCAATTAGAAGAATATTTTGCAAACTGTGAAAAAGAAGGTAAAAAGAACGGTATAAGTGATAATAGTATCGTAAAAAATGCTCTTCATCTCGCTAGAACAAAAGGCCAAGATTACTGTCAATTAGTATCTTATATAGCGAATTACCCTTCAAGATATCCTGTACCAAAGCAAGAAGAACAAGACGAAAAAATGGAAAGATTACTAGAAGAAAGCGATATTTTACCAACTTATTTACCCTGGGACGATTTAGATGGCATCTTTATAAGAGGTACAGATATTATTAGACTAGAAACAGCCCTAATCAGTTGTTTTGATGTAACACAAGAATTGATTGCCTTAGCAAAAGACGACCCAGAAGCAATAAGTCCCACTTTAGAAGAGGAAGTAAGACAAAAAATAGAAATACCAAAAACAAGAGAACAACAACAAGGAAAATCCTATCGTATCAGTATGAAAGATAGCTTAAGAACATTAAGAGGAGGAAAATAAAGAAAATCCCTTGCAAAAATAAAAAAAATAAGTATAATAGAGGGGAAAAAGAGGTGGAAGTATGAGAAACTATATTAGATATATCGTTATATTAGTATTAATCATTGCTGGAGGTTTATTATTAATATCAGTTGTAAATAAATTTACAGAACCAGACAAGACAAAAGTAGATAATTCTCAAACAGAACAAAAAGAAAATAAACCAGCTGTAGAAGTATTAGAGCCAACAGCCGGAGAAGATAACCAAACAGAAGAGTCAACAACAGAAGAACAACAAACACCTGCTTCTACTTCTGAAACAGAAAATGTTGCAACACCAGATACTGGAACAAGTGTAGATGTACCTGATACCGCAACAGGAGAAAAAACCAAAGGAAGTAATAAGAACATTCCAATACTTGGTAAAGTAGGAAAACATATCATCGTAATTACAGAAGAGAGATAATTCTCTCTTTTTTCTTTACATTTATAAAAAATACGTTACAATAAAAGTACCGGAAGTGAAAACTATGAAAAAAATATTACCACTTGAAAAAGTAACAGAAACACAACTTTTATCTATATGGTTAAATAACGCAAACTGTATTTATACCCAGGGAGAAGAAAAGCTTTTAACAACTTGTTTTCATCAATTCCCAGAAGAAATGTTTACTTTTGCCATTATCCTCTATGAGCAAGAAAAAGATGCATCTGTTCTTCTTGATATTGTAAGAAATAATAAACTAATAGAACTGATAAGAAAAATGACCAATATGCCAATAAATGAAAAAGACATAAACATCATTCAACAAGACATTTTTCCATTTATTGAGAAAATAATAGAAGAGGATAAGAAAAACGAACTCTATATCTTAGATGAAGAAGATTGTCGAGATCGCAGTCTTCATGTTTTCCCAAGACTAAATAAAACTCCATTAACAGCAAGAAATGTAAGATCTGTTTATCGCGATATATGTTTTTGGGCTAATGATTTTACAGAAGAAATGCCAAATGAAGATTTCCTATTTCCTTCAAGTCTTTACCAAACATGCTTAATCAAAGCTAAAAAAGCCAAAGAGCATGCAGCCGATATAATATCCATGATACAAGAAGTAAAAGGCATTGATGAAGGAATAAAACTTTTTGATATAGGAATTAGACAAGACGGAAGTATTTGGACTGCTAACGACACTCTAATGGACATATTATTTTTACTAGGACTTACCAATAACAGTTTAGAAGTACAAGGAAATGTACCAAGAGAAGAATGGAGCGATAACTTTGAAAGAGGAATTCCCATTATTCAAAAAACTAAAACACCACAACCAGTAAAAGTATATAAAAAAGAATTATATAACCAAATAATAGGATAGGAGGTAAAGATGAGGCAAACAATTACAACAGACAAATTAAAAATATTAATTAATTATTTAGATACCTTCGATGAATTTAGTAAAGAATTAAAAAATTTAATACAAAAATACCCTAAAAAAGATATACCATTACAAATAGAATTATTATCAAAAGAAAAAGATACAATAGCAAAAAAACATTTTATACCTCAAGACATAAAAGAGTTTTATGAAAAACATAAAGACTTATTTAGAACAATAAAAGAAAGTTACGAAAAAAAACATCCTACTCATATTGGTAAAGTAACAATAATAAAAGGATTTTTAATCGATAATTATAATCAAAATGATGGTAGTAAAAAAGATACAAGTTTTCATAGATTTTATGAATATTTAAAAGAAAATGAAGACTCATTAGATAATATAAGTGCATTAGTAGAAAAAATGGCAAAATTAGATATCGATGAAATAACACTAGATAAAAAAGCCAATTTTACCACGCAACAACACAGTTTACCATCTCAACTAGAAAACTATGTTTATTATTTTGAAGACACTACGATAGTACCAACTTACCATAGAGAAATAGAATATAAAACAAACTCTTCTAGATATCAAATAAAGCAACCATTAGTAACACATCAACCTGTCTTAGAAACACAATCCACTTCTATCACTTTAACAACGTTAAATATACCAATAATGATATTACCAGAAGAATTAAATCCTAATCAAAGATTAGAAGAACTAAAAGAAATGAAAAAGGAAGATTTATATCGAGATATCGAAAGCTCTTGTGTCTTAGCTTCCGCAATTGAAGATTATGAAGATGATTTATTTATGCTAACTTCTCGTTTAAGAAATCTTCACCAACCATCTATTGGAGAAGGACTTGAACAAGCAATCTCTCTAGGCAACGAAGTACTTAGAATATTAAAAAATCAAAGAGCTCACCTTGATTCATCAATACTAACACAATATCCTACTCAAATAACAAAAGAACGCTTATCAGAAGAACAAAAATCATATCGTAAACAAGTTCTTCTAAATAGACATAACGATTAAAAGGAGTGATTTATAATGCTAGGAGCTATTATAGGAGATATGGTTGGATCTACATATGAAATAAGAGAAGTGAAATATTTTCTAAATTACCATGCACCAAGTCCATATGAAGAAAGAATGGATATAATGGATAAAAAAACGCCATTATTTCAAGACTGCTCCATCCCAACAGACGACACTTGTTGGACTCTAGCAATGATAGATGCCATAATAAATGGAAACAGAGACTATGAAACCTATTTAAAAGATTATGGTCTAAGAGAAATAGCCAAAGGAAATGATATTTTTGGACGTCCACGTTTTGGAAGAGGTTCTCTTCTTTGGATAGAAGGAAAGAAAAAAGGAGATAGTTATGGCAATGGTGCCGCCATGAGGATAAGTCCAGTTGCTTATTTATTTGATGATTTAGAAGAAATAAAAGAAGAATCATATCTCGCAACAATTCCTACTCATAACCATCCAGAAGCCATTAAAAGTGCCGAAGCCGTTGCTACAACAATTTATTTACTAAGAACAGGGCATTCCAAAGAAGAAGTAGAAAACTATATAAAAGAACACTACTATCCACTAAATTACAACTTAGAAGAACTAAGACACAATTATAAATTTACATCTCGTGCTAAAAACTCTGTACCAATTGCAATATATGCATTCTTCCAAGGAAACGATTTTGAAGACTGCATTAGAAAAGCCATATCGATAGGAGGAGATAGTGATACAATTGCTAGTATTACAGGAGCAATTGCTGAGACAATTTATCCTATCCCCGAAGAGTTAAAACAACAAGCACTAAACCGTTTAGACGATAACGGAAAAAACTTATTAAAACAAGTATATAAAGATGAAAAGAGGCTAAAACGTGAACTTTAATAACATAATAAAAAAACTAAAAGAAAGACAAGAAACCCTATCTACTATGGAATCTTGTACTGGAGGAGGAGTAGCTAACGCCATTACCAACTGTGATGGTTCTAGTAAAGTAATAAAATTTAGTGCCGTTACCTATTCTAATGAATACAAAATAAAAATGGGAGTAGATAAAAAAATAATTGATAAATATACTGTATATAGTATAGAAACTGCTCAAGCTATGGCAAAAACAATATCAGATTTTACAGAAAGCGATTATGGAGTAGGAATAACCGGAAAACTAAATAAAATTGATCCTAAAAACCTAACAGGAGAAGATAATGTAGTGTTTATTAGTATTTATAATAAAAACAACACAACCTACACCAACAACACAATAAAAGTATCATTTTCTCCTCGAGAAGAAGCAAAACAAGAAGTAATAAATGTCATTATTAAAACCCTAGAAGACATAATAAAATAGTAAAGATTGGTGGCAACACATGGAACAAGTAAAAGGATTTAAAGCATTTAATGCCGACATGACAAACTTATATGGACAACCATTTAAAGAAAATGAAATTTACCGAATCCCTAGTGATAAAAAACTAACTGCTGGAACGAAAGGTACAGGAATACACTTTACACTACATCTAGAAGATGCTTTTCACTATTTTGAAGCTATACAACAACCAGTTAAAGTCGCTAGAGTGTCAGCACTAGGAAAAGTTGTTACTTTTAACGATCCATTTGAATACTATGGATTTTACGATATCTGTGCAACAGACACTTTAAGAATAGACCACATTATGACAAGAGAAGAAATACTTACTCATATGTTAACAACACCAGGAGCAAATCTCTTAACATTTATAAGAGATTATAAACTAGAAAATAATGAAATAGAGCAAATACTAACTCGCTTTCCTAATAACATAAATATTTCTTTAGCAATCGACTATTATCAAAGAAACGATAAAGATACATACTATAAATTCTATGGAGTAAAAAGGTGAAAACCTTTTTTTATTTGTGATATAATAATAGAAAGGAGTGAAAACATGAATCAAAAAATAGGTATTTTAGATTCTGGTATAGGTGGAACCTCTACTTTAGAAGAAATTAAAAAATTATTACCCAAAGAAAACTACATATACTATGCTGATAGTAAAAACAATCCTTATGGAGAAAAAACACCACAGGAAATATATAAAATAGTAAAAAACATAGTAGAATTTTTAATAGATAAAAACTGTAAAATAATTGTACTAGCATGTAATACTGCAACTACAAGATGTATGAAAAAATTAAAAGAAGAATATCCCAATACACTATTTGTAGGAACGGTACCAGCGATAAAAGTAGCTTGTGATCATAATTCTAAACATACACTAGTACTTGCAACTCCATCGACAATCGACTCAGAAAGAACAAGTGAATTAATAAGAGACAATAAAAGAAATAATCAAGAAATCACGCTAATATCTTGTCCGACTCTAGCAAACGCCATAGAAAGACATAGTTTGAAAGAAATAGAGGATATTTTATTAGATATAAAAGAACAAGTAAAAGAAAAAGAAATAGACTCAATTGTCTTAGGTTGTACACATTATTCTTTAATAAAAGAAGAAATAAGTAAAATATTTCCGAATATAAAACTACTAGATGGCAACTACGGAGTAGCGAAAGAAGTAAAACATCAACTAGAACTACATAACCTTTTAAACGAAGAGGGAAATGCTTTAGTAGAATATATTAAATCATAATTAGTTTACTTAATCACTATCCTATAATATAATGAAATAAGGTGATAATATGGATACGACGTTTTATAAAATAATAAAACCTATAGTGACAATATTATTTAAAATATTATTTCATCCTAAGGTAATAGGAATAGAAAATATACCAAAGGATAGAAACTATATTTTAGCAGGAAATCACACAAAATGGTTAGATCCTATTATGTTAATTGCACTATCTCCAAGACAAGTACACTTTTTAGCCAAAGATTCCTTATTTAAAGGCATTACAAAGCCATTTTTAATAGGAGCAGGTGCAATACCTGTCAATAGAAAAATACATGACCATGAAGCCTTAGAAAGTGCAATAAAAACATTAAAAGAAAAAAAGGTAATAGGAATATTTCCAGAAGGGACAATCAATAGAAAAACAAGGAAAGAAACACTACCTTTTAAAATGGGAGCAATCAAGATGGCCTATGAAACAAAAACCCCAATCGTACCCTTAGTTATCACAGAAAAATATCGTATTATTGGAAAAAGTATACAAATAGAATTTTTAAAACCAAGAACTATAACAAATAATCTAGAAGAAGAAAATAAAAAATTTCAAAAAGAAATTAATAAAAAATTGGAGGACTATTATGAACGTAATTAATTTGATTAGACAAAAATTAATTAAAGCACCTTGGTTAAAATATTACAAAAAAGAAGATCGAAAAATAAAAGTAGAAGACATTTCTATTTATGAAATGTTAGTAAAATGTAGTGAAGGAAGAGAAAAACTAACAGCCCTTAATTATTATGGTAAATTAATTGACTATAAGACATTTCTCCATCAGATAGAACAAGCTTCTCGTGCTTTTCAAAGTCAAGGAATAAGAAAAGGTGATGTAGTAACAATCTGTATGCCAAATACACCAGAAGCATTAGTTGCTTTTTATGCTGTTAATAAAATAGGGGCCATTGCGAATATGATTCACCCTCTATCAGGAGAAGAAGAAATCAAACACTATCTAACATCAACTCATAGTGTTATGTTAATAATGATTGATATATGTTATGAAAAAGTAAAAAACATTATAAAGGATACAGATGTCTATAAGACCATTGTTACTTCTGCTAGTGATTCAATGAATTTCCTATTAGCTTTTGGCTATCAAGTAACACAAGGGTACAAAGTAAAAAAGCCAAAAAGAAGTGAAGACTATGTATATTGGAAAGACTTTATCAGAAAAGGATTAACTTATCCAGGAAAAGAAGTTGCTCACACTACAAAAGATACTCCAGCAGTAATCTTACATAGTGGAGGAACAACTGGTTCACCAAAAGGAATTGTACTAACAAACGGTAACTTTAACGCTTTAACAGAACAAGCAAAAGTTATTTTTTCAAAACTAGGTACTGGAGAAAGAGTATTAGCTATTATGCCAGTTTTTCATGGTTTTGGACTAGGAGTATCTATTAATGCTCCACTAGATTTAGGATGTGAAGTAATTTTAATACCACAGTTTAATGCTAAAAAGTTTGATAAACTAATTGAAAAGTATAAGCCAAATATCATGTTTGGTGTACCAACGCTTTATGAAGCCTTAATCAATACCAAAAACGAACACTTAGATTTAAGTATGGTAAAATACATGATATCCGGAGGAGATAGTCTATCACCATCTCTAGAAAGAAGAATTAATGTATATCTTGCTAACCACGGAGCTAAAATCTCTATTTCTCAAGGATATGGAATGACAGAATCTCTTGCGGCTGTATGTCTTGCTTATGGAGATGCTGATAAACAAGGAAGTATCGGAATTCCTTTCCCTAGCAACTTAATTAAAATTGTAAAACCTGGGACCCAGGAAGAAGTACCATATGGAGAAGACGGAGAAATATGTGTTCATGGTCCAACTGTAATGCTTGGATATTTAGATAATGAAAAAGAAACAAACGAAATGTTACAAATCCATAAAGATGGACTTATCTGGTTACATACTGGTGATATTGGTATGATGGATGAAGATGGTGTAATTTATTATAAACAAAGACTAAAACGAATGATTATATCTAGTGGATACAATATCTACCCAGCATATGTAGAACAAATTATTGAAGAACACCCAGCTGTATTAAAATGTACTGTAATCGGTATACCACACCCCTATAAAATTGAAGTACCAAAGGCCTACATCGTATTAAAAAATGGATATAGTCCAATTACCGTAAAGAAAAGTATAAAAGATCACTGTAAGAAAAATCTCGCAAGTTATGCCATACCAAAAGAATTCGAATATAGAAAATCTTTACCAAAAACTCTAATAGGTAAAGTAGACTTTAAAAAACTACAAGAAGAAAGTAGAAAAGATGAAAAATAAAGATAAAATGTTGCCATATCGTATATTAAAACCGATATTAGGTCCTATATTTAAATGGTATTATCATCCAACAATCATTGGAAAAGAAAACATTCCAACAACAGGCCCAATCTTAATTGTTGGAAACCACAAACATTTATATGACCAATGTCTAGCAATTATCTCTACCAAAAGGCCAATACACTATATGGCAAAAAAAGAATATTTTGATGGCAAATTTGCTTGGTTTTTCAAAATGGTAGGCTGTATTCCCGTAGATAGAAGTAAAAAAGATCCTCATGCAACAGAAGAAGCTCTAAAAGTATTAAAAAATGGTTTTGCTTTAGGACTATTCCCTGAAGGAACTAGAAATAAAACAAAAGAATTCTTATTACCATTTAAATTTGGAGCTGTCTCTATGGCTAAAAAAACAAACGCTACAATCGTTCCCTTTGGTATTACAGGAGATTACAAATTTAGAAGTAAAAACTTAACAATTAGATTTGGAAAACCATACAAAGTAACAGATGATTTAGAACAAGAAAATAAAAAACTAGAAAAAATAGTAGGGGATTTAATGAAAGAAAACCTAAAAACAAGTGGTAAATAGTGTCAAATAAAGAAAGTTAGCAAATAACTAACTTTCTTTTTATGTTATTATGAAACTAGGTGATAGAATGGAAGAAAGAAATAACTTAGACGATTTTGGAACATCTGATACTTATAAACTATATCGAAGTGTCTATGAAATAGTACACCCTGCTATTTCAAAGCGAAACATATCAAACTATAAAATTATATTAGACGATAACTTAGTACCATTACGTATCTTTTATCCCAAAAAAATATCTAAAATAGAAAAAGTAATTATTTACTATCGCAGTAATCTACGTCTAGTACAAGGAATAAAAAACTATACAGAAGTATTAGAAAACTTAGTAAAAAAACTAGACATTCTAATAATAGCTTTAGACTATAAAATAGAAAATACATACTCAGAATGTGTAAATAATTGCTATGAAACAACAAAATATATTATAGAAGGATTAAATAGAATAGGAATAGAAAACAACAAGATTACTTTAATAGGGGACTCTCTAGGAGCAAGTATTTTAACATCAATCAATATGATATCAAAAATAAAACTACCAAGAGAAATACTTCTATATCCAGCACTTAATCTAAAAGGAGAAGATAAAGAAAAATATCCATCTCTAGAACAAAACAATAAACTAGATTTATTAACGCTACCACATCTTGGTCAAATAAAAAGAAAATATATAGATGATAAATATATATCACCATTAAAATTAGATAATTATACATCATGGCCAAAAGTACTAGTAATTACAGGAGACCTAGACCCCTTAAGAGATGAAGGAAAAGAACTAGCTCTTCGTCTAAGAAAAGATAATAAGTCTCCAAAAGGAGTAAATATTACTTTCGCATCTCATGGTTTTCTAAATAGTAAAGACGAAGAATCCATAGAAGAAGCACTAAAAGAAATAAAAAAATTTATTGCGAAAAAAGAAGATTAGTGTATACTTTTATTAGGAGGATGACAATGAAAAAATTATCAAAATATATAATGACTTTTTCCATCGTATTTTCGGTATTTCTATTAACCGCTTGTGGGAATTCAGAAAACTCTACAAAAGAAAATGCATCGAATTCGATTGGTGCATCTGAACAACCATTAGTAGTATCAAATGAAGAAATAGAAGGCCTTGAAAAAATGACTTGTACAAGAGAAGGAGAAATAAGCAATGGAGAAGCTAATCTAAGTTATGACCTATATTATGATGGGGATTATTTATTAGTTCTACATGCAATGGAAGAAGTAATATCTAGTGATGAAAGTGTTTTAGATGAATATGAAACAGCATATAAGACAATAAGAGAAAATTATAAAGGCCTAAAATACTATGATAACGCTGTAGTTAGAACTTCTAATAGTGTAACAAACGATACAATTATTAATTATGGAAAAATAGATACAGATAGACTTCTAGAAATAGAAGGAGAAGAAGATAACGTTATTGTAGATGGTAAAGTAAAAGTAGAAGACTGGAAAGCATTAGCTGAAAAAGTTGGAACAAAATGTGAATAAATCTCAAAAAAGAGATTTTTTCTTTTGTCAAAAAGAGGTATAATAAGGAGAAAAAGGAGGATAATATGAAAAAACAAGAATTATATCACATGTTACAAAGATTATTTACCAAAGAACCCATCCCTCCCGAGACCGTTATAGATATCAACAATACATTTTTAGCTCAAACACCAAATACAAGAGCAGAACTAGAAGAAAAACTAAAAAGTTTTATGAAATCATACATTAGAACCAATAGTCAATTTGCTATACTTCCAACAGATGTATTACAATACATAGAACCAACCACCACCATGGAACAATTACTAGCAAAACAAGAATCCATCATGAAAACAGTAATAGAAGATCCTGATCAAGAAGAAACGGAAAATGATATTGTACGCCTAATGAATCGTGTATATATTATTGGATATCAAGAAGAATTAAATTTTTTAAATGCTAAAATGAAAGAACTAAAACCAATGATTACAAATAACAAATCATTGCAAAGACTATTAGCATTTAAAAAACTAATGTTAGAAACCCATAAAAAGAAAGCAGAAGTATCAGAACAACAACATAATACCATTTATAAACAACACAACTTAAGATTCCAGTATGATCACAAAGCTATATCAGAACAAGAATATCTAGACTATTTAAAACAAGAACAAGCCTACATGGACTACTTGGATACCATCGTAGAATTTACAGATTACAATTTAAATTATGCATTTTACCATCTATCTAATCAAAATGAGTATGAATTACTTGGTGCCAATATTAATCCTAATTGTATCTTACATGAACGTGAATTAAAACTCCATGCAGAATGGTTAAGACAAGAAGTTGCAATTACCTATGCAAACTGGCAATTTCTATCACATAACTTACCAGAAGAAGAAAGAAGAGAAGTAATTGGAGCATCTCTTCTAGAACAAGCAATGATTGAAACTTCTCAACACAATGAAGGCTCCAAAAAGCAAAAATTGCCAAAGCGCAATATTTGACAAAATAAGAAAAGAACGTTAAAATATAAGCGTATCATGAATTAGTAAAGTCTTGAATAAAGACTTTTATTTATGGAAAAATAGAGGTGAAGAGAATGCAAAAAGATGATATTATTTTTTATCTATCAAACATCATGACAATGAAAAACCCTGAAGAAATTTATAAGTTTATGTTAACCCATCAAAAACTACCTGCTAAAATAAGAGTATTTCATAAACAAAAAATGATGTCTGAATTAGAACAAGTAATACAAAAAAGAGTTGCTAGTGAAAGTATTTATAGTGATGAAAACGGTCAAGATAGATTTTATATGCCAGCTATAAAAGAAGATCTTCCATCTAAAAAAATATGTAAAAACCTAGACACCTTATTAGACTATTATCATCCAGGTGAGGATGTTTACTTATTAGTTAGTTCACTAAAACAAAGAGCTATGAAAGAAGAATTAGATACGATTAAGAAAAGAAGAAAATCTTTAGGAAAAGATTTACTAACTTATCCAGATTATTATGTAATGCTTGCTTTAGATGATCTTTCTTTATCATCTGATTTAGATACAGAAGTAATAAACACAAGAATATATATAATAGAAGGTACTAAACAAAAGCTAGAACAAGGATTCACAACACGCTCTTTAGAAGCTGCGGAATATCATAAAGAAGTAAAAATATTAAACGCTGAAAGGACTAGACTGTTATCAGAAAAAGAAAGAATCAGTTTAAGAACAAATTATAATCGTGCTATCTTTTTAAATGAAATGAGTGCATCAACTGGAAGAGATAAACCATTTTCAGAAGACGATATTGAACAAATGCATAAAGATCTTGATTATTGTAATAGAACGATACTATGTCAATCAGCATACTGTGATTATTTAAACGGAATTATATCAGAAGAGCAATGTAATGAAATTCAAAATAAAGCACTAACACCAAACCCTACACCAAAAACATATCAAAAAACACCAAGGAATGATAAATAATATGGACAAAACCAAGAAAAGTCTATACGACTTATTTACAATTGCCTTATCTAAAGATCCAATAACAGACGATGAAATTGATGAACTAAGCACTATATTTTTTTCAACATCAAAAAAAGAAAGAAAAAATCTAGAACAAAGACTAAAAGATTATGTAGATAGATATATTGCTACTAATTCACCATTTAATGTAGAAAGTGAAACAAATTTAGATGTATTTGAAGTAAATCCAATCACGCCAGAAATCGTATTTAATTTAAATGATATCTATGACTATTTAGGTCAAACATACAAAGTAGAATCTCTAACTGCATATTTACGAGGAGTTGTAAGATATGCCCTAAGAGAAGAACAAAAAAAGATACAAGAATTAAAAAATCAAAATCCCGAAAACCCATATGTTAAACTAGCTCTTGCATATGCCTATAATAAAATAGGATATGAAATGGTTATAATAAATCTCCAAAGACAAACAGAGATTATTGATATGCAAGACACAATAAATGAAAAGGAATTTGATAATGGCAAAATATCACCAGCAGAATACGAAAAAAGGAAAAAAGAAGTAACCCTTTATTCACAATATATCGCAGCATCTATCTACTATACTTATCTACAATCGGAACAAAACGATTTATATTTAAAAAAAGGTAGAAAAGAACTACAAGGAATAAAACTATCAGATGAAGAACAAATAGAATTAAAGTCTTACGAAAGTATGATTACATGGCAACAAGAAGAAGTAAATATTCAATATGCTAAATATCAAGTAGCAATAGGGGAGTTAAGTGATGATGATGCACAAGAATTAATAGGGGAATCTTTATTACATCAATTTAAAATAGAAACAACAACAGATGAAAAAACAATAGAATATACCAAGCACAAAGTTGAGGGGGAATATAGATGAAAGACAAATTATTAGAACAAATAAAAAAATTATATAACATCACAGAATTACAACCAGAAGAAATCATAAGTATAAGCGATAGCTATGATACCTTAGATGGAAAAACAAAAGCTATATATAAAGCAGCCTTAGAAGTATATACCAATCATTATGTAGCAAATAGAAGTACTGTTTTATCAGCTCTAGAACAAAAAACAAGAATCCAACTAGTAACACCATCCACTTTAACAGCATTAAACTCTGTCATTAAAAGAGTAAGACAATATAATATAAATGCCAAAATAGTACCATTACTTAGAAAAGTACAATTAGATGTAATCGAAGAAGAAAGAAAACTAATTAGAAAAACAATTATAAAAGGACGTAATAAACATCAAGAACAAACTCCTGGTTTTATAAGTTTATTAAACTCAAAAATTAAACTTGATAGAATACATAACGAAGTAAAAACAGAACAAGATTTAGAACAAATAGAAAGAACCCTTACAAATAGTAAAGAAGCACATGCACAAGGACTAATAACGGATGATGACCTACAAGATATTATCAGAACAGAAGCTAGAAGAAAAAGCTATGTTTTTGCGAAAAGAGCACTAAGAGAAGAAAGAACAAAAAAAGAAGAAATAGAAAATAGGTTAAATAGAACAAACGTTTCTCCTACCGAACAAAGACAAGACGAAAGATGGCAAGAAGCCTATGATAGAGTTCAACTTGCAGAACAAGAAGTAATCTCTAGTCAAACATGGTTATTACTTTCAGAAGGAAGAATTTCCAATCAAGATGCTATTACACAAATTGGCCAAGCAGAAAACAGAAAACACCAAATCATAGCTCAAAGAAACGAAAGTAGAAAAGTATACACAAGAAAATAATTCTTGTGTTTTTATTTTTAAAATTATATAATGTATATAGTTGTTCGAGTAGTTTAACGGATAGAATTTCTTCCTCCGACGGAGAAGATATGGGTTCGATTCCCGTCTCGAACACCAATAATAAAAACGCCGATATAGTTTAGTGGTAAAACAGATCCTTGGTAAGGATCAGCGGACAGTTCAATTCTGTCTTTCGGCACCATTAGAAAATCCAGTTGAACTTTTCCAAAAGAAAAGCACTTTAAATAGAGATCAATCCGTAAAAGGATTGATTTTTTTGATACGAAGGAAAACATAGAGTAAAAGGACATCTAGTTTATTAATACTACAAAGTAATACAGATACATTAGAAGGGTAATTCTACTTAATACAATCACCTCATTTATTAAAACATAAATAAGATTTCGTAAAAAAAGTTTAGTCATTTACATTTACAAAGATAGAATATATACTATATTTAAAAGCATATTAAGGTGATATTATGAATTACATTAAAAATGACAAGATATTTTCTACTACTACGGAATTAGATTTTGAAGAGTATTATCGTTTTTCATTGCAATTAGTTAATAAATATTGTTTTAGTTTAACAATAATTACTAGTGCTTTAATATTTATAGTAACAACCCTAGCTGGTATTATTCTTCAAAGTACATTAATAGACGTTGCTTTTTGGGAATTTGCTGTAACCATTGGATGTGGTATCTATTATAGGATTTCTTATCGGAAAACTATAAAAAAACAATATAATGATTATTGCAAAGATGGTGAATTAGATAAAAAAGTCACTATAAATTTTTATGACAATTACTTAATAGAAGAAACCGAGCATATAATTAAAAAAATAGAATATACAAAAATCAAAAAAATAACCGAAACAGAAAATAATTTTTATATAAAAACAAAACATGAAATTATCATCGTACAAAAAGAAAAATGTAATGAAAAAGAAATTACATTTATTAAAGAACTTTTGCAAAAACTTAATAATTAATATATTTAATAAAAAAGAATAGAGGATATAAAAATGAAAAAATATGTAAAAGTTTTGTATGGCACTACTTCAGGAGCCAAAGCAAATTATCAATATAAAATTAATGAAGTAAATATCGCAACCAATTGGAAGCCCAACGCTACAACAGCTAAAGACTTCGGAGGTTTTAATTATTGTAGTGAGGACTGCATAGTAAGATGGTTACATCGAGGAGATACAATTTATGATGTTACAATACCTGAAGATGCTGAAAATATTAAATTAGAGGGTGCCACAACAATATATAGAACAAATAAAATAATGATAAGTAATCCCAAAAAAGTAAATGACGAATCAGCTCTTCATTATTACAAAATTTCGAAAATACCAGAAAAATCATATTATAAAACATTAGCTGTAGTAAGTATTATGAACTATCAAAAAACAGCATATCAAATACTAAAAGATAAAATAAAAAAAGAAAATATTGATACAGCATTAGAAGAATGGAATGATTTTATATTGCATGGAAACAAAAGCAATAAAAAAGAAGAAAATAATCTAGTAGAAGAAATTGAAACCTATTTATATGAAATAAAGTCTGATTTATTGATAAGCAGATTTATAGATAAAAAACCATATATAAAGTCTATAACTAAAGACAAAATTATAAATATTACAGGTGAATCTGGTAGTGGAAAATCATATTATAGTAAAAAGTATATAAATGATGATAATTATATTGTAATAGATACGGATATTGTTTTTAGTAATAAACCATCCAATAATAAAGAGTGTGTTCAATTACGAGAAATATTTAAAGATACACCAAAGGATTATTTGTTTACTAATTTTGATGAATTCTATCTAAAAGTTTTAGAATATTTTAAAAATAGTAATAAAATCATAATTATTGATTCCGCACAATATAGAAATATAAAGGATTATTCTATATTAAAAGGACAAATCATAGTAATGAGAACAAGTATAGAAACTTGTTATAAAAGAGTTTTAAAAAGATGGAAAAGTATTAATAAAAATTATAGCGAAGCAGAATTTCAAAAATATGCAGAAAGAAAATTAGGTATGTTTAAATGGTATCATAGTATAAACAAATTTTTAAAAAACATTCAATAAAACCCTTATGAGATAAAAATTAAGAATCAAATATAGTTGTCTTCTCTAAAATATTATCATCCTGAAACAAATCGATACTATTAAATATCTTATTTATCCGGGAAACGTAATTGACAATAAAATCTTTATCTTTCGTTTTACTGAATTCAATAGTATGTTCCATAAAATTAAATATTAAAATAAGTATTAATTGTTTATTAAAATTTAATGGAATATTATTATTATAATAACCATTAACAAAACCTTTAAAGAATTCATTATTTTCTTTATTTTTAAAAGCAGCAGCGATAGACCATCTTACATTCATGATAAAATAATCAATGCAAAAAGACTCAATATCAATTACATATAAGTTATGATTACAATCAATCATTATATTTTTAGGGTGCATATCTGCGTGAATATACACTTTTTTTTCATTATCAAAGGAAGAAATAAGGCTTTTCATTCTTTTTATTATATCATTCATTTTTTCTTCTGAAATTATATCTTTTATATAAGATAGTTTTCCATTATACAATTGTTGAAAAGACTTTATATAGTAATTTACTAAGTCATTTATATTGTAATCATTAATAAAATAATTGTTAAACTCAAGTGTTGAATTAATTTTTCGATAACCATCACCAATATTAAAACCCATATGATAATAATCATTTGGACTATATTGATCATAGACTGTATTTAAAGCTTTGCCATCTATAAAATTATAAATTAAATATACTTGATTATCGATATATCCATAATCAAGTAGTTTAATAGTATTGATATTATATTTTTCATAAATTTCTATTATTTTTTTTATTTTAACAACATCTACATTTTCTTTAAAAACAATCTTCAAAAAATAAGTTTGATTATTATCTGTAACTTTTTTTAATATAGCTCCAGAATTGCTATCCTTTATTTCCTCAAATAATGCATTATTACTAAAAAAATTGATTTTAGAAACTAAATTATCCATTTTACAACACCACCAAAGTATTTCTCCAAGAATAATTCTCATCTTATTTTACCAATTTTTTAGTATAAAAGCAAAAGCACACTAAAAATATTTGCCAAAGTATTTACTTATGATATAGTATTTATAGAAATAGGTTCAAGCAAATAAAATGTAAATATATTAAAAAACATAATTCTCATAAAAGTAATAAAGTAGGTGATAAAATGGAATATTTATATCATGGAAGTGCAAAAAGTGGAATCAAGAAACTAGAACCTCATAAATCAACCCATGGAAATTATGTTTACGCAACACCTCATAAAGAACTAGCTATTATCTTTGCAGGTAGGGCAGGAGATGATATGACTTATTCATTATTTAAAACAACCTCTGACCAACCATGGCAACTAGTAGAACGAATACCTAGAGGGTTAGAAACAATGTTTAATAATAGTGCATCTATTTATACTTTAAGTAGTGATAGTTTTCAAGATATTAAAACTGGCTTTGTTGAAGTGGTTTCAAAAAAAGATGTAGACATTATCAGAGAAGAAGAAATAGAAAACGTCTATCAAAAAATAAAACAACTCCAAGAAGAAGGACTCATTAAAATCTACCATTATCCTAACAGACCAGCAAATATCCCATTAGATGATACGGATTTAATAGAAACAGAAGTAAGACAAGCAAATAGAGAAAAAGGACCCCTTACTCATGAAACATTTGAAAGACTATTATTCTTACATCCCAACCTATTAGAAAAAGTAAATTTACTTGCTTGTACCAAAGATCCAAACTTTATTCCTTTCAGTCAAGAAGACCTAATTACTATATTTGATAAGTTTATTATCCTTCAAATGTTAGATCCATCAAAAGAACAATTTATAAGTTCTGCATTAACGCAATATCTAAAATATTATCCAGAGTTTTCTTCTATACTACAAGAAAAACTAGAAATATTTCAAAAATCAAAAGAAGAAAAAATTTTATTCTTATTTGACACTTATTCTAAGTTCATAAAAAATATTCCACAAGAATTAATAGAAACAGAAAAAATGCGATGCCTACAAGATAATAGATCTTTTATTGAAATTGGCTTAGATATTTATGACATATATACAACAATTAGAAAAATGGAAAGCCTTGTAAATAAACAAGTAAGTGACGATGTTCTAAATAACTCCATTATTTTAATTGGCCCCCTGGGTGCAGGTAAATCAACAATTTCTAACCATCTAGCCAGTACATTAGATATGCCAAAAATCTCATTAGACAATAGAAAACAGCTATCATATCTATATCAACAACGCAAAAACTTTAAAAACAATAAAGAATTTGAATTTTTCTTAACTGGATCCGTATTAACCAATTTATCAGAACCCACCATTATAGATTTTGGAGCAGGACATTCTATCTACGAAAATCCTATTATGTTTTTAGAAATACAACAATTAATACAACAATTTCATAATGTAGTTTTATTAATGCCTAGTACAGATAAAGAAGAATCGCTAACAATTCTAAACCAAAGAAAAAAAATAGAAGAGGGTAGTAATCAAGAAAGAGATAATAGACATTTTCTTTCTAGTCATTGTAATTACGCTTTAAAGACCATCACTCAATATACCAAAGAGAAATCCCCAGAAGAAATAACTAGTGAATTATTATCAAAGCTTCATTTTTCCAAACAATCTAATTCTAATATTCATAAATAAAAAATAATTAAAAACTATTAAAAGATTATTAACAAAATAAAAGGGCACATATGTGTCCTTTTAACAAATAACTATTGATTTTTGTTAGATAAAGTATATGTTTTACCTCTAAACTGATCAAGAAAAGCCTTACTTAGATCAGAGCTTTCTTCTTGACTAACATGAGTGTCTTCCCAGGCATAAATAATTTCAGGATCATCAACAACCAATAAAACAGTAGCTTCACTTAATTCTTTATTTTCATCATAAGAAAAATATCTTAATCTAGCATTAGATTCATCATAATAATTAGTTAAATTATCATAACAAATTATCATTTCTCGTCCAAGGTCAACAAAACGCTGATTACAAATATTATAAACACGATTATCTACAACAGTTAAAATTGCAGGTCTTCTAATTTGTACACCAATACTAGAAAGATACTTCAAAGCATCGTCAACTCCTTCTTGAGGAGTCTTATTATCAAGCAACGAACCGAAAAAAACACTTTTTAATCTATCGTCATACTGGAACAAGCAACCAAAAAAGTCATCAACTTCTTTTTTAGAACAGTTCATTCTACGATACCCTCCTTGAAGCTATTGTATCATACTTCACAAAAAACAAAAAATTGACAAAACAATAAAAATCTGATAAAATCAGCATTACTCACACATATAGTGTGAAAAAAAAGAAAGGAAGGACAATATGATGACATTTATGACAACAATTATCCGTAGACGTAGATTGCGAAGACACTTGAGGACGCGATAAAAAATCGCAGATGCAAGTGTTATTGTCGTGCTTGTATCTGCGTAAAGTCATAAATATATCATATAGAATATATAGACCTATGCAATACAAGCATAGGTTTTTTAATTAATTAAAGGGAGGAAATATTATGAATAATGAAACATTAAAAAAAATATTAATAACAGAAGAATTAGATCAAAATAAAATAGAAGAATTAAATGAGAAAATAAAAGAATTATCAAAAGAAGAATTAGATAGTTTACAACAAAGTTTTATAACTTATATATTAAATTTAACAAAAAAATCTACACCATTTCAAAAAGGGAAAGTTGTAACAACATCAACACCTTTTTCTACAATCCTTGCTAAAAACTTACTTGATATCAATAGCCAAGCAATTGCATTAGGAGAAATAAATGAACTTGCTACTTTATATAATGCTGCTATACTTGCCGCAACTGAAGCAGAAATACAACAAATTGAATTAATTAACTTATATAATCCTGCACACAGTATAACAACACTAGAAGGTATTGAAATAGCTGAAAGTAAAATAAAACTAACCATGCAAAAGGAAACAATTACTTACTTAGAAGCTTATAACCAATCAACCAAAACAATAAAAAAAGCTCAAAGTGATTATCAAAAAAATAAGATCACTTCCCAAGAATACCACCACATTCTTGAAACGGAAGAAGCAAGAGGACAATATTTAACATCTAACCAGAATCTACAGGAATTACTATCTCAAAAACAAGAAACACTATTACAATATGGCAAATTACACACGATATCATCTAGAAGCCCAGTAATGCCAGAAAGCGAACAAGATAAAATCAATACTGCCATTACATATTATCAATCTACAACCACAATCTATCAAGCAAAACTACAAATGTTAGAAGGAACTATTTCTGAAGAAGAAGCAACAAAGAAAATGGGTGAAGCTCTAGATCAAATCATAAGCTTAAATATAGGTCAAAACATATTTGAAGAACCAAAAATAAATCAAAAAGGATAAAACTTCTTCTTTTACGAAAAAAATGTTATACTAAAGGCAAGAAAAGAGGAAGCATATGTTAAAAGACGAAATAATTTCTGCCATAAACATTTTAATAGAAGATAGAGAATACGAAGGAGAAGAGTTAGAACTATTAAGTGAAAACTTTCAATTTCTAACACCAGATGATCAAGAAGAAGTTTTATCTAAAACAATTAAGCATGCCAAAAATTATTTAAAAAGCACTTCCGTATTCAATAAAGATAACAAAAAAAATCCCTCTGCAGAAGACTTTACAGTTTCTGAAATACTCTATGAATTAATGGACGAAGTGCAATCATACATAATTGAAGATGAAACAGTATATGATATATACGATATATTAAGATTAATATTAATAGAAGTAATGCCCGAAGAAATTTCTTATATGGAATCTCTAGAAGACCCTAATTTAATAGCAAGAATAGAAAAATTAAAATTAACCTGGGCTCATCTTTTAGTGGAAGAAGAACAAAAGAGAACTAAGAAAATAGCTTTTCAAGACAAACTAAACTACCAAAGTGGAATTATTTCTATCTCTAGTTTTGAAAACAAATTGACTAGAATGAACGCTTATCAGACATATTTATCAACTTGTAGCGAATTATTAGATATAGAATTTGAAAGATTAGGATTACAAACAGAGCTAAGAAATGGAAGTAATAGAAAACCAAAATCCAAAATAGAAGAAGAACTTGCTAAAACACTACAAGAACAACAATGGCAAACAGCAGAAGTAGAAATACAATATGCAAATTACCAAGACACTATATCACCAAAAGAACAAAGTAGAACGACAAGACAAACCGCTCTTTTAAAACAACTAAATATTGAACTAAGCCAGCACAAAAACTGAAACTTGCAAAAAAGGAAAAGTATGATAAAGTATATAGTCGAGGAGGCAAGCAATGGAAAATAAAACATTAGAAGAAAAAAAGGGACTAATACTAAAACTAGCAAGTAGATTTCATATTCCTATAGAAGAAGAACGTTTAGAAGATTATCAAATAACAAACTTTGATGAACAAACACCATCTATAGAAATTATCGACAGGAAAACAAACACCCACATCACAGGAAAATATACTGGAAGAGTAGAATTATTAAATATTTACAGTCGTAGCAAAAAATATATTGACGTTGTTTCCGAAAAAGAAGGACAAAAAATAGAGACAGTTTATCATATAGGAGATGAAACCCCAATCATAACGAGAATTACTACCACCAAAGATGACTATGAATTAATCATAGAAAAAGAAAGTTCCATATCAATGGAAACATCAAATATGGGAAACAGTATAGTAGTAAGACTTGCCAAGAAAGTACCATATAACGGAAAAAAATATTCTCAACCACTCCTTACCAAACGATATGAATATATTCCAGGCGTAGAAGAATATGAAGAAATGTATACCTATGCAATAATTGGTAAAGAATTTATAAGTCATAATGATAGAATGTATGAATATACCCACAATATTAATGGTAATATTACGTATGGACTAGATAATATTGCCGTACCAGGAGTATGCTTAAACTTATCAGGAATCTGTATCGAAAACAAACAAAATACAATTACTCCAAACTCTGCTTTTGTAATTATATCAGCAAAATGTCCAGAATTAAGTGATACCAGTAATAAAGCGGTTCTTATTTTCGATGGTATGAAAGAAGGGGAAGATCATATATTAAAAGTACTTAAAAAAGATAACACAACAACCATTCAATATCAAAAAACAACTTTACCAAGGCGTAAAAAACCACCAAAAAATAGCATACTAGAAGAAAAAGAAATAGAATTAAATAATATAGTAGAAGGTGCTATAACTTCTGAAGAACTTCAAAGAATAATAGATTGGATAAATATAGAATTACCACAAGACGATATAGTTAGTCTTATGCAAGAAGGAATAGAAAACTTCCAACAAAAAATTGAAACCAAAGAAAACGCCTTAGATGAAGATCTATCTCCTAGAGACTTAGTCGGTAGAACAACGGAAGAAATAAGTAGTGCTATTCTAGAAAATAAAGACCAATATCTTACTACTCTACAAAAACAATTTGCAATTATCAGTAATAATCAAATAGAACAATCCCCAGAAAAAGTAAAAAAATAAGGAAGATAAAACATGAATAAAAATGAAGTTTATTTAGCTGAATTAAATAAAATTCGTAAATCAAGTATGATAGAAGTAAATGAATCTTGTGGACTAATTGGAACCAGTGGATATAAAGGGATATTAGTAACAAAAGAAAAAGAGTTATATCAATATCAATTCTATTATGATACCACCAACTCTTATATAAAAAATGTAAGAAAATTATCAAATGAAGAGTATAAAGAACTAACAGATTTTATAGAAAAAGAAATTATAAATAAAGAATATGAAACTATCGAAATATTTGATGCAAGATTCGAATTACATGTTCATTATCAAGGAATAAAGAAAACCATCATAAATAATATAGGAGTAGATAATAAATTAGGAATTTATGATAAAACAAAACATCTTTTAGAAAATTTTAAAGAAAAGTAATAAAACTTACTTTTCTTTTTTTAATAGCAAAAATATGATATGATAAGAATAGAATTGAGGTAAGAATATGAGAAAAAAGAAAAAATTAATAACAAGTATTTTAGCTATTATAATAGTAGGAATATTTTATTTATTTCAAAATATAAATATACCAAATCAAAATAATATTCAAGAAAGAGTAGAAACCAAACCTGTAACAACAACATCCGCCTTAGAAGTATCTTTTATAGATGTTGGTCAAGCAGATTCTATCCTATTAGAAAATGATGGTCACTACATGCTAGTAGATGCCGGAAATAATGAAGATGGAGATAAACTAGTATCTTATTTTAAAGAAAAAAATATTGAAACCTTTGATTATGTAGTAGGTACACACCCTCATGAAGATCATATCGGAGGTCTAGACAACATCATTAATAACTTTAATATTGAAAATTTTTATATGCCTGATGTCATCACAACAACAATGACTTTTGAAGAAGTATTAGACGCTCTAGAAAATAAAAATATAGAATTAACCATTCCTAAAGAAAATGATACTTTTAATCTTGGAGATGTAAGTATTAAAGTTTTATATGTCGGAGATGAAAGCGAAAGTGATTTAAATGATACTTCTATTATCTTAAAAGTAATAGATCAAAATGTAAGCTTTTTATTAACGGGAGATGCCTCACTAAAAATAGAAAACTCAATTTCTACAAGTGATTTAAAAAGCACTGTACTAAAACTAGGACATCATGGTTCCGTAACTTCTACTAATCAAGAACTACTAGAAAAAATATCTCCCCAATACGCCATAGTATCTGCTGGCATCAACAATCAATACGGTCATCCTCATGATGAAGTAATAAATTTATTAAATCAAGAAAACATAAAAACATATCGAACAGATACAGATGGAACAATTACTTTTAAAACGGATGGTAAAAATATAGAAGTAGAAACAGAAAAAACTGATACGAATGGATAGTGATAAAATGTATGCAATTGAAAAAATAGAAAATGATTTAGTAATAGCCGAAAATCTAGAAACCAAAGAACAAAAAACTTTTCAAAAAGACGAATTCCCCTTTGTTATAAAAGAAGGAACAATGTTTATAGAAAAAGATAAAACATTAATTGCTTGTCCTACCAAAGAACAAGAAAGAAGGCATCTACTACGCGAAAAAATGGAGAGATTAAAACACCATGAGTAAAAATAAATATAATTTACCAATGAAAGGAAAATGGTATATTGAATATGGAGGAACCAAAAAGAAAAATTCTCATTCCTGGAACATTTTAGGTCAAAGATATGCCTATGACTTTGAAATTAGAAAAGAAAATCTACCATATCACGATGATTTAACACAATGTAAAAATTACTATTCCTATTTAGAAGATATCTATGCTCCATTAGATGGCTGGGTAATAGAAGTAGTAGACGAATATCCCAATACGCATATTACAAAAGATAGAAAGATAATAAACGACTGTAATGATCCTAGAGGAAACCATATCATCATAAAACATCCAAAAGGAGAATATTCTTGTATATGTCACCTAGAAAAGAACACAATAAAAGTAAAAGAAGGGGATTTTGTAAAAGAAGGAGAAGTTTTAGCTAAAGTTGGAAATAGTGGTAACACCCAAGGACCACATATTCATTTTCAAGTACAATTAGGACAAGATACAAATAAAAGTAAAGGAATACCGATTACCTTTAAAAACGCCTATTACAAAGGAAGAAAAAAGCATAAACTAGAATGTGGAATAGAAATAGAAGGAAAGTAAAATGAAAGAAATAAAAACATTTAAAAATGAAACAATAGAAGATAAAACCCTAACTGCCAACTATGAAGAACTAGAAATAACCAACTGTACCTGTAAAAATATTGATTTAACAAACATAACAGTAGACTATTTTGAAATAACCAACTCTACACTTACCAACTCCAATCTAGCAAACATTAATTTAAGTGAAAAGAGTATCATAAAATCAAACTTTAAAAACTGTAACTTTATAGGTACAAACTTATCTGGCGCTTATCTAAAAGAAATAACATTTGAAAACTGTAACTTTACTTACAGTAATCTATCAACTGCTCATTTAGAAAAAGTAACTTTTAAAAACTGTAATTTAAAAGATGCAACACTTTATAAAATAAAACAACAAAAACTAAAACTAGAAGATTGTAATCTAGAAGCCGTAGATGTTTTTGAAACAAATCTAAAAGGAGTAGATATTAGAACCTGTAATATTAATCATATAAAAATAGATATTCCTAGTATGAAAGGACTAATCGTAAATGAAGAACAAGCATTAGCTTTTTCTAGATTTTTACAGATTGAAATAAAATAAAAAATATGATAATCTATAATAGGAGAACGATATGATAACATTGAAAAACACCTATATATTTATTGCTTTACCAATAGTAATACTACTAATGGTACTTATCTTTTTAAATAGAAAAAAACAAGAAAAGTATTTAAAATATCTAACTATTCTTTTACTATTTCTATTTATAATTACTTTAATTACATCTTGTATCATTATTAACGATATAAAAATGTATAAACCTCTAGAAGGTATCAAATCCAAAATGTTTTTCTATTGTATCTTACCAATCGTACCATTAATAATGTTAATATATAGTTTTAATAAACTTCAAAAAAGTAAAGGAGTAAAGAAAAATGGAACAAGAAAAAAAGAAATTTCATCCCATTAGAGCTATTGTTATTATGATTATTTTAATAATATTAATTGCTTTACCACCAATATTTAGAGTATTATTTCCAAAAGTAGAAGAGGCAACTCCAACACAACAAGATGCGATTAAAATTATTACTTGTACTAGAAGTTATCCAACAGAAAGTATTAGAGAAACAGCAGAAATAAGATATATTAATTCTAAAATTGATCAAACTAGAATTACTTATGAACCTTATGCCGCAACAAGAGAAATGGAAGAACCTGTAATTAATCAAGAAGAGACAATCCTACCATCTCAAGAATTAGCTTATTTTCAAGCTCTACCTGGTATCCAAATAGATCAAATAGATACTAGAACTCTAATAACAATAAATGAAGAATTAATTAACCAAAATAGTGAAAATACAGACTTAAAACAAAACTATTTTAATGACGACCAAATAGAACAAAAACTATATTTTACAAATCGTTACTTTGAATGTAGTGAAGAAGAGATTAACTAACAATCTCTTTTAATTTGTCTAAAACTTTATCTTCATGATAAATTGTAATATCCTCTAAATGAAAATAATCTCTTACTTTCTTACTACTTTTACAATTTGTAACAACATATTTAGCTTTCTTTACATAAAACTTATTTTGACTATTTTTCTTTATCTTTAAAAACGCCTTATCCAATTGATTAGATTCTGCTTTATAGTAACGATAATGATAACGAATACTACCATCACTTTTCATAGGAATAACCTCTTGTAAATAAAGACCATAATTGCTATTACAATCTAATCCAATACCTTGAATAATAACCAAATCATTTAATTCAACATAATTATTAATTGGAAATAAAATAATTGGTATCAAAAACAAAATAAGAACGATAAGAATTTTAATGATTTTCATAACTCCTCCCTCTAACAACATTATTAGTTAAATATGAATTACGACGTTTTATATGATCTTTTTTTAAATAAAAACTATCACTCCAATCTAAAAAGTGAAAAGGAACGATAGGAAATAAATAAGAAAAACCAAAACTTTTCATAGAAATTAAATGAATAAATAAAACGGCTCCTCCAAATAAAACTCCATAAATACCGAAAAACGCTGCCAGCAATAACAAAATAATCTTATAAAAACGAATCGCATTCATAAGCTCATTGGATGGAAAAATTAAGGCTGCAATAGAAGATATCGCAATAATAATAATCATAATAGGAGAAACAATACCAGCACTTACTGCCGCATCCCCTAATATTAAACCACCTAAAATAGAAACAGCACTACCAGTAGTTGCTGACATACGCAAATCACTTTCTTTTAGTATTTCAAACAAACATATCATAAATAACGCCTCAATATAAGCAGGGAAGGGGACAAACGTTCTACCAGCTTTTAAAATCATAAGGAGCGGAAACGGTACTAAATCATAATTCCTCGTCGTAACCGCAATATAAAAAGCCGGTAAAAAGAGCGCCACAAAAAACGCAATCACTCGAATAAGTCTAATAAAAGTAGTATTACTATTTTTTTGATAATAATCATCAGCAGTATGAAAATAATCCATAAAAAAACTAGGTAAAATCAAAGCATAAGGACTTAAATCACACAATATAACAACTTTACCCTCTAACAAAGCTTGACTGGCTTTATCAGGTCGCTCTGTTAACATCACCGTAGGAAATAATGTTTTATCCTCTAAATAACTCTTAATATAACTATTATCGATAATACCATCGATATCAATATTCTTTAATTTACGATAAATATCACTCACAATTTTCTCTTTCACAATACCACGAATTGATAAAATACTAACTTTTGTCTTACTATATCTACCAATCTCTAAATCTAATGACTCCAAATTCTTACTTTTAATTCTTCTTCGTATAAGTCCTAAATTAGTATTAAACATCTCACAAAAACTATCTTTAGGTCCTGTAATAGATAATTCACTCTGTACTGTTGTAACACCACGATCTAATCTTTCTCTAACTTCAATTGCATATATCTTTTTATAAATAACAATACCAAAACCTTGATTTAAATAAGATAAAACTTCATCTTCTTTAATTACTAAAACATTCGCATCAGGCAAATAAAAAGAAAGTTTATCTAACTCTTTTTTATTTAAAGATAGTAAATTATCTAATATAAAATCATTAATCATTGTTGTAGAACACAATACTTCATTAAAAATAAAATAAACCCGTTTTCTATCAATCACAAACTCCCTAAACTTATAATCTTTAGAGACCTTTAAACTTTCTTTTAAACGCGTATATAAAGACATATTATCACCATTATTAGTATGCTAGAAATAAAACTAAATTATGCTATAATAAAAAAAGAGGTGATACGATGCAAGTACTAATAACGAAATTAGATCATTATGGTAGAGGAATTACAAAAATAAATGATAAAATTGCTTTTATTGAAAATGCTTTACCAAACGAAATAGTAGAAGTATCCATAACAAAAGAAAATAAAAAATATATAGAAGGAAACGCTACCAAAATAATAACACCAAGTAAAAATAGAATAAATTCTTTATGTCCTTATTATCAAGAATGTGGAGGTTGTCAACTAGACCATTTATCATTTAAAGAAGAAAACAAGTTTAAAGAACAAAAAGTAAAAGAAATTATAAGTAAATTTGCTAAAATAGATAAAATAGAAATAAAAGACATTATATTTGATGAACCATATCATTATAGAAATAAAGTGACACTACACCAAGTAAATCATAAAATTGGTTATTATAAAAAGAAAACCAATACGATTATTCCTATAAAATCATGTAATTTACTAAATAATAAGTTAAACGATTATTTAAAAAATATAAACACCAAGAACCAAGAAGTTATCTTAAGACTTGGTAATAAAACAAATGAAATATTAGACTCTACAAAAGATAATAAAATAATATCTTATATTGGTAATAAAAAATACCAAATCTCAAAACAATCCTTCTTTCAAGTAAATAGTACAATAACAGAAAAACTATATAATAATATTAAAGAAGAAGTAAATAACTCCAACGCTAAAAACATATTAGATTTATATTGTGGTACTGGTACCATAGGAATTTATATAAGCGATAGAAAAAACCATGTACTAGGAATAGAGTCTTGTAAAGAAGCAATAGACGATGCTAAAAAAAATAAAGAGTTAAACAATGCTAAAAACTGTACATTTAAACTTGGTAAAGTAGAAGACCTAACACAGGAGATAAGCAAAAAGTATGATACCGTTATCGTAGATCCACCACGTAGTGGACTTAATAAAAAAGTAATAAGTAAACTATTAGAAATAACTCCAAACACAATTATATATGTATCTTGTGACCCTGTTACACTAGGAAGAGATTTAAATAATTTAAAAGAAAAATATGAAATAAAATATATAAGACCATACAATATGTTTCCAAGAACTTATCATGTAGAATGTTTAACCGTACTTCATCTAAAAAAAAATAAAAAAAGTATTGACTTAAAGTAAACTTGAAGAATTATACTTTATTTAGAAATAGATAAGGAGTGATTTTATGAAACAAACAGCAGGAAGAAATGTATTAGGAAAATTAGCACCAAAGTTTGCCGAATTAAACGATGATGTATTATTTGGAGAAATTTGGTCAAGAGATGATAAATTAAACTTAAGAGATAGAAGTATGATAACAATTGCTGCTTTAATGGCAAAAGGAGCATATCCTCAATTAAAGTCTCACTTTGAGTTAGGGAAAAAACATGGTATTACCAAAGAAGAAGCAGTAGAGATAGTTACCCAACTTGCTTTTTATACAGGATGGCCAAATGCTTGGAGCGCCTTTCCATTAATAGAAGAAGTATATGAAGATAACGAAATAAAAGAAGAACATGGAGGAGCATTTGGACAAGGAGAACCAAATGAAGCCTACAAGCAATATTTTATTGGAACATCTTATTTAAAACCACTTGCTAAAACATATAATCTATCCATTGCTAACGTTACTTTCGAACCAGGATGCCGTAATAATTGGCATATCCATAAAGCAACATCAGGTGGAGGACAAATATTAGTTTGTGTAGAAGGAGAAGGCTGGTATCAAGAAGAAGGAAAAGCACCACAGAGCTTATCTGTTGGGGATGTAGTTACCATCCCTGCAAACGTAAAACATTGGCATGGAGCAAAGAAAAATAAATGGTTTAGTCACCTAGCTATTGAAGTACCAGGAGAAAATACGGAAAATGTATGGCTAGAACCAGTAAACGAAGAAGAATATAATAAACTATAAAATCCAGTTATCTGGATTTTTTTTGGAATAAATTTGTTATTTTATAAGGAGAATGCTATAATGAGGATAGGGTGGAAGGTATGAAAAAAGAAGTAAAAGAGATTGAATTTGAAATAAAAGAGACAAATAAAGAAGAAGATGGATGTACATATACACTATCCTTAACAATACCATCATCATATGGATGGCTAGAAGATGTATATTTTATCATTAGAGAAAACGACGAAAATATTATGTATCCTCTAACATATGAGGAAGAAAAGAGTGGAAAAATAACATTTACAAGCAATATTTTTCTTCCAACAAGAGCACTATATAATTACTTTTTATCATTTAAAGCAAATAACGAAATCTACAACATAACAAAAGATCACGTAAGAACAGACTTTGATTTAAGTGATGCCTTTAAATTAAGTGTCAACTTTGACGTACCAGACTGGGCCAAAGGAAAAATAATGTATCATATTTTTGTAGATAGATTTAAAAAAGGAAGGACAGCACCATTAATAGAAATACCGAAAAGACATATTCATACATCATGGAACGAGCCAGTTCAATTAGGCCCAGATCAAGATGGAATTTGGAATAATGATTTTTACGGAGGAGACTTACAAGGAATCATCGATAATCTAGATTATATAAAAACCCTAGGAGTTGAAATACTATATTTAAGTCCTATTGTATTAAGCCAATCTACCCATCGTTATGATTCAGCAGACTTTGAACAAATTGATCCCTACGCTGGTAATAAAGAAGATTTAAAAAAACTATGTGACGAAGCCCATAAAAAAGGCATGAAAGTGATACTAGATGCTGTATTTAACCATACAGGAAACGATAGTAAATACTTTAACGAATATAATACTTTTGATACAGTAGGAGCCTATCAAAGTATAGACTCACCATATTTACCATTTTACGACTATGAAATAATAGATGGAAAACCAAAATTTAAATACTGGTGGGGCCAATTAAATTTACCAAAATGTAATAGCGATGGTAAACCATGGAGAGAATATATTACCGGAAAAGATGGCATTATAGACCAATGGTTTGCCTTAGGAGTGGACGGATTAAGACTAGATGTTCCGGACGAACTAGCAGATTCTATGATAGAAGATATTAGAGTAGCTGTTAGGCGAAATAAAAAGGATGGTCTGATTATCGGCGAAGTCTGGGAAAGTCCACTAAGAAAAGGAAGAAACTACATTTCCAGTGGGAAAGGTATGGATACTGTCATGAATTATAACTTTACTAGCTCACTAATAAAATACTTTAGATATGGGGATGTAGATGAATTAAAAGGAAAACTAAAAGAAATATTATACGAATATCCCGATTCAACACTTTTTTCCGCAATGTTATCAACATCAACTCATGATATGACAAGAGCAATTAATCTCTGGGATAACGACATCTTTCAAGAAAATGGAGAGTGGCCTTGGAATTTAAAAAACGAAGATTTAAATTTTATTAGAAACTATCAACTAAACGACAAATATTCAGAGGCAAGAGATATGTATATGGCCTATGTCTTTGCTTTAGCAGGACTTCCAGGAACCCTATCAATCTTTTATGGAGATGAAGTAGGAGCACAAGGAATAGGAAATTTAAATAATCGATGTCCATATCCCTGGGGCCAAGAAGATAGAACTATACAAACTTTCTTCCAACAAACTATCGCTCCAATAAGAACAACCGAAAAATTTCTAGAACAAGCAGATACAATTCCAAAAGAAATAACACCAACTCACTTTGCCTACGAAAGAGTAAAAGACGATAATCAAATGTTATTTTTAATTAATAGGACCAAAGACTATGAACCAATCACCATTCCAGAAGAATATCAAAGTAGTAAAAAAGTGTACACCTTAAAAAAATCAACGACTAGTCTACTAACACCATATGGTGGAATAGCTGTAAAAAGATAATATATAAAAGAGTAATCATCATGATTGCTCTTTTGATATGGAATAAAAAACTTACAAAAAAAATAAAATTATATTATTGACAAAAATCTTAAAAATAACTAAAATGTTAGTTGACTAACAATAAAGGAGGCAATATGTTTGAAAAAGATATAGGAGCAAAACTTAAAAGAATTATGAATTTAACCAAAAGAGAAATAGATAAATCTTTAGGGGAAGACTCCATTACCAAAAGTCAAGGAATGGTTTTAAGACTACTATATGTATCTAAAACACCAATCTACCAAAAAGATATTGAAAAAGAACTATACATCAGAAGATCAACTGCAACAAATATCTTAAATATAATGGAACAAAGAGAACTAATAAAAAGGGAACAAAATAAAGAAGATGCTAGAAAAAAGAGAATAATAATAACTGAAAAAGGTAAAAAACTAGAACAGGAAAACTATTGCAAAATAGAACAAGTAGAAAATAAGATTAAATCTAATTTAACAGAAGAAGAACAAAATAATTTATTTATGATACTAGATAAAATAGAAAAAGCATTAAAAGAGGAGGATATAACATGATAAAAAAATTAATGAAATCAATTAGAGAATATAAATTACCATCTATATTAACACCAGTTTTTGTATCATTAGAAGTAGTTCTTGAAGTAATCATTCCGCTATTAATGGCCAAGTTAATTGATGATGGAATCTATCAAGGAGAATTAAGTTTAGTTTATAAAATTGGTATCGCTTTAATCATCTGTGCCATATTATCATTGATATTTGGTATGTTATCCGGAATGTTTGCTGCTAAAGCATCAGCAGGCTTTGCTAAAAATTTAAGACAAGACCTATATTACAAAGTACAAACATTTTCTTTTGCCAATATTGATAAATTTTCAACTAGTAGTCTTGTTACTCGTTTAACAACAGATATTACAAATGTTCAAATGGCTTATCAAATGATTATAAGAATTGCTGTACGTGCACCATTAATGTTAATTATTTCTTTATTTTTCGCCTTATCAATTAATAAAAGTTTATCCCTAATCTTCTTAATAATTATTCCAATCCTTGGATTTGGACTATTTTTTATCTCTAAAAAAGTACATCCAATCATGGAAAGAGTATTTAAAAGATACGACTCTCTAAATAATGTCGTAGAAGAAAATGTCGGAGCAATTCGTGTCGTAAAATCCTTTGTCCTAGAAAAAGAAGAAATATCTAAATTCAAACATGTATCCAATGAAATCTACCAAGGATTTAGTAAAGCTGAAAAAATATTAGCATTTAATGGACCTCTAATGCAGTTTGCCATCTATACTTGTATTTTATTAATCTCTTGGTTTGGAGCAAAAATCATTGTAACAACCAACATGACCGCTTTAACAACAGGAGAATTAATGACAATGTTTACTTATAGTATTCAAATTTTATCAAGCCTAATGATGTTATCCATGATCTTTGTCATGATTACAATATCACGTGCATCGATTGAAAGAATTGTAGAAGTATTAGATGAAGAACCAACCATAAAAGATAAGAAAAATCCAATTTATGAAGTAAAAGATGGTTCTATTGACTTCGATAAAGTTAGTTTCTCATATGTAGGTAAAAAAGAAAAAGAATGTCTTAAAAATATTGATATTCATATTAAATCAGGAGAAACTATTGGTATTATTGGAGGAACAGGTAGTGGTAAATCCAGTTTAGTAAACTTAATACCACGACTATATGATGTTACGGAAGGAACATTAAAAGTAGGAGGAGTAAATGTAAAAGACTATGATCTTGAATCTTTAAGAAAAGAAGTTGCTTGCGTCCTACAAAAAAATGTATTATTTTCAGGAACAATAACAGATAACATTCGTTGGGGAGACGAAAACGCAACAGAAGAAGAAGTAAAAAGAGTATGTAAGCTTGCTCAAGCAGACGAATTCATTCAAAAATTCCCTAAAAAATATGATACTTATATTGAAGAAGGCGGAACGAATGTATCTGGAGGGCAAAAACAAAGACTTTGTATTGCAAGAGCACTACTTAGAAAACCAAAGATATTAATACTAGATGACTCAACATCTGCAGTAGATACCAAAACAGATAGTCTAATTCAAAAAGCCTTTAACGAAGAAATACCAGACACTACTAAAATCATAATTGCTCAAAGAATATCATCAGTTGAGAAATGTGATCGTATTATCGTTATCTATCATGGAGAAATTAATGGTATTGGTACTCATGAAGAATTAATAAAAACAAATGCAATATATAAAGAAATATATGATTCTCAAACAAAAGGAAGTGATACAAATGAAAAAAAATGAGATAAAAAAAGGTACTTTAAAAAGATTATTAAGTTATGTATTAAAAAACTATAAAAAACAATTTATCTTTGTCTTCATCTGTATTATCATTTCATCAATTGCTAGTGTAGCAGGATCATTATTCTTACAAACATTAATTGATGATTATATTACACCACTACTAAAAGATACCAACCCTGTATTTACAGAATTATTAAAAATACTTACTGTAATGGCAACTATTTACATAATCGGTATTCTAGCATCTTACTTATACAGTAGATTAATGGCCGTAATCTCACAAGGAGTATTACGTGACATTAGAAATGAAATGTTTACGAAAATGGAAAGACTTCCTATTCGTTATTTTGACACAAATACCCATGGAGATATCATGAGTCATTATACAAACGATACAGATACTCTAAGACAAGTATTATCACAAAGTCTACCACAAGTAATCACTTCAGTATTTAGTATTATCGCAATATTTTGTTCTATGATATATTTAAGTCCATTACTAACAATATTTGTTATTATCTTTACAATACTAACAATAATTGTAACAAAAACCATCAGTTCAAAAAGTGCAAAATACTTCTTAAAACAACAATATGCCTTAGGTAAAGTAAATGGATATATAGAAGAAATGTTAAATGGACAAAAAGTAATTAAAGTATTTACTCATGAAGAAGAAGCAAAAAAAGACTTTGATAAATTGAATGAACAACTAAACGACAATATGTATCACGCTCATAAATTTATCAATATCCTAATGCCAATTGCCAACAACTTAGGTAACTTACAATATGTATGTATTGCCTTAATCGGTACTGTTTTAACTATAAACGGAACGATTTCTTTAACAATTGGAACAATCGTATCTTTCTTACAATTAACAAGAAACTTTGCTCAACCAATTAACCAAGTAATGAACCAATTCAACTCTATTGTTATGGCACTTGCTGGAGCAAGTAGAATCTTTACTATGATGGATGAAGAGCCAGAACAAGATAATGGTTATGTAACGCTTGTACGTGTACATAAACAAGAAGATGGTACGATGATTGAAACAAAAGATGAAACTGGTACCTGGGCATGGCGTCATCCACATCATGATGGAAGAGTAGAGTATATTGAATTAAAAGGAAAAATAGACCTAGAAAATGTAACATTTGGTTATAATGAAAATAAAATCGTATTACACGACATTTCACTATATGCAAAACCTGGTCAAAAGATAGCTTTTGTTGGAGCAACAGGTGCCGGAAAAACGACTATAACCAATCTATTAAATCGTTTCTATGATATTAATAGTGGTAAAATACGTTATGATGGAATTAATATTGAAAAGATTAAAAAAGATGATTTAAGAAGGTCTTTAGGAATGGTATTACAAGATACTAATCTATTTACTGGAACCATAAAAGATAATATTAAATATGGTAAATCTAACGCCACAGACGATGAAGTAATCCAAGCAGCGAAACTTGCAAACGCTGATAACTTCATAAGAAGATTACCAAACGGTTATGACACTATGTTAACCGGAAATGGTTCTCAACTTTCTCAAGGACAACGACAATTACTAGCAATCGCTAGATGTGCCATTAATAATCCACCTGTTATGATTCTAGATGAAGCAACATCATCCATCGATACAAGAACAGAAAAAATTGTTCAAGATGGTATGGATAAATTAATGGAAGGAAGAACAGTACTTGTCATTGCTCATAGACTATCAACGGTAAGAAACTCTAAAGCAATTATGGTCCTAGACCATGGTAGAATTATTGAAAGAGGAGACCACAACCAATTAATTGAACAAAAAGGAACTTATTATCAACTATATACAGGTGCCTTTGAACTAGAGTAACTCTCTAGTTTTTTATTGTAATAAAAGAAAACACCCAATCATTAAAAGAATACCAAAGAAAAAGAAGAAGATAGAAGATAGCGTTAACGGATAAGAACAAGCAGTTGGAATAAGTTCAAATATAGATAAATAAATCATAATACCACAAGCAATTGCTAAAACAACACCTAATAAAAAAGAAGTAATAAAAGGTGCTAAAAAGAAATAAGCAAGAATGGCTCCTAACAATTCAGAAAAACCAGAAATAAAAGTATAAAAAAATGCAATTTTCTTATTTTTCGTAGCATAATAAATTGGTAAAGCAACACTAATTCCTTCTGGAATATTATGAAAACATATACCTATTGACAATAAAATACCAAGTTTTAAATCACTATTACTAGATAAAAAAGTCATAATACCTTCCGGAATATTATGAAAAATAATCGCTATAACAGATACAATTCCTAAACGGTATAAAGTATTAGAATCAATTCTTTTATCTATTTTTTTCGTAATAAAAAAAGAAAAGACAATACCCATCATAATAAAAAGGAAAGTAAAGAAAAAAGATAAAAAACAATTATAAGTATGAAGAAAATAAACAATCGCTTCCGGAAGCAAAGAACTCAAGGATATCGTTAACATAACCCCACTAGCAAACAAAAAAGAATTAGGCAGAATATTTTCTTCCTTAAACTTTTTAAAATAGATTGGAATAATTCCCAATAGAGTAGATAAACCCGCTATTCCTGTAATAATAAAACTAATCATCGTATTCATAATAAACTATATGAAAAAAAAGATAGAAAATACTTATTTCCTATCTTTCACAAGACATCTTCTTTCAACCTGCGGTATAATATCAGAACCCCTAGAAACAATATTATCATAATTAGAAAACGTAATTCGATTAGGACTATAATAAATGATTGTAGAATGAAAATCTTTCATATCATGAATAACCATAATAAACTGATCAAGGCTATTTTCCCTCATATAGTCAAATACTAAAGAAGAAGCATATGTAATATCATTTTCTTTTTTACTAATATCATAAAGAGAAATAGAAGAAGAAGCGATTTTTTGATCTGCAAAACTATAATTTTTTAAACCATGATTTAAATATACATCTGGACTAGACAAATCCGTTAAACATAATCCATCTTGATAAAGTTTATGAAAATCAAACTGATATTTTTGACACGTTTCTTTAACCCATTTAATATCTTCTTCTTTCGTTTTACTAGAATGAAGAGAAATGGTATCTACCATCGTAGCTAAAAGAGCAAGTAACACTTCATCTCTAGTAAATTCTTCCTCCATACCTTTGACAAGTAAACAAGCAGTAGAAGATGCCTCTTCATTTCGATAATAAGGATAAGAATACTTTTGAACAGTAGGATGATGATCAATAACCCCAACAATATCGCCTAAGACATCTCTTTCATGATGATCAACTAAGATATATTGATTATTATCACTAGATAAACTCTCTTGATGCTCTCTAGGATCAATGCCATAAGAAAGACATAGATCAACGCTTTCTTTATCAAGATATAAATCAGGAATTATAAACTTTGCTTCCTTCCCATGACGGTTTAAATACCTCTCTAACAACACACCACTAACAATACTATCAACATCTGGATTTTCATGACCTAAAATAACGTACATAAAATCACCACTTTAATTATATCACACAAAATAAAAGTATGATATAATACTGTAAGAGGTGGCAGTATGAACTATGATTTAGAAATGGAAAAACAAATACATAGTCTAAAAGAGAAAAAAACACTATTATTACACGCTTGTTGCGCACCGTGTTCTTCCGCTGTACTAGAAAGAATATCAGACTACTTTGATATCACAATACTATATTATAATCCCAACATTACAGATGAAAAAGAATATCAAAAACGTCTTAATGAAATAAAAACATTTATAAAAAAACTACACAAAGATAATATAAAAATACTAGATGGTAGATATAATCCTGATGAGTTCTTTACGATGGCTAAAGGCTTAGAACAAGAAAAAGAAAGAGGAAAACGTTGCTATAAATGTTATGAATTACGACTAAATGAAACAGCTAAAGTAGCAGAAAAACTAAATTTTGACTTCTTTACAACAACACTTTCTATTAGTCCTTATAAAAATAGTAAATGGTTAAATGAAATTGGAGAAAACTTAAATTTAGAATATCGACCAACTTATCTATATGCTGATTTTAAAAAGAAAAACGGTTATAAAAGAAGTATTGAACTTTCAAAGGAATTTGGACTATACCGACAAGATTATTGTGGTTGTATCTATTCTAAGAAAGAAAGAGAAGAAATAAAACAAAAAGAATACGCATAATATAAAATAAATCTTTACCTAAAACAAAAAGTAGAGTATACTTTAAGAAATAGTTAGGAGTGAAATTATGAAGTACTATTGTATAGGTATTAAGGGAACAGGAATGTCTACCTTAGCTCAAATCTTATACGATTTAGGAAACCAAGTAAGTGGTTATGACGATGCCAAAGAACATAAATTTACGCAAGATGGCTTAGAAAAGAGAAATATTCCCATTTATTATGATGGAAATCACGAAATTGATAAAGATACAATTGTTACCTATAGTGTCGCTTTTAAAGAAGACCATAAAGAGATGCAAAGAGTAAGGAAATTAGGTTTACAAATCAAAAAATATAGTGAATTAATGGGTGATGTCATCGATATGTTTGAAACAATCGGTGTCAGTGGAACACATGGAAAAACAACAACATCATCTATTATTAGACATGTCTTAGAAGAAACAGTAGGTTGCAACTACTTTATAGGAGCAGGGGATGGACATGCCGATAAAAAGAATAAATATTTTGTCGTAGAAAGCGATGAATTTAATAGACATTTTACCGCTTACCATCCGACATATTCTATTATTACTAATATTGAAGCAGAACACCTAGAATGTTATAAAGATATAGATGATATCAGAGATACTTTTGAAATCTTTGCTAATCAAACAAAAAAACTAGTGGTAGCAAATGGGGACAATGAAGAAGTAAGAAAAATTAATTATAAAACCAACGTATTATTCTACGGATTTAACGATAATAATGATATCGTCATTAAAAATATGCAACTATTAGAAACAGGTTCTGTCTTTGACTTATATATTAATAATGAATTATATGGACACTTTGACATTCCACTATATGGACGTCATATGGTTGCCAATGCAGCCGCAGCAATAACAATATTAAAAGAAATAGGAATTAGTTATGAAAAAATTCATGAACTATTAGAAACTTTCCATAACGCCAAAAGAAGATTTGCGGAAGAAAAAATAAATAACTGTGTTATCATCGATGACTATGCACATCATCCAACAGAAATAAAAGCAACCTTAGAAGCAGTAAAACAAAAATACCCAAACAAACGATTAGTTGTTGTCTTTGTACCAAACACATATTCAAGAACAAAAGACTTTAAAAATGAATTTATCGACGCCTTTAAAATAGCAGATAAAACATATTTAACAGAAATAGATTGTAATAGAGAACGACAAGAAGACTATCCGGGAATCACATCTCATATTATTGTAGATAATTTAGAAAATGGAGAAATGATAAGTCTAGACACCATCGATAAATTAAAAGAAGAAAAAGACTCTGTCGTATGTTTTCTAAGTTGTGCTTATGTTGACAAATTAATTGACAAGTTTAAAACCTTGATAAAATAAAGAGGAAACACCTCTTTTTTCTTTACCCGAAAATTTTTTCGATTTTTTTCATCTGTTCGATTGTTTTACGCGAACAATTGTACTATACTGATAACAGATAAGAAAAAGGGAGGAAAAATTATGAAAAAGAAATATTTAGTATTAAAAATAGAAAAGGATTTTATATCAAAAAAAAGTAAAAAGAAACAAGAACTATATAACTACTTAACAAACATTTATTTTTATGAAGATATCTATATTTACAACAACAAAGAGTATTTTATTGACATTACAAACTATCAAGAACTATACAACAAATCAACTTATCAATTAGCACTAGACTTAAAAAACACCCTTACTAATAAATATCACCTAGAAGTAAAAATAGGACTTGGCACCAATTTATTTTTAGCAAAAACCGCTTGTGATATCATTACCAAAGAAAAAAAAGTAGAGATTGCTTATTTAGACGAATTAGAATATATTTCCCTTTGCTCCAAACATAAACCACTTACAGACTTTCATCAAATCAGTAATAGTATGATGTTAAAACTACACAAACTAAACATATATACCATGGAAGATATCAAAAACGCATCATATAAATTATTATATGAAGAATTTGGATATAATGCAGAGAATCTAATTAATCACGCCCTAGGTTTAGAACCAGCAACAATAAAAGAATTAAATAAAGATAAAACCCCAAAAAGAGTATCATCTTGTTTAGTATTAAAATCTATAAAAACCAAAAAAGAAAGTAAAAAATCCCTAAAAAACCTATTAGACTTTAACATCCTAAGATTAAAAGAAGAAGGATTAAAAACAAAAACTATATATCTATATATTAAATACGCTAAAAACCTGATACCAAAAGACATCATATCTATAAAACTAAATGAAAGTACAGACTCCTATAAAGAAATATTAAAAGAATCACTTAACGCCTTTGAACAAAAGACCAATTCTTTTATTCCAATAGAAAAACTAGCAATATCATTTGGAGAAATTGAAAAAATACCTGCAAATATAAATCCAGTATTACTACAGAAAAAGAAACGAAAAATGAAACTTTTCAATCTATTATATAAAAGAACAAAAACCCTATTTCAAAAAGACGTAAAAATACCCGTTTTACATACATAAAATCATCTTTTCACTAGGAAATAAAGGGAGATTTTGCTATAATAGAACTAGTGGTGAAAAATATGAGACGTAGTGAAGTAGATAGAAACAAATTAAGTCCAATGATGCAACAATATATGGAAATAAAAGATAAATACGAAGATTGTATTATCTTTTTTCGCCTTGGTGACTTTTACGAAATGTTCTTTGAAGATGCTATCATTGCCTCTCGTGTCTTAGAATTAACGCTAACAGGAAAACAAGCGGGTCTCGAAGAAAGAGTACCAATGTGTGGTATCCCACATCATGCCTATGCATCCTATGTAGACACCCTAATAGAAAAAGGATATAAAGTAGCAATATGTGAACAACTAGAAGATCCAAAACTAACAAAAGGCATGGTAAAAAGAGATGTCATTCAAGTTGTTACAAAAGGAACTAGAATCGATGAAAATATGGATTCTAAAAGCAATAACTATATAGCCAATATTTATAGTTTTGATTATTGTTATGGAATTAGTTTTGCAGACATCTCAACTGGTGAAGTATACGCCATGTTAATTGAAGGAGAAAAAGACAAAGTAGAAAAACAAGTCGCAAAACATGGATTTAAAGAAGTGATTGTAAACGATGAAATCGATAGAGAAATTATTCAAGACCTAAGAACCAATTACAATGTCTTAGTAACGATTATCAAAGATGAATGCAATGATAAAAACTACGAATATATCTATAAAAACATAGAAGATGTTAGAATAACAACAACGATAAAACACTTATTATTCTATATATTAGATACTAAAAAAGGAGACCTACATCACTTACAAAAATGTCAAATTATTAGAAACAGCGAATATCTAGAATTCGATAATAATACCAAACGAAATCTAGAATTAACAGAAACCCTTAGAAATAGAGAACGCCAATACAGTCTATTATGGTTATTAGATAAAAATAAAACAGCCATGGGCTCTAGATATTTAAAATATAATATTGAGAACCCTTTAACAGACAAAAAAGCAATCGAAAGACGTTATGACATGGTAGAAAAACTTTCAACAGAATTTATTCTAAGAGACGATTTAATAAACGAACTAGGAAAAGTATATGACCTAGAACGTTTAGCAGGAAGAATTAGTTATGGTAATTTAAATGCCAAAGACCTATTGCAGCTAAAGACATCCCTTCAAGCCCTACCAAATATTAAAAACATTCTAGAACAAATTGGATTTGATAAAAAAATAGAAACATTAGAAGAACTATACCAACTACTAGATAAAACTATTTTAGAAGATGCTCCTTTTACTTTACATGAAGGACATTTAATAAAACCTGGTTACAACGAAGAATTAGATGAATTAAAGAAAATTAGTAGTGGATCAAAAGACTTTATTCTAGAGTTGGAGCAACAAGAAAAAGAAAGAACAGGAATCAAAAACTTAAAAGTAGGATTCAACAAAGTATTTGGTTATTACATTGAAGTATCGAAAGGGCAAACGCATTTAATTAAAGACGAATATGGATACGATAGAAAACAAACACTTGCGAACTGTGAGCGATTTACAACACCAATACTTAAAGAAAAAGAAAATATCATTCTAGGAGCCGAAGAAAAAATAATCAACTTAGAATACAAAATATTTATGGACATTCGTGAGGTAGTAAAAAGATATACTGGAAAACTACAAAAAATTGCCAAAGTAATCAGTGAAGTAGATATGTTGCAATCATTTTCTATTGTAAGTGATCAATATAAATATGTAAGACCAACTCTAACAGAAGAAAAGACTGTAAAAATGATAGATTGTCGTCACCCTGTTGTCGAACAAGTAATGAAAGATAAATATATACCAAATGACATCATCATGGATAGAACAACCGATATTTTATTAATAACTGGTCCTAATATGGCTGGTAAATCCACTTATATGAGGCAATGTGCTATTACTGTAATTATGGCGCAAATGGGATGCTTTGTTCCATGTAAAAGTTGTACCATGCCAATATTTGATAAAATCTTTACAAGAATAGGAGCAAGTGATGACCTAGTATCTGGAGAATCTACTTTTATGGTAGAAATGAAAGAAGCTAATAACGCCATCAGCGAAGCAACCGAACACAGCCTAATCCTATTTGACGAACTAGGAAGAGGAACCGCAACATATGATGGAATGAGTCTAGCCCAAGCCATACTAGAATATATTCACGATAAAATAAAAGCAAAAACAATGTTTTCAACCCATTACCATGAACTAACAGCCCTAGAGAAAGATTTAAAGCATTTAAAAAACGTCCATGTATCAGCTATCGAAAAAGAAGGAAAAATAACCTTTCTACACAAAGTAAAAAACGGTGCTGTCGACAAAAGTTATGGTATTCATGTCGCAAGTCTTGCTCATCTACCAGAATCTCTAATTAAAAGAGCAGATGAAATACTAAATGTCTATGAAAAGAAAAACGTCAAAAAAGAAACATTTACTCAAACTTCTTTATTTGAATTAACAGAAAGTGAAGTAGAACCAAAGAAAAATGAAATAGAAGAAAAAATAAAACAAATAAATCCACTAGAAATGACTCCTATGGAAGCACTAAACTATCTATATGAACTAAAAAAAGAAGTTAATAGAAAGGAATAAAATATGAAAAATAGAAGCGAACTAAGAGAAATAATAATGAAAGTAATCTACCAAACTTATATTTTAGATAATACTAAAAACAAATATAATACAGACGATTTAATAAAAGAACAATTAGAAGTAGAAAATGAATTTGTAAAAACTAGTGTAGAAGGAATTATCAAAAATCAAAAAGAAATTAATAAACTAGCTAACAAATATATGAATAACTGGACAATAGATCGTCTAAACAAAGTAGATAAAGCAATTTTATCTCTTAGTATATATGAACTAGTATATACAGATACACCAAGTGTTGTTGCGATAAACGAAGCAATTGAACTATCAAAAAAATATTCAGAAGAAGCAGTAACAAAGATGATAAATGGTGTATTAGATAAAATTTATCACGAAGAAGAAAAATAGAAAGAGGGGAGTAAATGAACGATAAATATATCACAGTCACCCAACTAACCAGATATATTAAATATAAAATAGATAATGATATAAATCTAAATGAAGTGTTTTTAAAAGGAGAAATTTCTAATTTTAAAGCACATAGTAGAGGACATTTCTATTTTACATTAAAAGATGAAAACTCCAGAATCAATGCTATTATGTTTGCATCAAACACCAAAAAAATTAAATTTATGCCAGAAGACGGTATGAAAGTCTTAGTAACTGGAAAAATAAGTGTCTTTGAAGCAAATGGAGGATATCAGATTTATGTAAATGATATGTTAGAAGATGGAGTAGGGAATCTTTATGTTGCTTTTGAACAACTAAAAAAGAAATTAGAGGCAGAAGGACTATTTAGAAAAGAACATAAAAAAGAAATACCTAAAATACCAACTAGAGTAGGGGTAATTACTGCTCCAACAGGAGCGGCAATTAAAGACATCATTTCAACCATAAAAAGACGTTGGCCACTAGCTGAAATCATTTTATTTCCATCTCTTGTTCAAGGAGAAAATGCCAAAGAAGATATAGTAAAGCAAATAGAAAGAACGAAAGACTTTAACCTTGATACTTTAATCGTAGGACGGGGTGGTGGATCTATTGAAGACTTATGGCCATTTAACGAAGAAATAGTAGCGCGCAGTATTTATGATTGCGAAATACCCGTAATAAGTGCTGTAGGGCATGAAATAGACTATACTATCTCAGACTTTGTTGCGGACCTAAGAGCTCCAACCCCAACAGGAGCAGCAGAACTAGCAGTTCCTCAAAAAGTAGATGTAGAAAACTATTTAAATCAATTAAAAATAAGATTAAATAAAACAATACAACATCGAATCAATATAAATAAACAAAAACTAGAAGAAATAAAAAGTAGATATATCTTTCAAAATCCTATAACAATCTACCAGGCAAAAGAACTACAATTTGATAGTATTTTAGAAAGACTAAAATCATCAAGTAAACTCATGATTTCAAATAAAGAAAAAGCTTTTCAAACAACTATGAAATCATTCATTATAGAAAACCCATTAAAAATACTAGAACCTAAGAAAAACAAGTATTTACAAGTTATTTCTAAACTAGAAACACTAAGTCCCTTACTAACAATAAAAAGAGGATATTCTATGACCAAAAAAGAAGGAAAAGTAGTTACTAGTACAAAAGATATAAAAATACATGATGAACTAGAAATAACTCTAACAGATGGAACAATCAATGCAGAAGTAACAAAAATATAAGGAGGAAAAACTATGGCAAAAGAAAAAGAAGAACTAACATTTGAAGAAAGTCTTGAACGACTAGAAGAAATCGTAAAAAAACTAGAAAGTGGCGAAGTACCTCTAGACGATGCTATTAAAGAATTTAATGAAGCAATGAAGCTTGCCAAATCTTGTGATGAAAAACTTAAAAATGCCGAAGAGGCAATTACAAAAATTGTGGCAGAAGATGGTACACTAGAAGACTTTAAAGTAGAAGAATAAAAAAAAGATATCAAATTCGATATCTTTTTTTATTCCTCAGCTTCTATTTTCTTTCTTGTTAATAATAGTAACGCTTGTTCAAACTCATCGTCATCATCAAGTGGTAATAATACATCAGGATCATTCACATCTTCTTTACGAATCATCATATCATGAGAATCTTTTTCGTTAACTAAATAAAGATAATCTTTAATCTTTTCAATTAAGAAATAATCTTTACCATCAAAGGAATAAACTTGTACTTCAATTGTATCAGTATCCATTATTTACCACCCATTCCTTTCTCTTGACTTGTAGTATAAACATTATCATATTCAGAAATCATCTCATCAAGTTCTTGATTATGATTAGTATCATAAACATTACGCATTTGTTGATCATTCGCTTCTACTTTCTCACCGTGAGCCATTGCTTTTAACGCATCATGATAATCATTCATAAAATTCTCTCCATGTATACCATCTTGATATCTCTCTGGATTAATTTGTCTTACAAATTCATCTGCACCAACTCGAACATCAAATATACTATTAACAACGCTATCTAAATCGTCTTGGGCATAACCCTCATTCATTCTTTCAGCAATACTTCCTAAAACAACAGTAGGACTTGCACCATTTTCAATTTTTTCACGAGCCTCTTTCGCAATCTCATAATTATCATAAAAATAACCTTCACCATTATTTGTTCTATGAACATTTTCACCAACAATTTGACTCATTTCTTGAACAATAGGAAGATTATCAATCTGCGAATTAATAGCATAGTCTTGACCAATTCCCATAACACTAGCACCAATCACAATACCTAAAGCACCAGAAACAACTGCTATCGTAACTCTACTAGTTGCTTTTTCTTTAAGTTTTTGAATCCAAGATTTAGAAACTTTTCGAGTACTTCTTCTAGCACGAATAGCTTCTCCTCCAACAGAGTGATCTCTACTTCGTCTAAAATCTTCTTCCATTTCATCTAAATGTGGTCTACTTCTAGAACCACTACTAGAATGTGTACGAGCTTGGGCCAAAGGAGTAGGACGAATTTCACGTCTAGCAGTAGAAGTCCTATTCATAAAATCAGGAATCCCATAATAATAATCATCATCTTTTTTATCTGCCATCTATTATCACCTCTAGTATAACTATAACAAAACACCTTAAAAAAATCAAAAAAAATGTAAATATTTAGTGTAAATGGTAAAAACTATTTAACATAAAAAATTATCAATAACAAAAACTATAAATGTAGTAGAAGAAAAGAGGTGATAAATTTGAAAAAATTTAAAAAAAGACTAATACTACTACTAATTCTACTTGTTACTATCATTCCCATTCCCACACTTGCTTATTCTGATTATTTAATCGCATCTGGTAAAACAATTGGAATAGAAGTAAACAGTAATGGTGTTTTAATTGTTGGCTTTTACGAAGTTGGTGGTAAAAACATAGGACAAGAAGCAGGATTTGAAATAGGAGACGTCATAACAAATATTAATGATACCAAAATAAATACAATAGAAGAAATGGTAAACGCTTTAAAAAATAAAAATAATCCTATTAAATTTAAAGTTGAAAGAGAAAATAAAGAACTAGAAATAACAACCAACTTAGTCCCCAACGATGAAGGTGTTGTTAAAACTGGACTTTATGTAAAAGACCAAATAAATGGTATTGGAACATTAACCTATATTGATCCTAACACCAAAAGATTTGGAGCACTAGGACACGAAATCATCGAAACAACAACAGCTAAAAAATTTGAAATAAAAGATGGTAAAATATTTAATGCAAACGTTTCAAAAATAGAAAAGAGTAGAGATGGTACCGCTGGAGAAAAAAATGCAACCTATAATAAAGAAACAGTTGAAGGAGAAATTGATACAAACGAAATAGCTGGAATATTTGGTGATTATAAAGAAGAAACAAACAACATGGAAGAAATAGAAGTAGGAAAAGAAGAGGAAATAAAAAAGGGAAGAGCCTATATTAGAACAAACATCGAAAAAGATGTGGTAAAAGACTATGAAATAAATATTCTAAATATAGATTATGATAGTAAAAGTAAAAACATCTTATTTGAAATAACAGATAAAACATTACTAGAAGCATCAGGAGGAGTAATACAAGGAATGAGTGGCTCTCCTATTATCCAGAATAATAAATTAATAGGAGCCGTTAACTATGTAATATTAAATGATACAAAAAAAGGATATGGAATCTTTATAACTACTATGTTAGAACAAGGAGAAAGTTAATTTCTCCTTTATTTATATAAAAAAATATGTTAAAATATATAACCGATAGGGGATGAGGATATGAAAATATGGACAAAAGTAAAACTAACAGATAAAAATAAAGATGTAGAAGCCATTGCGAAAGCATTGACAAACTATTATTATGGATACGGTCCTATAGTAGATATCACCAGAAAATACCATATAAAACCAGAAGATAGAAAATTACTAGATCAATATACTGCAAATAGAATTGCTGGAATATTGATGTTATATCTAGCAAAAGATACCAAAAGAATAAATGATATCGTAAATAAATACTATATAAAAGATGGCATTGTTCAAGACATAATGCCAGAACTAGAAGGATATATTGATAGATAAAAAAAGACTTCCGAAACGGAAGTTTTTTTATAAATATAATAAAACACTTAAAACACTGACAACCATTACAACAACTAAAACAATGGCTACGATTTTAACAACTTTCTCATTCATTAATAAACACCTCATTATTAATTATAAAATAAATGTCTAAAAAAGTAAAACAGTTTTTTTCATAGGAAATAAGAAAGAAAATATAATGATAAAAAGGAGAGCCTATGAAAAAAATAAAAGAGAATAAATTACTATTTATACTATCTATCATAACAATAATAAGTATCATAATTGGTCTATTATATCCAGCAATTTTAAATGAACAAGATAAAGAATTAATTAAAACGACAATAACAGATAATTTAAATAATATAAAAAATATTAATTACACGAAAACACTAATACAATCAACCTTAAACAACATTCCACTTGCTATAACGATATGGTTATTAGGACTATCACTAATAGGAATACCAATCATTATCATAATACTTATTTTAAAGGCCTATATAGCGGGTTTTACAATAACAAGTATAATGATAACAAAAGGAATAAAAGGAGTGATAATAAGCCTAATATATAGCTTACCAAACCTATTAAATATACTAGGAACCATAATACTAAGTTACTATGCAATAAAACTATCAAATATTATATATAAAACAATAATAAAAAAGAAAAATGTCATAATGCATAATTATATAAAAGAATACCTAAAACTATTACTATTTATCATAATATACCAAATAATAATTATTATAATAGAAACATATTTAATACCTACTTTACTCTTTTAAACAACACCATTTTAAGATATAATATCCTTGGTGATAACTATGGAAGAAAAAAAAGTAATTATTGGCATGAGTGGAGGAGTAGACTCATCAGTTGCTGCATTATTATTAAAAGAAGCAGGATACGATGTAATAGGAGCTACTATGCAACTATTAGATAATGAAGAAACTAAAAAAGCCATAAACGATGCCAAAAACATAGCCAAAATACTAAATATTAAACACTACACCTGGGACTTAAGAAAAGAATTTAAAAAAGAAGTTATCGATAATTTTATAAAATCATATCAAGAAGGAAAAACACCAAACCCTTGTGTACTATGTAATAAAAACTTTAAATTTAAATTATTTTATGACAAAGCCAAAGAATTAAACGCAAACTATATCGCAACTGGTCATTATGCTAAAATAAAAGACAATCACTTAATCATGAGTGATGTATTAGAAAAAGATCAAACTTATTTCTTATGTCAAATAAATAAAGAGATAATACCTCATATATTATTTCCATTAAATAAATATCAATCAAAAGACGAAATACGTAAAATTGCAGAACAAAATCATCTACCTATAAGTAAAAAGAAAGATAGTCAAGAAATCTGTTTTATACCAAACGATAATTATAAAGCCTTTTTAGAAGATAAAATAAAAAGAACACCTGGTAATATCATATTAGAAGACAACACTATATTAGGTAAACACAACGGCTTATACCAGTATACAATAGGTCAAAGAAAAGGCCTAAATATCTCATATAAAGAACCTCTTTATGTAATCGATATAGACACAAAAGAAAACAATTTAATTGTAGGTCCTAACAATTCTTTATATCACCACAAATTAATAGCAAACAACATGAATTATCTAGTAGAAAAAGAAGAAATAACAAAACCAATATTTGCAAAAATAAGATCACGTGGTGCCTTAGAAGAAGTAGAAGAAATAATAGAAAAAGATAATAAAATAGAAGTAATTTTTAAAAATAATATTAGAGCCATAACACCTGGACAATATATTGTATTTTATAATAAAGATAAAATCTGTTTAGGTGGCGCAATCATTGAAAAGTAAACAAAACAAAAAATATGTGTCAATTTACACTTGATTATTAACACTATTATGTCTATAATTATATTAGGAGGGTAAATAAACATGAAAGAATTAAACGTAGTACTAACAGAACTAGGAATCAGTAAAGTAAGACTTGCAAAATACTTAGGAGTTTCTAGACAAATGTTATACAACTATTTAGCTATAGAAAATTTAAATGACTGGCCAAAAGAAAAAGCAGCCAAATTACTAAGTTTATTAAATATAGAAAGTATTGATGAATTAAAAGATATAAAAATTAATGGTGAATATATTATAGAAGTAGAAAATAGATTAAAAGAAGGCGTAAAAGATTCTTCTAATAAAGAAGTAATTGCTGATTTAAAAGGTTTTAATAAAAAAGAACAAGAACTATTATCAGATATTATTAATTTATTAAAAGAAAAACTAGCAACAGATAAAACAAAAGAAACATATAACACATATATATACCTACATCATTTCTTACAATCAATGGAAACAACAGAAGAATTAAAATACATATTAGCTTATATGTCTAAAGCTCTAGGATTTACTGATCCAATGGAATTTGTTTTTAATAATGATAAACAATTTATCTTTGAAAGTATTATGTTTAGTGCCATGACATTATATAATAATGGTGGAGCTTCTAAAAATAAAATAAGTGAAACCCATAAACGTTTCGTTCAAGATATTGAACATAAAAAAGAAGAAAAATTATCAAGAACACAAGAATTAAACTCTGCTAAAGTACAAGCATTATCAGAACTAGGATATACAGAAATCAATGAAGATAATGCCAAAGAAGTATTTGAAAAAATCGCAGAAATTCAATCAAGAAAAGTATAGATTCCAAAAGGAATCTTTTTTACTATAGAAAGAGTAGGGGATAACAATGGACAACATGTTAATGTGGTTAATTATTTTTTTAATAATAGGATTTATTGGTCATTATACAGAAAATAAATTAAAAAGAAACACTAATGTTAATTATAAAAGAAAAGAATTTTTAACAGAAAAAGAAAACAAATTTTATCAAAAACTAAAACCACTAGAAGAAGAATATAAAATAATACCACAAATAAATCTCGCAACTATAATAGAAAAAGAAAGTAATATAAAATATCAAAATGAACTATATAGAAATATTGATTATGCGATATTTACCAAAGATTATAAAAAACTATTATTATTAATAGAATTAAATGACAACACTCATAATCAACCCAAAAGAAAACAATGTGACATAAAAGTTCAAGAAATATGTAAAAAAGCAAGTATTCCTATATTAACATTTCATACTAATTATCCTAATGAACAACAATACGTATTAAAAAGAATAAAAGAAGAAATAAAGAAAAACACTATTATCTTACCACCATCGAAATAGTACTCCTATAAGAAGTTAACATAATATCAATTATAGGAAGTTAGATATAAAATAAAAAATTAAAGAAAAATAATAAAAAATAATATATTTTTATCTAATAACTTATATATCTACTACATTATACTATATTTAATATAGATTATTTATTAAATAATAAATTATATAATTAACAACAATTTAAAATTATTTTTTTTACTGATATATAAATTAATTATATATCTTTTTATTTCTATATTATAGATAACCTTATTATATTACATTATATATTATATATAATAAGAAACAAACGCCTACACTACAACTACTCCAATATTAGAATGCTCTAAAATGAATCGAAATAATAAAAGATGAACAATTACCCATCTCGATTTAAATTAGGAAAGAATAAAAAAAGAAAATAAACGCATACTAAGATTAAGGAGGGATTATATGAATAATATTAAGTGTGATGTAGAAACATGTAAGCATAATGATTGTAAAACAAATTGTTGTAAATTAAAAGAAATAAAAGTAGGATGTACTTGTAATAACGATTCTTGTAAAAAAGTAGAAGAGACTGTCTGCGAAAATTTTAAAGAAAAAAAGTAGGGGGAGTATAACAAAAAAAAGAGCCTAACCTAGACTCTTTTTCTATTGCTCCCCTCTTCTACCTCATGAGAAGAAAAACGATTAAATATCTCTAAGATATCATCTCTTCTAGAACCAGCATCTATTACATGATTATCATCACCTAATGTAGCGCAAGTAATAGAGTTTCCAAAGTCCCCACCACAAGAAGAATCATACAAATCTTCATAAACTTCGATAAGTCCCTTTTTTTGTTCATCTGTAATTTGAGAAGGAATAAACATTTGTGTTTGACCATCTCTTATTAAAACAACACCCATTTTATAATCGGAAACAACTTCAGGGAAAGTATATTTTCCAGTAACATCCTCTCCTATTTCTTCAGATAGTAAATAAGATAACGTTTCAATATGCACATTTTTAGTAACAGGAGAAGGCCTTACTCTACCCTCTTGATTAATTAAAATAACGCCACAACCATTATGATTAATAGGATAAGATAAATAGCTTTCATCAAAAAACATACTATTTAAATCAAATTCTCTAAATTTTGAAAACATCTTTTTTTCTTCATCAGAAGACATTCCATTTGCATCTCTATAAAACATATCACATATATCTGTTAAAGGTGTTGTTTTCTCTTCAATAACAGGAGGATAAAACTCATAATCATAACCCCCAAAAGAATTCTTATCTTTCACATACACTACTTCTTCTCTAGAAATATCACAACCTGCTTCAAACTCCTTAATTTTATGCTTTAAATCAATCATATTTTGAAATCCAATATTCTTAGGCATAAAAGTTGTTAAAACATAAGATAATGTTCCATCTGAAAACCTTTTAGGTCTCATATGAACAACAGGAATTCCCTGTTCAAAAAAAGGAACATAAATATGATGCACAAACGGTAGATGTGACTTATCTTGATCTAATTGCTTCATTGCATCTTCTACTAACACACTGTAATCATCTTCTGAGTATTGGTCAGAAATAACTGAAATAATAGGCTTATCGACATTCATAAAACTACTCCAAACTATCTAATATACTTTTACCAATCGGTGGCATTTCTACATCAAAATTATCAGCAATTGTTGCGCCAATATTTGCAAATGTATCAAAAGCATCCAACCGCTTTGGCTCTAAAAAATCACGACTATACAATATAACTGGTACATTTTCTCTAGTATGATCACTACCTGCAAAAGTAGGATCATTACCATGATCTGCTGTAATAATAAGCAAATCTCCTGTATCTAATTTATTTAAAATAATCGGGATTTCTACATCTAATTCCTCAAGGGCTTTACCATAACCCTCAACATCTCTTGTATGGCCATATAAACTATCAAAGTCAGATAAATTAACCATACATAGTCCAGTAAAGTTTTTATCTATAATATCAGTAAATTTATTAATAGCTTCACTATTATTATTAGCCTTCATCTGTTTATTAATACCTTGTCCATCAAAAATATCATTAATCTTGCCAATACCAATAACATTATATTTATTTTCAACTAAACTATCCAAAACAGACTTTCTCGGAGGTTTAACAGAATAATCTCTTCTACCACTATGAATAAACTTATAATGTCCTGGAGTACCAGTAAATGGTCTAGCAATTACTCGACCAACTCTCCACTCATCCCGTAAAGTAAGTGCTCTAATTCTTTCACAATACTCATATAATGTAGCAACCGGAATACAATCTTCATGTGCAGCAACTTGTAAATCAGAATCAGCAGAAGTATAAATAATTAACGCTCCATAATTCTGTTGCCTTTCACCAAGTTCTTGTATAATAGAATCATCATGACAACACTTATTACCTATAACTCTACGACCAGTAACTTGTTCAATACCATTTAAAATATCAAACGTAAAGCCCTGGTTAAACGTCTTAAACGGAATATCATTTTCAATACCCATCATCTCATAATGACCATTTAAACTGTCTTTACCAGCGTTATTTGGCTTAGCTATTGTATAATAAGCTTCAACATCTGGATTATCATTCATATTAATCGTATCTAAAAACCCAATTTTCTTTAAATTAGGAATAAACAAATCATAATGATCTCGAACATGCCCTAATGTATTAGCACCACCATCACCATAATTTAGTGCATCACTCGCTTCCCCTACTCCAACGGAATCTAAAACCATTAAAAATATACGTTTAAATCTCATTCTTTCCAATCTCCTTTATGCTCCCTAGGGTGATATTTCTTATAATCTTCCTCCACTTTTTCTAAACTTACTTGCGTATAAATCTTAGTAGTCGAAATATCAGAATGCCCTAACATCTCTTGAATACTTCTAAGATCTGCACCTCTACTAAGCAAATGAGTAGCAAAACTATGACGCAAAGTGTGAGGAGAAACATCAGGATTTAACCCTTTATCGATAAGTAATTGTTTTAAAATCTTAAAAAATCCTTGTCTTGTAATCTGTTTCCCATGATTATTTAAAAACAACGAATCTACTAAAGTATTTTTAACTAAAGCACTACGATGTTCTAAATAAAGTTTTAAATAATAAATACCATATTCTCCTATAGGAATATCTCTTTCTTTTCTTCCTTTTCCAAGAATACGTATCATTCCATTTTCTAAATCAATTTGATTTAGATTAAGACTTACTAATTCACTCACTCTAAGTCCTGCTCCATACATTAATTCTAACATAGCTTTATTACGATAGTCAAATGGCGTAGATAGTGGAATATCAAGGAGTAAATCAACCTCATCGACACTTAATGCCCTAGGAATACTCTTTTTTAACTTAGGTCGTGAAATAAATAAAGAAACATCTTCTTTTACAATATTTTCTTTTATTAAATACTTATGAAAATTCTTAATAACCGTTAAATTATGAGCAATCGTTGCTGTAGTCTCACTATTACTTCGCATCTTTAAAAACTCTTTTATATCATCACTTTTAATATCAGAAACAACAGAAATATTCTTGTTTTTTAAAAAATTTAAATAAACATCTAAATCATTACGATAAGACTTAACACTTTGATCAGTTAACCCTTTTTCAAACAAAGAATATTGTATAAAATCTTCGATAGCATCCTCTATTTTCATAGTATCACCTATAGTTAGTATAGAATAAATATCAAAAAAATACAACTTTACACTTTCCTATAAAAAAGAAAAGTAGTATAATGAAGTTCCCTATAAGGAGGACACATGAAATATAGAACAGATTTAGGATTTAATAAAGACCAAACGTTTGGTGTAGAAATAGAATTTGCTGATGTTTTATTAGCTGATATAAAAAAAGAAAGTAAAAAAGAACATTTACCAATTGAATATATCTATAGGCATTATGCTAAAAAACTACCATATGATGTGTGGTATTTAGACGAAGATGCAACTGTGACGAAAGAAAAGATAGGAATACCCGGTATAAGACGTTTTGTAGGTGGAGAACTATCTAGTAAAATTATGCATGATGTTCCCTACGATTGGAAAGAATTAAAAAAAATTTGTAAAATGTTACGAGAACTGCATGCTCAAATAACCTCTACTTGTAGTAATCACGTTACGGTAGATATTTCAACCACAAAAAATAAAAGAGAGTTTTATGAAACACTAGCTCAAATACTAGCAATCTATGAACCAGAAATATATGCTTTCTATATGGGAGATTATGGAGAAGAAAGAGAGACACTAGATGGTTATGCAAGATTAATAAGGCCAAGATTGTTAACGGGTAAAAAAGAAAGAGAATTCTTTCAAGGAATAATAGATGAAGAACATAGACGCCTACCCAATATATTTACAGATTTAGATGCCGTACATATTAGACCAAGTGAAAGTCAAATAGAATTTCGTTATCCTAACGGAACATTAAAAGAAAAGACCATTCAAAATAACATTAACTTTACCGTAAAACTAATACAAGCAATAAGTGATGGAACATTTCAAAGATACAGACTAAATCAACAAGTAAATAAACTACTAGAACAAAGTAAAAAAAGATATGAAGGAGAATATTACCATCAACAACCGAGAGATAACTACTTTGATCAACTAGTGGAACTAATCGCAACAGATGAAGAAGACGCCAAAGGCTTCTACCATCAATATCAAAAAGTAAAAAGAAATAACCCTAAGATATGATACAATAGAAATGGTGATAACATGAACAAACCTTTAGCTTTAAAATTAGCACCTAAAACTCTAAATGATATAATTGGTCAAAAACACTTAGTTGGAGATGGCAAAATACTATCAAACTTAGTAAAAAATAAAAAACTATTTTCCATGATACTATATGGAAAACCAGGAATAGGAAAAACCTCTATTGCAAACGCCATTGTAAATGATTTAGGAGAAAGATATCGTTTTTTAAACGCTACTATCAACACAAAAAAAGACTTAGATGTTGTAATAGAAGAAGCCAAAATGTATGACGGAATCATCTTAATTATGGATGAAATACATCGATTAAATAAAGATAAACAAGATATCTTACTACCACAATTAGAAAGTGGATTAATAACATTAATCGGTATGACAACTTCTAATCCATATCATGCCATTAACCCTGCTATACGTAGTAGATGTCAAATATTCGAATTACATGACCTAGAAGAGCAAGATATCATAGAAGGCCTTAAAAAGGCCATAAAACACCCCGATTTAGAAGGAATTGAAATTGACAACAAAAGTATTGAACTAATTGCAAAACTCTCTGGAAGCGACTTAAGATACGCTTACAACCTATTAGAAGTTGCTTACTACTCTACAGACGATAAAAAAATAACAGAAGAAAAGATTAAAAAGATAAATAATAAACCCGTATTCTTTTCTGATAAAAACGGAGAAGGACACTACGATGTACTAAGCGGATTACAAAAATCAATAAGAGGAAGTGATGTAGACGCTGCCCTACACTACTTAGCAAGATTATTAGTAGAAGAAGACCTTGACTCAATCTACAGAAGATTATCCGTTATAGCCTATGAAGATATAGGACTAGCAAACCCTGCCATAGGACCTAGATTAGATGCTGCTATTAACGCATCAGAAAGAGTTGGACTACCAGAAGCAAGAATTCCTCTAGGAGAAATTGTTTGTGAAATGGCTCTATCACCAAAAAGTAATACAGCCCACACCTCGCTAGATGAAGCCATAAAAGATATTGAACAAGGAAATGTAGGAAGTATTCCAGCCCATATAAAAACAAACGCAACTAACTATAAATATCCACACGACTATAAAGGAGCATATGTAGTTCAACAATACTTACCAGATAAACTAAAAAATAAAAAATACTATCACCCTAAAGAAATAGGATATGAAAAAAATTTAAAAGAAATATATGATAGATTAGAAAAAATAAAAAGCCAAGAGCAATAACTCTTGACTTTTTTAAGTATTTTTTAAAATAAATAACTCTATTAAAAAACTACCATCTACATCCGTAGTCTTAATCTTTAAATCCATATCACTAAGACTTCTTAATATACTACCTAACTCATCTAAACTATAATATTTCGTTAACTCTCTCGTCTTTTGAATACGATATGGCTTTTCACCAAGTATAGTAGCAATATCACTATTAGAATGACTCTTTTTCTCTAACAACTTTACTTGATACATAATTAAAAACTGACTAGCAAGTAACCCTATTAAAGGAAGACTATCAATCGAATACTCTTGTAACTCATGATACTTCTTTAACGCTTCCTTTTTATCTTTAGAAGCTAAAACTCTTACAAACTCAAACGTTAAATCTTTACTATCTCCCAATTTACGTATTACTAAAGTATTAACATCCTCCAAAGATATTTTCTTCGTATCATAACGATACATCTTTAACTTCCAACATTCTTGATATAATCTACCAATATCTTCTAAACATAAATCCACTAACTTTCTAGCAACACCAGATTCTAAACTATAATCTTTTAATTGCCCTTTCACAAAATCTAAAGCATTACAACTGACATTAACTACCTCTAAATACTTCTTTAAATCCTTCGTTAATTTCTTAGTATTATTTAACTTATTAGCTGTAACAAAAACTAAATTTGTATCTAGTGGATTCATAAAGTATTGAATAAAATGTTTAATATCCTTATCACTTGTATCACTACTTAAATTTTCTATATGATTTACTTCTATTATTTTTTTAGAAGAAAACAATCCATAAGTATCTAAATCTTCTAAAACCTGACTTAGTTTATCTTCATCCATATTATATACGTGATAAGGAGATCCCAAGAAATCATTATTTTTAATAATCTCTTGGATCTTCATCTCAACCAGATAATTATCTTCACTTTCTAACAAATAATTATTCTTCATTTCTTAACACTTTCTCAATATGTGTATAAATCTTTGGTAACGCATCTTTTGTCTTACCTCCACCTTGAGCAAAAGTAGGACTACCTCCACCATTACCTCCAGAAGAAACACTAGCATCTTTAACAATAAGACCACTATTAGCATGACAATTACTACGAGAAATAAAATTAATACTTCCATTGTCTTTAATATTAGCAAAGAATACAAAACCAGTACCCATTTCATCTATCATTGCATCACAAACACTCTTAAGTAAATTAACATCTTTATTCTCAACTGTCATAATAAGTCCAAAAGTACCATTATAGTCTTTAATATGTTCACGATAAATATCTAAGTTAGATAAAACCTGTTTTTCTCTTAAGTCTCTAAACTTCTTTTCTAAATCTCTAACTTCACCTTGTACATATTGTAATTCATTACGACAAAATACAATATCTTTAAAAGTCTCTGGCTTTGTTTGTTCAACATCTGCATCAAAATCTAATTTAATACCAAGACTACGTGCTTCTTCAATAATTTCTTTTGCTTTTAATAATAATTTAATAATCTCATCTTTATATGGTTTCACAACATCATATAAAATATCTTCTGATCTTTTACCAGTTGCTGCTTCAATTCTAAATAAATTACTACCTTTAGATTCATAACTATAGATTGCAAACTTTTCTATATCTTTTGTATTAGCAGCATGTGTTCCACCACATAATTCCATAGACTTACCAATTTTAACAACCCTAACAACATCCCCATATTTTTCATTAAATAACGCCATTGCTCCTAGTTGTTTAGCTTTATCAATAGGCATAATTTCTGTAGAAACAATAATATGTTTTTGTATCATATCATTAACAAAGTTCTCAACTTCAATAATCTTATCATCACTCATCTTACCAGAATAAGTAAAATCAAATCTTAATTTATTTTCATCTACATAACTACCAGCTTGTTTAATTTGAGATGATACACATTGTTGTAGTGCATACTGTAACATATGAACACTAGAATGATTACACTCTATTTTTTTACGTCTATCACGATCAAGAATAACTTCACATTCATCACCATAAGAAATAACACCATCTAATAACTTTACTTTATGAATATGTTGCCCATTAGGAGCCTTAAAACAATCTAATAAACGAGCTTTAAAATTCTTACCAATAATCATACCTGTATCACTAACTTGTCCACCAGATTCAGCATAACAACAAGTTCTCTTTAACGCAATATAACAATCATGATCAACTTTATCAACAATACTATCTTTAGAAAAAATAGCTAAAACACTTGTTTTTAAACGATAGATACCATATACAAATTGACTTTTCTCTTTAAAATCCAACAACACTTTCTTTTGACTTGCCATACTTGTTTTATTCTTACTATTTTTCTTAGCTAATTCTTTTTGTATATTCATATATTTATCAAACTCTTCTTTTGACACTTTATAACCTAGTTCAGCAAGATATTCTTCCGTAAGTTCAAAAGGAAAACCATAAGTATCATATAACTTAAACGCATCTTCACCACTAATAGTACCATCTAAAGAATCTTCAACTAATTCTTTTAAACGTCTTTCTCCAGCTTCTAATGTTTTTAAGAACAATTTTTCCTCTTCTAAAATTAATGCCTCTACATCAGCACGTCTATCTAAAAGATATGGATAAGCATCTTTCATAACATCAACAACACTAGATACTAATTTATAAAGGAAAGGACCAGATAATCCTAAATTCTTTCCAAAACGTACACTACGGCGCAATAATCTACGAAGTACATAACCACGTCCATTATTATCGAAATAAGCACCATCTGCTAAAGCAAAAGTAATCGCACGTATATGATCAGCAATAATTTTAAATTCTTTTTGACCACTATATGAAAAATTAACTAACTTTTCTATATGTTCAATAATAGGCACAAATAAATCTGTTTCAAAATTACTATCTACTCCTTGAAAAATACAACACCATCTTTCAAGACCTGCACCAGTATCTATATTCTTACTAGGAAGTTCTTGATAATCTTCTCTAGAAACTCCCTCTTTTGCATTAAACTGACTAAATACATTATTCCATATCTCCACAAAACGTTCTTGATCTTCATCCTTTTTAAACTTCTCTAAAGCATCATGATTAGGATCATACTTTTCTCCTCTATCAAAGAAAATCTCAGAATCAGGTCCACATGGTCCTTCACCAATTTCCCAGAAATTTTCTTCTAAAGGAATTAAATGACTAGGATCAAGGCCTAACTCTATCCATCTATCTTTTGCTTCTATATCTTCTGGATAATATGTAACATATAATAATTCTTTCGGTATTTGAAACCAATCATCACCAGTCAACAACTCAAAGGCAAAACCTATCGCATCTTTTTTAAAATAATCTCCTACAGAGAAATTACCCATCATTTCAAAGAAAGTTTGATGACGCTTCGTAAGACCAACATTTTCAATATCATTCGTACGAATACATTTTTGAATATTAACAATTCTTCTGCAATCAGGAACTTCCCTTCCATCAAAATACTTCTTTAAGGGAGTAACCCCTGCATTAATCCATAACAAACTATCATCATCAATTGGTATCAAAGATGCACTTTCTACTTTTTTATGTCCATGACTAGTAAAATATCGATACCACATTTCACGTATTTCATTATGAGTCATTTTTTTCATTTTACTTCTCTCCTTCATGTTTATTAATATCATCTATTATAAAAGTTAATCTCTTCATATAATCATCTATACTACCATTATTAAATAAATAATAATCACTATACGCAATAGGACCACCTTTCGCTAAATTCTCAATCTCTGAAATATCACGATAAATAATATCTTCTCGCGTAAAAGGTCGATTACTTCTAACAGCTACTCTTTCATAACGTATTTCTTTATCTACAACAATACATATTAATTTTAAATTAGGAAACTTTTCAATTAAATATTGATATTCATACCAAGAATAAAGACCATCTAAAACAACATTACCTTTCTTTAATGCTTCTTTAATATCAGGCTCTAAAAACTTAGCATAACACGCTGGACCATGCTCTTTTCTTAGTTGTTCACGAAATTCTTTTTCACTCTTACCATCACTAGTACGAACAACTCCAGCTTCCTCCATCAAACGATAAGTAATACCACCAAAATATAACTTTTTCCAGCCAATACTTTCTAAATAATCAGTAGCGACACTTTTCCCACTACCACTCATACCAACAACTGCAATTAGATGATTCATTCTACATCATCTCTTTTCTCTTCAAGGCCAATAATTTTATCCGCCTCTTCTAATAAACGATCTTTAGAAGTATTACGTACTAAATAATCATAATCATGGTATTCTTCCATCTCTACTTCCGTAATATGAGTTTTTTCTTCTACACTTAACTTATTATCATAATCCTCACGTATAACATGAATAATTTTAAGTTCAGGGAAACGTCTCTTTAACTCTTCAAACTCAAAGATAAGTCTTCCATCCGTAATAATAAAAACATCAAAGAAATTTTTTAGAATATCAATATCTTCACAAAGACGATCAATTAAGAAATATTTCTTACCCAACTTTTTCTGTATAATCTCAATACCCATCTCTTGCAAAAACTGACGAGGCTTATTAGTCATATTACCATCCCAGCTAAAATAATTTTTAGCATACTCATATAAAGGAGTTGTAATATGTAAAATACAAGCATTATGACCATTAAAATCATACTGTCTTTTCATATATCTACCTAATAAATCCTTACCGCACCCTGCTTTACCAGCTAATAAAAATATCTTCATAAATCCTCCTTAAAACAAATAAAAGACCTAGTTAGGAGCGCTTACGCACGGTAC